>DATNIJ010000256.1:0-9012 GCA_035604475.1 Alphaproteobacteria bacterium
GCCTGCTGCTCGCGGCGCCGAAGCGAGGCGGCGAGATCGCCCTCGGCCGCTTGGCGGTTGCGCTCGGCCTCCGCCGCCGCGTGGCGCATGATGCCCTCGGCCTCGGAAAGCGCCTGCTCCTGCTTTGCCTGATATTCGGCAAGGAGCGCGCGGGCCTCCTCGACGAGGCGGCGGGCCTCCTCGAGCTCGCTCCTGATCTTGGCCGCGCGCGCGTCCAGGCTCGCCGAGAGCGAGCGCTTGACCGGCTTCCACACGGCCGCGATGAGGATGACGAAGGCGACCGCGACCCAGAACTCCGCGTCGCGAAGAAACTCCATCAGCGCTTCTCCCCCGCGGCCTCGGCAACGGCTTGGGCCAAGGCCGCCCCCGCGACCTTGACGCCGATGAGCCGCTCGGTCGCGGCCTGCGCCGCCTCGCCGGCGACGCCGCGGATGTTGGCAACGGCCGCGTCGCGCGCAGACGCGATGCGCGTCTCGGCCTCGCCGATGCGCTCCGCGAGCTCGCGCGCCAGCTCGGCGTGGCGCTTGGCACTCGCGGCCGCCATCTCCTCGGCCGTCTTGCGCAAGGAAGCGCGCCCCTTCTCATGCGCGTCCTTGAGCGTGGCCTCGTAGTGCTCCAGCACCGCCTTGGCCTCGTCCCGCAGCCTGGCCGCCTGATCGAGATCCGCGGCGATGCGCGCGTTGCGCGCCTCGATCACCGCCGCCACCCTCGGCAGCGCCACCTTCCAGAGGATGAAGAAAAGCGGGATGAAGGTGAGTGCCAGCCAGAAGAGCTGGCTCGCGAAGTGCGTCGGATCGAGCTGGGGCATTGCCGTCTCCTTGGCCGCGCGCGCCGCGTGCGGCCGGGCCGTGGCGCTAGCCGAACAGAATGACGAGGGCGATGACGAGCGCGTAGAGTGCGATGGCCTCGACGAGGGCGAAGCCGAGCATCGTCATCGTGAACACATCGCCGCGCGCCGCCGGGTTGCGCCCGACAGCTGTGATGAAGGCGGCAAAGATGGTGCCGATGCCGATTCCCGACCCCAACACGCCGATCACGGCGAGGCCGGCACCAATGACTTTCGCGGCTGCGAGTTCCATCGTTAGATCCCCTGGGTTGCGTTGGTCTCTAGAGGCGTCCTCATGTCCGCACCGGCACCTTCCGCCAACTCAGTGAAGGTGCAGCGCGTCGTTGATGTAGAGGCAGGTGAGAATGGCGAAGACGTAGGCCTGCAGGAAGGCGATCAGGAACTCGAGCCCGGAGAGCGCCACCACGAAGCCGAGCGGGACGAAGCCCGCGAACCCGAGTGCGAAGACGAAGCCGGCGAAAACCTTGAGCAGCGTGTGGCCGGCCAGCATGTTGGCGAAGAGCCGCACCGAAAGACTTATCGGCCGCGAGAGATAGGAGATGATCTCGATCGGGATGAGAAGCGGCCAGAGGGCGACCGACACGCCGGGCGGCACGAAGAATTTCGCGAAGCGCCAACCGTGGCGCGCGATCGCGAGGATCGTCACCCCGATGAAGACCGCGATCGCGAGCGCGAAGGTGACGATGATGTGGCTCGTGAAGGTGAAGCTGAACGGCACCAGGCCGATGAGGTTGCCGAAGAGCACGAACATGAAGATCGTGAAGACGATGGGGAAATAGCGCTTGCCTTCGTTCCCGATCGTGTCGCGCAGGAGATTGGCGACGAACTCGTAGGCGATCTCCGCCATGGATTGCAGCGGCCCCGGCACGAGCGCCTGCCGCCGCATGCCGAGAAGCAGGAATGCGGTGATCAGGAGGAGTGCTATCACCATCACGAGGGACGAGTTGGTGAAGGAGACGTCGAACTTGCCCAGGTGAATGGGCACGATCGGCTCGATCCTGAACTGCTCGAGGGGGCTGTGGCCGCCGGCTTGCGCCATGATCTCTCCGTCTACTGGTCTTCGTCGTCGTCGTTGCCGCGGTGCTGCGTCGCGGCCCCTGCCTCCGGCGTCTTGCGGTAGCCGACCGTGCCTCCCAGCCCGCTCGTCAACCGGAAGACGTTGAGCAAGCCCGCCGCCGATCCCAGCACGAAGAAGAGGATCAGCAGCCACGGCTTCGTGCCGAGCCAGCGATCGAGCAGGTAGCCGATCGCCACGCCGACCACGAGGGCCGAGACCAGCTCGAGCCCGACGCGCCAGGCGAATCCGAGCGCACTCGCACCCGCCGCTTGGGCGGGCTCTCGAGGCTTGGCACCGGCTTGCCGGCTCTGCGCCTCGCGCACGCGGGCGTCGAGTGCTGCGAGGGAATGCGGAGGCTTCCGCTCGGTCATGGGAACGCCTGCCTGGGCTAAGAGGGATGCTTCCCCAAGGCTTGGTCCGAACCCTCGATCGGACGGCTTGCGGGCCGAAATCGCGGGCGCACGATAAGGAGCGGGTCCCAGCCTGTCAAGAACGAGAAGCTGCGGCAAAACGGCCGGAATCGGGCGTTTGCGGCGGCGAGCGAGGGCCGCGCGAGGAGCTCTCGATCCCCCTCTCCCGCAAGCGGGAGAGGGAAGGGGCCCATCCCCGGGACGAAGTGCCCGGGGATGGGAAGGGTGAGGGACTGCGACGGCCTCACGCCGTCGCGCGCAAGCTGTCGGCGGCCTCGGGGATAAAGATTTTAGTTCTTCTTCGCCCGAACCCTGCCGCGCGGTTTGTAAAAATCGCGAAGGAAATCGGCAGCACTCTGGACGGTCGGATCACCGCATTTCCGCAAATCAGCAATGGCACCTTTCACGATCTGGTCGGCCTCCTTCCTGGTCAGAACTTTTTTCTCTACGAGAACAAGTGACAATCTATCCAATAGCGCGAGCGTACCGCTCGCGACCTGCAACGACGTTGCCTTGATGTCCTTCATCGGCCCTCTCCAATCGTGCCTTAGAGCAAATCCCGAAAGCGTGGAATCACCCCCTCACCCTTTGACGCCAGCCGAACATGCCACTGGCATGTTCGGCTGGCGTCAAACGGCTACGCTCGGCTTTGCCTCGCTAAGCCTACGCAACCCTCTCCCCCGCGTCGGGGGAGAGGGTAGGGTGAGGGGGATGCTTCCATCACATCGGGAATGTCTCTAGTGCCGTCTTCCTCTGAATGTCGGATTCAGAAGTGAGCAATTATAGTCGATTGCCCCGCGAGGGCATAGTTGGCACCGAGGGCGAAGGAAACCGCCTGGTGAGGGCGCTCACGCCGTCGCGCGCAGGCTGTCGGCGACCTCGAGGTCGACGGAGACGAGCTGGCTCACGCCGCGCTCGGGCATGGTGACGCCGAAGAGGCGGTCCATGCGCGCCATGGTCATGCGGTGGTGGGTGATGAGGAGGAAGCGCGTCGCGGAGTGGCGCGCGATCTCCTCGAGGAGCGCGCAGAAGCGGTCGACGTTGGCGTCATCGAGGGGGGCGTCCACCTCGTCGAGCACGCAGATCGGCGCCGGGTTGGTCAGGAACACGGCGAAGAGGAGCGCTAGTGCGGTCAAGGCCTGCTCGCCGCCCGAGAGCAAGGAGAGCACCTGGAGCTTCTTCCCCGGCGGGCTCGCCAGGATCTCGAGCCCGGCCTCGAGCGGGTCGGGCGATTCGGTGAGCTCGAGATGCGCGCGGCCGCCGCCGAAGAGGCGCGTGAAGAGCGTGGTGAAATGCTCGCTCGCCGCGGCGAAGGAGGCCATGAGGCGCTCGCGTCCCTCGCGGTTGAGCTCGGCGATGCCGTGGCGCAGCCGCTGGATGGCACCCACGAGATCGGCCCGCTCGGTCTCAAGCGAGACGATCTGGTCCCCGACCTCGCGCGCCTCGGTCTCGGCGCGCAGGTTGACGGGCCCCATGTTCTCGCGCTCGTTCACGAGGCGCTGGAGCCGGCTCTCGATCGAGGCGAGCTCAGGCAGCGCTTCGCCACTCTTGAGCTCGCTGAGCTCGAGGCACGCCTCGGGCGCGCACTCGAGCCGCTCGGCGATGCGCTCGACGACGGCGGTCCTCGCCTGCTCGGCGGCGGCCACGGCGGCCTCGCGGCGCACCCGCTCCTCGCGCACGCCATGAAGCTCGCTTTCGGCCACCTTGAGCGCCTTGTCCGCCTCGGCGAGCAGCCCTTCCGCGGCCGCGAGCCGGTCCGCGGCTTGCCGCCGCCTTGCCTCGGCCTCGGCGATGCGGTCGAGCAGCGCGCTCCGCCTTGCCGCGATCTCGGCCGGACGCGCGGCAAGCTCGCTTTGCTCGCGCTCGGCGGCAAGCGCGCGCTCGGCGAGCTCCGCGAGTTGACGCTCGGCGGCCGCCGTGCGGCGCTCCCAGCCTTGCCGCTCGAGTGCTATCGCCTTGAGGCGCTCGCGCCGCGCCTCCGCCTCGCCGAGGAGGCGGTCGTTGGCACTTTGCCGCTCGTGCTGAAGCTGGCGCGTCTCGGCGAGCCGCGCGCGGCAGGCCGCGAGACGCTGGCGCGCGGCAGCGAGATCGGGAAGGGCTGCGAGGGCTGCTTCTGTCTCGGCGGCCTGACCCTCGGCCTCGGCGAGGTCGAGTGCTAGCTGGGCGGCACTCGCCGCAAGTGTCGCCAAGCGCGCGCTCTGCTGCTGGGCGCGCTGGGCGAGCCGCGTCTCGGCCTCGCGCGCGGCATTGAGCGCTGCAAAGGCCTCGCGCGCCTCCTCGCGGGCGCGGCGCTCGGCCGCAAGTGCCGCGCGGGTGCCGTCCTGACGCTCGATGAGCCGCGCGCGCGCCGTCTCGAGCGCCGCTTGCGCCTCCGCGAGCTGGAGCCGCAAGGTCTCGAGCTCCTTCTTCTGGCCGAGCCGCTTGGCCGCAGGCGTTGCGGCACCCGCGGCGACCGTGAAGCCGTCCCAACGCCACAGCGCGCCGTCCTTGGCAACGAGGCGTTGGCCTTGCGCCAAGCGCGCGGAGAGCGCGCGACCGCTAGCGTGATCGGAGACGACGCCGATTTGGGCGAGGCGGCGATCGAGTGCCGCGGGGCCGCGTACGTGCTTGGACAAAGGCTCGCAGCCCGCGGGCAGTGCCAACGCATGGTCGAGCGGCGGCAGTGCCCGCCAGTGGAGCGGGGCGCCCTCGTCGAGCGGGGCCGCGAGGTCGTCGCCGAGGGCCGCGCCGAGGGCCACCTCGAAGCCGGGCTCGACCTCGACGACATCGATGAGCGGCGGCCACATGGCGGGATTGTCGGCGGCGAAAAGCGCGCCGAGCGCCTTCACCTGCGCCGCGAGCCCGCTCGCCAGCACTTCCGGGCCTTGGAGTGCCTCGCGGCAAGCGGCCTCCTCGGCTTGCGCGCTCGCGCGCGCGTCCTCGGCCGCGTGGGCAGCTAAGCGGGTGGCCTCGGCATGGGCCTCCGCCGAAGCTGTCGCGCGCCTCGCCTCCGCGAGGGCCGCACCCGTCTCAGCCGAGCCCTCGATGCGCGCGCGCTCCGCGCCGGTTTCGCGCTCGCGCTCTCGGAGCCGCGCGCGCCGGGCCTCGAGCTCGCCGCTCTGGCGCTGAAGTGCCGACTCGCGCGCCTCGCCCGCCGCGATCTCCTGCACCACTTCGTCGAGTGCTGCATCGTCGGCGGCGAGCGCAGCATTCGCCTCCTCGAGCATAAGCACTGCCGCCGCGACCGCCGCGGCCTCGTCCGCTTGCCGAGCCGCGAGCTCGTCCGCCTCGCGCGCGAGCCGGGCGGCGGCGGCGGCGGCATCCGCTTTCAGGCTCTCCTCGCGCGCGGTATCGGCGGCGATCTGCTCGAGCCGCGTGCCGACCACGGCTGTGGCCTCTGCCGTGCGGCGCTCCTCGGCCTCGAGCGCGTCGCGTGCGACCGCGTAACGATGGAGCTCGGCCGCCACCTCGGCTTCGGCCAGGCGCAGCGGCGGAAGCGCCTCCGCGGCCTTGGCCTCGGCACTCGCCGCGGCGGCCACGCGGCCGGTGAGCTCGGCGACCATCTGCTCGGCCTCGCGGAAGAGCGAGCCCGCGGTCTCGAGCGCATCGAGTGCCGCCCGCCAGCGCAGATGCAGGAGCATCGCCTCGGCCCGCCGGATATGGTCGGAGAGATTGCGGTAGCGGCTGGCCTGGCGCGCTTGACGCTTCAAGCCCTGGAGCTGCCCCTCCATGGTCTGCAGCACGTCGTCGAGCCGCTCGAGATTCGAGTCGGCGGCGCGCAGGCGCAGCTCCGCCTCGTGGCGGCGCGAGTGCAGGCCCGTGATGCCGGCCGCCTCCTCGAGGAGCGAGCGGCGATCGGTCGGCTTGGCATTGATGAGAGCGCTGATGCGCCCCTGGCCGACGAGGGCCGTCGAGCGCGCTCCCGTGGCGGCGTCGGCGAAGAGCAGCTGAACGTCGCGCGCGCGCACCTCGCGCCCGTTGATGCGATAGCCCGATCCCTGACCGCGCTCGATGCGGCGGATGATCTCGATCTCGTCGCTCTCGTTGAACGCAGCCGGTGCCGTGCGCTCCCGGTTGTCGAGGAAGATCTGCACCTCGGCGATGTTGCGCGGCGGGCGGTTCTGGGTACCGCCGAAGATGACGTCGTCCATCTCCCCGCCGCGCATCTGCCTGGCGGAGATCTCGCCCATCGCCCAGCGCAGCGCCTCGACCACATTCGACTTGCCGCAGCCGTTCGGGCCGACGATGCCGGTGAGACCGGGCTCGATGACGACCTCGGTCGGCTCGACGAAGGACTTGAAGCCGGAAAGTCTGACGCGGGCGAAATGGAGCAAGGCTGTCTTCCGTCCCTGGAGGCCTACTTGAGGAGCGGGGCAAGGATTCCGTCGAGCGTCTCGAGCGACATGTTGCCCTCGTGCAAGACATCGTTGACGATGAAGCTCGGCGTCGCCTCCACCTTATACTTCTGCTGCGCCTCGAGCTCTCCCTTGAGGATGCCGTCCATGAGCTCCTTGTTCTTCATGCAGGCATCGAACTCCTCTTTGCTCATGCCGCCGAGACGCGCGATCTTGGCGAGCTCGCCCAACGGATCGCCGGAACTCGCCCAGCTCTCCTGGGATTTGAAGAGGATTTCGAGAAAGCCGAAGAAGCGCTCGGGCCCGGAGCAGCGCACCATCATGGCCGCGCGCAGCCCCGGCTGGTCGAAAGGGAAGTCGCGGTAGATGAAGTGCACCTTGCCCGTGTCGACGTACTTCTTCTTGAAGGCCTCGAAGGTCGTGCCGGCGAAGGCGGCGCAGTGGGGGCAAGTGAGGGAGGCATACTCGATGACGGTGACCGGAGCCTTGTCGCTGCCGAGGCTCCCCTCGGCCAGCATCTCCTCGACCGTGGCGGCCGCGGCGCTCGTCGCGAGGCCGGCAAGGAGCAGGAAAATGATCACAAAAACTTGTGAAAACCGAGCCAAAATGACCTCCTAGCTACTAGATATGGTGGAGTATAGGGCAGCCGCCCGGGCCGCCACAAGCGCTCTCGGCTGAGCCGCGCCAAAATTCCTGTGGATAAGCTCTGTCCTCAAGAGACATCGTTAGCGGCCTTTCTTGCCGGTTTCGGCACGGGCCTGCAAGGCTTGGCCCAGCCGCGCAAGTGCTGTGCGCAGCGCCGGATTCTCGACCGCGGCGAGCTCGCCGGCGAGGCCGGCATCCGCCTCGGCGGCGGCAGCACCGCTCTCTTCCGCAGCACGCGGCGCGGTGCTGGGCGAGGGCCCTTGCGCCCGCCGCGCAAGGGGGCCCTGGTGGAGCTTGAGACGGCTCACCGCGCGGTAGCCGAAGTAGGCGTTGATGCGCTCGACGAGCTGCGGCTCGAGATGCTGGAAGGCGAGCGCCCAGGCGCCCTCCACGCGCAAATGCAAGGTCCCCTCGCTGCGCTCGCCGCGGGGAAAGTCGAGCCGCTCGGGCAGCGCCTTGGCCGCGATATCCTGGCCGACGACCGCCGGCCAGTCCGCGAGGAGCCCCCCTTCCGCGAAGCCGCGCTTGCCCATCACGGCGCGGGTCAGCTTGGGCAGGAGCTGAGCCAGGCTGCGCGCGCCACCGCCCGACCGGGTCATGGCATCCTCATGCTTGGCGTTCTTTCATTCTTGCGCTCGAGCGCTCTGCTCAAGGCGGGGGCACTCGGCTAATCTTATGCGAGCATGGCACAGAGAACCACCAGCGCCTCGCTGATATCTTCGCGCCGCGAGCTCGCGCAGCTCGCGGCCGGCCTTCTCGCCTGGTATGACCGCCACCGGCGCGCGCTGCCCTGGCGCGCGAAAGCGGGCGAGCACCCCGACCCCTACCGCGTCTGGCTCAGCGAGATCATGCTGCAGCAGACCACGGTCAAGACGGTCGCACCCTATTTCAGCACCTTCCTCGCGCGCTGGCCCACGGTCACGGCTCTGGCCGAGGCTGAGCTCGATGAGGTGCTGCACGCCTGGCAGGGCCTCGGCTACTACGCGCGGGCGCGCAATCTCCATCGCTGCGCCCAAATCGTCGCACACCGCCATCGCGGACGTTTCCCGAGAAGCGTGGAGGGCCTACAGGCATTGCCCGGCATCGGCCCCTACACCGCGGCCGCGATTGCCGCCATCGCCTTCGGGCGCAAGGCGACCGTGGTCGACGGCAATATCGAGCGCGTGACGGCCCGCCTCTTCGCCGTGAGGGAGCCGCTGCCGCGCGCCAAGGAGCAGCTGCGCCGGCTCGCACATGCGCTCACGCCCGTGCTGCGACCCGGCGACCATGCCCAGGCGATGATGGACCTGGGGGCCGTGATCTGCACGAAGCACCGGCCGCGCTGCACGCTCTGCCCGTGGCAGGCCTCGTGCCTGGCGCTGAAGCAGGGCATCGCCACAGCACTGCCGAAGCGGGCGCCCAAGCCGAGGCGGCCGCTCAGGCGCGGCATCGTCTTCTGGCTCGTGCGCGGGGGGCGGGAGGTGCTCGTGCGCAAGCGGCCGGCAAAGGGCCTCCTGGGCGGGCTCATGGAGCTGCCTTCGACGGGTTGGGCCGAGGTACCGCCCACGTTGGCGGAGGCCGAGTGCCAAGCCCCCCTCGCGGCCCGCTGGCGCGCGTTGCCGGGCATCGTGCGCCATGTCTTCACGCACTTCGAGCTGGAGCTCACCGTGCTCGCGGGAAGTGTCGGAGAGACGACCGAGGGTCCCGGCGGCGTGAACGAGGGGGAGACACACCGCTGGT
>DATNIJ010000257.1:0-10035 GCA_035604475.1 Alphaproteobacteria bacterium
TCGCCATCGGCGGCGGCAGGCTCGCCCAGCGTGCGAGGGCCGGCGATGCCAGCCATAGAAGGACGAACGGCGCCGCGAACGGCCAAGCGCCCGGCCGCCCCCAGGCGACGACAATCGCCGCCATGGCGGCAAGGACCACGGCTCCTGCCATCTGCCGATAAAAGCCAGCGATGGCGAGGCGCGAGTCGATCTTCGATTGGGCGGCAGTGACCCATTCGAGCAGATTTCGATGCGATAAGAGCACGCGAAACAGCGTGCGCACGACCGCATCGGCCATCAACCAAGCCTGATGCGCCAGCAATGTCGCCTGGAGCGTGATCTGCAACAGTGCGAGCTTGAGATCTCCGACGATTGCGAGGAGGTGGCTGCGTTTGGAGATGCCGCTTCGTCGTGGCACGATGCCGGCAAAGAGCGGGAGGAGAGCGGGCGTCGCGATCGTCGCGAGGACGAACCCGGTCCAAATCGGCGCGGAGGCTGAAGGAATCGCCCAGCCCGCCAGCAATGCCAGGAAGCTGGTTGGCGCTGCCAGCGTTCGGCGCAGATTGTCAATCATCTTCCAGCGGCCGACGAGCGGGATCGCAGCGTGTCGGCGATCAGCCGTGGACGTTCGTCCGCGGCCTACAATCCAGGGCAGCAACTGCCAATCACCGCGCGCCCAGCGATGCTGGCGGGCGGCAACGACGTCGTAGCGTGATGGAAATTCCTCGATGAGCTCGATGTCGGAGGCCAGCCCGGCGCGGGCGAAGAGTCCCTCGTAGAGATCGTGGCTCAAGAGCGTGTCGTCCGGAATTCTCCCTTTGAGTGCGGCTTCAAAGGCGTCCACATCGTAGATACCCTTCCCGGAGTACGAACCCTCGCCGAAGAGGTCCTGGTACACGTCCGAACTTGCGAAAGCGTAGGGGTCCATGCCGCCTGGGCTGGAGAAGACGCGTTGGAACAGCGATCCCTCGCGACCGGTCGGGAGGGACGGCGTGACGCGAGGCTGCAGCACGGCGTGCCCCTCGACGACGCGGCGGGAGCGCGGATCGAAGGTCGGGCGATTGAGCGGGTGAGCCATCTTGCCGACCAGCCGCTTGGCGGCTCCCCTCGGCAGGCGCGTATCGCCATCGAGGGTGACGACGTAGCGGACGCCGTCGGGCACGATCGGCGGGAGCCCGTCGGGCGCCACGAAAGTCGTGTCGCGTGCGCCGCGCAGCAATCGGTTGAGCTCGTGCAGCTTGCCGCGCTTGCGCTCCCACCCGATCCACTTTCCCTCGCTTTGGTCCCACTTTCGTCGGCGATGGAGCAGGAGAAACCGATCGCCGTCCGCCGGCGGTTCATGGCGGCGGTTCAGTTGCGCGATGCCTTCAATCGCCGCTTCGAGCAGCTCTTCGTCGCCCGGCGCGTGCTCCGTGGCAGCGTCTGTCCAATCCGAGAGCAAGGCGAAGCGGATGTCGCCGTCCGGGCTCGCGAGATGATGGACCTCCAGGCGCTCGATCTGCTCCGCGAGAGCGTCGCGCGTCGTCAGCAAGGTTGGTATCACGATCATCGTCCGCAGCTGCGGCGGTATGCCGCCGTGTAATTCCAGACCCGGCAGTATTGTCGCGCTGAAGCGAGTCGCCGCCCCGCGATTGACGAGGGCCATGGCTGCTTCCGACGCGGGGATCAGTGCTGCGAGAGCGAGCGCGCCAAGCACCGTACCGGTTTCGGACGCAGTACCCCAGATCAATGTCGCCGCAACGATGGCCGCGGTCATGATCGCGATCATCCCGAGATAGCCCGAGATCCCGACGGCTGCGTTGGCCCTGACGAGCCATTGCTTCATGGGAACGCGGAACCCGAGCGTCCTCTCGAAGCCCTGGCGGCCCTGCGCAATGAGGTAGTACCCGGGGTCCTCCTGCCGCGCGGTCGCGGTATCGCCGTCGCCTTCCCGCCCGTCACGGGCACGCCCTGCGGCTAGAAGCGCTGATCGAGCGACCTCGAGCTCCGAGCGCGTCGAGCCGCGCGCCAGCTCTTCGATCGCGCGTCGGTAGAGATCTCTTGTGGGAAAATCCAAGTCGGCGAAATTGCTGTCGGCACGCAACAGCTCGTCGACAAGGCTCATGCTTTCGAACATCTCCGCCCAATCGACGGCGGAAATGAAGCGCATGCTCGTGATGACATTGCGGATCGTGACGTTCGTCGCGCCCTGCCATTGCAGCTCCACTCGAACGATCTCGTCGGCGCTGGTCTCTTGATCGGCCAGGCGCTCGTCGAGCCACAACAAGGCCGGCGTCACCTTCGGATCCTGATCGCGCAGCCGATGAACGAGCTGTACCGCGAAGGCCCGTGAAAAATTCGTCTTGTTCATCCCGGCGAGGACCGCCGCCACCGGGTCCGCTTCGCGTTCAGCGGCGCCCAATAGCCCATCGGCCAGGATGTCGGCCTCCTCTCGTGCCGCTCGTCGGTCCACTATTCCGTCGGCCAAACGCCGCAAGTTCTCCACGAGCACGATCCGCAGCGTGATCGCGACCGCCCAGAGCTCGCCGATCGTGAGGGGCTGCACTCGCTGGTAGGCGCGCACGAAGCGACACAACATCTCCGAGTCGTATCGGCTGTCCGTATGCGCGACGAAGGCCCAGGCGAGGCCGAACACGCGCGGATAGCCTTCCAGCGGGCCTTCCGCGAGCTTGGGAAGTTGGCGGTAGAAGCCGGCCGGGAGATCGTCCTTGATCTCGCGGATCTGCTCGTCGATGACGTGATAATTGTCGATCAGCCACTCGGCCGCCGGCGTGATCGGATGGTCGTCGTCGGTCGCCTGCGCCAGCGTGCGATAGGCATCGAGCAGAACCTTGCTATTGTCCCGTAGCCGGGCAACGAGCGAGTGCCCGGCCTCCGGTCTTTGCGTGACCCGTTGCGCGGCCGCGAGGCTCTCCGCATGTTGCTCGAGACGCTCGATGCTGAAGAGCTCGGCGCGGATAGGCGCTTGGCTCGCCCAGAGAGCGCGCGCCGATCTCGCAGTGCGCAGGCGAAGAATGGACAGCTGCTACTTGCCTTTCCACTTCGGCAACGCCGGGATCGAGCACTTGGGCGGGACTATCGATAGAGGGAATAGGCCGACGATAGTCCGTCCGAATGGCTCGATTTTCCTCGCGCGGCGCGGCCGTGCATTACGAGAGGGCAAATTCGACCGCTGACACGCGTGACTATTGCCAGCGCAAGAACAATCAGCATAGCACGCGCGGGACTCAATCGGGTAGGCAAAGCGAAATTCCATGCGCAGGAGTATCCTGGTTCTGAAATTCTCGACATCAGGAAAACACTTGCGAGGCGCCCGAAGGGCGCCGAAGCAATCCAGAAAGGGTCTCGCGCCCGGCGCGCTGCCCCGGCGTACGCCGGGGTTCGCTGCGCTCGCAATGACGTTATTTCCGGGTGAGACGAGCCTACGGATCGGGACATTGCGGCGGACGGCGCGTGCGTCACGGCTACCGCAGCTGCGCCGCCGCGATGCGGCGATCGACCTCGGCCGCGAGCGCCTGGAGCGCCGGTGCTACGGTAACGGGGTAGCTCGAGGGGCGGAGCTCTTTGAGTGCGGTGGGCAGGCGGGCCAATTCGGCGGCGGCGTGGCGGCACGCGTCTGCCAGCGTGGGCAGCTCCAGCACGCGCTTGCCTTGCCGCATGGCCGGGCGCAGGAGAGGCTCGCCGGGCTGGGCGTCGCCTGCGAGTGTCAAGATGTCGCCCGCTATCCTTCCGTCCTCCCCCGTTTGACGATAGACCTGCTTGCGCCCGGGCCAGGTCGCCTTGCCTTCGGAATGCTTGCGTCTTGCCAGGCCCGCATATTCCTGCAGCTTGTAAGCGCAATCGAGCGCCGGTGCGTCCGAGGAGGTGGTGAGCGCGGTGCCGATGCCATAGCCGTCGATGGGTGCCGCCTCGCGCGCATGGCGCGCTAGGATCGTCTCATCGAGGCCGCCGCTGGCAAAGATGATCACCTCGGCGAGCCCGCCCGCATCGAGAATGCGGCGCACCTTGCGCGCGTGCGCGGCGAGATCCCCGCTGTCGATGCGCACGCCGCGCACGCGGATGCCGTCCTTGGCGAGTCTCGGCGCGAGCGAGACCACCTTCTCGGCCGCTTTCTCGGTGTCGTAGGTGTCGATGAGCAGCACGAGATTAGCAGGCCGCGCGCGCGCGAAGGCCTCGAAGGCGGCCTCCTCGCTCTCGTGCGCCTGGACGAAGGAATGGGCCATGGTCCCGGAGACGGGGATATCGAAGAGTGCCCCCGCCAAGGTCGTGGCGGTCGCATCGAAGCCGGCGAGGTAGCTCGCGCGCGCGGCCAGCACGCCCGCCTCGGCCCCATGCGCGCGCCTGAGCCCGAAGTCGACGAGCTGCTTGCCGGGGGCCGCGAGCACCATGCGCGCCGCCTTGGACGCGACCACGGTCTCGAAGTGCGCGAGATTGATGATGCGCGTCTCCACCAGCTGCGCCTCGGGCAGCGGAGCCGTCACGCGCAGTAGCGGCTCATCGGGGAAGAACACCGTACCTTCGGGCAGTGCGTCGAGGTCGCCCGTGAAGCTGAGACCGGCGAGCCGCTCGAGAAACGAGTCCTCGAAACGCCGGGTGGAGGCGAGCCAATCGAGCTCGGCGGCACTCACCCGCAGGCTCTCGAGGAACTCGACCACTTGAACGAGCCCGGCGGCCATGAGAAAGCCGCGCCTCTGCGGCAGCTTGCGCACGAAGAGCTCGAAGGCGGCCGTTTCCGTCAGGCCATGGGCGAAATAGGCCTGCAGCATCGTCAATTGATAGAGGTCCGTGAGCAGAATGCCGGTCGGAGGCAGGTCTGGCCTTCTCATCGGATTTGCGCCTCGCGCGCTCGCGATACCGCCGGGGCCGGAGGGGGACGCTCGAGCGGCCGTCAAGCCCGCTCGGCGGTCTTGGACCGGCTCCAGGACGGCCTTTCGAGGAGGGCACGGCACTCCGCTTCGCGCCCGCGTACGACGCGCAGGCCCAAAAGGGGCCCGTGGGTCTCGGTGACGATGGTGCGCTGCCCTTCGGCTTGATTGTCCCGATAAAAATAGATCACCACCCAATCGCGCGTCTTGTTCAGCTCGTGGGCGCGCGCGGTGTTGGAGTAAAGGGCGGTGAAATGCCACTCGCCGCGCTCGGCGTGGAGGATGGGGAGCCAAGCCTCGGCGGCGGGATTGAAGCGCTTGGGGGCGATCTTGGGCAGGCGGTCCGCGGCGGCGAGCTCGCGGTATTCCCGGTCGACGTCGATGAGGAGTGCCACATCGGGCTCCACGAGCGGCCTCGGGGGTACTGTGCGCACGCGCTGCAGCATGCTCGACAGCAGGCTGCGAATCGCGGCCACCCGACGGGCAGCCATGCCCGGGACGCTTTCGAGCCGCCCATCGTGCGCGGCCAGCTCGAGCGCCTCGAGCGTGTCGATGTGGAGACGCTCGTGAATGCGGCGCGCGAGCTCCGGGCCGACGCCAGCGATGGTCTGGAAGAGATGCTCGGGATCGGAGGCGCCGCGCAGACGCTCGAGCTGAACCCAACGGCCGCTGCGCAGGATCTCCTCGATCGCCGAGGCGAGCGACACGCCGATGCCGGGAAGCGCCAGCAGCCCGCGGTGCCCCTCCGCTTCGGCGATCGCGCGCACGTCGCGCCCGAGCCGCTTCAGCGACTGGCCGGCGCGGCGGTAGGCGCCGACGCGAAACGGCGAGGCGCCTTGCTGGGCAAGCAGCGTTGCCGCCTGCTCGAAGAGCTCCGCAATCTGCGCGTTGGTGACGGCCGGCTCGGCGGAGGCACTGCCGGCGGCTGGTGCCGTCGGCGCGGGCTCTCCCGGGCTCACGGCGTCTGCCCCTCGAGCTCGATCCTGAGCGAGAGAATGGCGAGCAGGTCCTTGAGCGCCAAGATGCCGACCAGCCGGCCGCGCTCGGTCACCAAGAGCCGGCCACGGCCGGAGCGGGTCATGAGCGAGAGCGCCTTGGCGGCATCGGTCTCGGCATCGACCGTGTTGACGTCCGAAGAGGGCTCGGCGATCTCGGCCACCGTGCGATGCGGCCAGCTCTCGCGGGGCGTCGCCTTGAGCTGGCGCACGCCGACGCTGCCGATCAGCCTTTCGCCGTCGACGACGGGAAACTGCTCGTGATGGTGGGCGTAGACGTAGTCCTCTACGAGCGCTTGCAGGGTGATGCCGGGCGGCACGGTAACCGGATCGCGGGTCATGAAGCGGCGCACGGGTGCGCCCGCCAGCATCCCCCGCGTGAGGATATCCATGTACGAGCCCCGTGCGGCGTTGCGCAGGAACATGCCGATGAGAAACCACCACATGCCGGCGATGAAATTCCCCGTCACGACCTGGAGCACGCCCATCCCCATGAGGAGGAGCGCGAAGGCGCCGCCGGCGCGGGCGGCGGAGCGGGTGGCCCCGACGATATCGCCCCTGCGCCACCAAAGGGCTGCGCGCAGCACTCTGCCGCCATCAAGCGGATAGGCCGGAACGAGATTGAAGACGGCCAAGACCGCATTGATCAGCGCAAGGTAGCGCACCACCGCCGTCACGGGCTCCGGCACGCCGGCCGCAGCACCCAGGCCGGAGAGCGCCCAGGCAAGAAGCGCCAGCAGGATGCTGGCCGCGGGTCCGGCGAGCGCCATCCAGAATTCGGCCTTGGCACTCGGCGGCTCGTCGCTCATCTCGGCGACGCCGCCGAAGATGAAGAGCGTGATGCCGCGGATGGGCAGGCCGTAACGGCGCGCCACCAGCGAATGGCTGAGCTCGTGGAAGATGAGCGAGAAGAAGAGGCCGATCGTTCCGGCAACCCCCATCCACCAGTAGGTGGCGCGATCGAGTCCCGGAAGCTGCGGCGGAAAGACGGCACTGGCGAGCGACCACGTCACCAGGAGGGCGAGAAAGACCAGGCTGATGTCGACCCGGACCTTGAAGCCGAACAGGCTGAAAAGCGTGAAGCGGTGTCCGCGCCAGGCGTCTTTAGCCGATGGGTCGCCGCGTGCGGTGCCTTCGCGCGCCATAGGGCACTACCGGTGGACTTGAATGCGGTTGATCACCTTGTCGACCCCGAAGACGGACCAGGCGTCGAGCTCCGCCATGTGGCACTCGGACTCGCTCGGGACCAGCCCGGAGAGCATGACGGAAGTCATATGCGAGCGGACGCGGATTTGCGCGTCGTTGACGAAGGGATCCTTCTCGAGCACGACGCGTACCGCGTCCGTAAGAGCGGCCTCGCTTTCGGCCTCGGGCGGGTCGACGGCAAGCCCGTTCACCACATCGCGCACGCCAGGCACCCACCAGACGAGCGCGCCCGCAAGGCGCTTCTCGACGAGCCCGGGCACGCTTCCGGTGAGCGTCACGACGCCCTCGTGGACCTCGCTGGTGATCTCGGCGCTGACACCGGGCGGCTGGCGCACCGTCCGCCGCTGTTCCCGGTCGATTTCGCCGATCGCCATATCGGCAAAGGCGGGCTCGCCGAGAAGGGCTTCGCGCACGTGGTCGCGGATCTCGCGGTCGCCCATGTGCGTTGCGGGACGCACGTGGAGCCGGTCCACGATCCCCTCGACACCGGGCACGCTTGCCGCCGCTTCCAGGCAAAGCTTTTTCTTCGCGATGTCCGCGACCTCGCCCTCGATCGTCAAGGCTCCATCCGCATAGCCGAGCTTGATCGAATGGTCATGCGACTCGATCGCCGGCACGCTTTTGATGGCGGCACGCACGCGTTCGAGAATGTGCTCTCTTTCGGACATGTGATTAGTCGAGCACGAGTGCGGGCCCGCCGCATTGACGTAGCTCAACCTGTCTTAAGCGGTCCCTTGGGCGTGCGGGCTTCTCAGCGAAACAGAAACCCGCCGCCGCCGACACCTCCACCCATGGAGTCTCCCCCGGGGCGCTCGGAGCCGACGGCTCGCGGGTCCTGTCGCGGCGGATCGCTGGGCCGAAGGCAGCTTGCCGCGCGAGATCAACGTCGGTCGGGCCGTTTGATCTCGACGGCGTTGCCTTGCGTCGTCCCCGCCGTGGCAGCTCAGGCTAGCAGGAGGGCGGCTTTCGTCCTTGATCCAGATCAATTCTGCGCCGGCGGGGCGTTGCGCTACAGGCGATTCATCTCGAAGTCCGCGCAGGAATGGCCCAGCGCTGCGAGCCCTTCCTCGAGGTAGTCCCCGAGTGCGGGCATGCCGATGAGGTAGTCGGCGGAATGGCGCCGGTGGCGCTCGTCGGCAAGCGCGCGCGCGTCGCGCCACTCCGATCTCTCGAAGTCGCCGCGCCCGACCCAGGCCAGCGCGATCAGGTCGAGAACCTCGTCCTCGTTGAGATCCTCGATCGCCTCGCGCAGCTCGGCGAGCGTGGGATCATCCGCATAATCCTCGAGGATCTCGGATTCGCCGCTGTCGGCCGGATTCGAGCCCGGATCCGGCTCGACCGGCTCCACCTTCGCATCGAACTCCCGCGCCTTCAGGATGATGTAGCAGGCCTTCTCGGCACTGATGTTGAGCTCGACCGGGGGTTGATCGTTCTCGGCCATGGCGCGTTCCTCCTCCTGACTGCCGCCGCAGACCCCTTGCGGGGTGCTATCGGCCTTACTATCCACGAGCAGGTGCCAAGCACCTTGATCCAAATCAGGCCGAAAGGCATCCTCTCGCTTGGCCGGAACGAGCATATCATGCCCTACAGGACGAATGCCGATCTTCCGCCTGCGGTCCGCGCGCATTTGCCGGCAGGGGCGCAGCTGATCTATCGAGAAGCGTTCAATCACGCTTGGCAGCAATACGTCGCCGAGGGCGACCGCCGCGAGGAGATCGCGCACCGCGTCGCCTGGGCCGCGGTCAAGCGTCAGTACGTCAAGTTAGGCGGTATGTGGGTGCCGAAATAGGGTACCCGCGAGCGGCGTTCTATGCCGGAGCGGCGCTCTCGAGTGGCCAGCGGTCGAAGGCAATGCGGCCCGCCAGCATGTCCTCGGCGAGAGTTGCGGTGCGCGCGAGAAAGGCCGCGGCAACCTCGCGCACGAGAGCTGCCATGCTCGCGAGCGGACGGCCCTCCTCGCTCGCTATGCGAATGTCGACGAACGCCGGCTCGGCGACCGGCTGGCCGATGCGGCTCACGAGATAGACCTCGCTTGCCGATACCCCCGGCACGTCGCGCACGATCGCGTCCGCCATCAGGCCGGCCGTGATGTTGTAGATTTTACCCACATGGGTCACGGCGTTCTTGCCGGCGACCGATTCCATCGTCATCGGCCGGTAGGGCGCGATGAGGCCGTTGACACGGTTGCCGCGGCCGGCCTGGCCGTCGTCGCCGGCCTCGGCGGAGGTGCCCGTCACCGTCAAATAGACGCTGCCCTTGGGGATGTCGTCGGCGGTGTTGAGCCGCAGCGTCGCCCCGGCTGCGCCTTCGCCCAAGGTCGCCTCGCGCGCCGTGGCCAGAGCCGCGTCCTTCTTCGCCGCGTAGTCCTCGAGGTCGCGGACGTGGCGGTCGACGAAGGCGCAGGCGACCGTCAAATCGATCAGGACGCCATGGCGCAGCCCCATCACCTTGACGTCCTCGCCGATCCAGGGCTGCGCCTCCTTGACCGCGGGTGAGTTGAGCCGGCGCTCGGTCGCAAGCACGGCCCGCTCGAGGCGGCTCAAGGGCGCATAGCCGACGCCGCAGGAGGTGTCGTTGGCGAGCGGGCGGCCTTCTTTCGCCGCGCGCAGGTAGAGCTCGACAAGATCGCGCGAGCCGGGGCGGAGTAGGGGATGGATCACCACGTGCCGCTCTGGGTCGAGCGTGCGCAAATGCCGGCGCAGCCAGTCGCGGCTGCCCTCGACCGCGAGCTCGTCGACGGGGACCTCGACCCCGCCGAACTCGCGCGTGGCGCGGCCCGAGAGATAGACCTCGATCGGCTCCACGATGTCCCCGCCGCCGAATTCCGGACGCGCCCGGCCGGCGTGGAGCAAGACCTTGTCGACATTGTGGTGCAGGATCAAACCGAAGCGCTCGCGATAGAAGCGGCTGAGCGAGAGGCTGAGCGCCTCGGCGAGCATGTCGCAGAGCGTGTCCGGGTGCCCCAGGCCCTTGCGCTCGACGACCTCGAC
>DATNIJ010000258.1:0-15170 GCA_035604475.1 Alphaproteobacteria bacterium
CGTATGGGTCATGGATGCCGCCGTGAGATCGACATTGCCGCTCACCAGCATCGGGATGCGCGTCTGCGAGGTGACCTTGACGAACTCCACCTCGACCCCGAGTGCGGCGGCGATCTCGCGCATGAGGTCGACGTCGAAGCCCGCGACCTTGCCGTCCTGATCCACGAAGCCGAAGGGTGGGGTGTCGTACTTGACTCCGGCGAGCAGCTTGCCGCGCGCCTTGATCGCGTCGGGCGTGGTCGCGGCCTCAGCGGCGGCGGCAAGGAATCCGAAGATCACCGCGGCCAGGCCGAGCACGCGGCCCCATCGAGGTATCGTCATACTCATTGCTCCCGAGCTAGCAAGTGCTTAGCGCAGAGGTCGCGGAGGGTGCGCGGTGGACGCAGAGGAAGAATGTTCTTCTTCGCGACCTCTGCGGATCCTCCGCGACCTCCGCGCTGACTCTTTCTATTCTACACATTGACGCGATAATGCCGCGCGAGGCGGGCGAGCGCCTCGTCGAGGACGCCGTCCGTGCAGGCGAGCGAAAGGCGCAAATGGCCGGCGCCGGAGGAGCCGAAGGCGCTGCCCGGCAGCACGGCGATCGACAGCCGCTCGAACCATTCCGCGGCCACCGCCTTGTCGTCGCCGGCGACCTTTGGAAATAGATAGAAGGTCGCAGGCGGCGGCGCGCAGACAATGCCAGGCAGCCGGCTGAGGGCGGCAACGGCACGGTCGCGCCGCCGCCGGAAGCGCTCGCGATAGCCCGCGATCACGCCGTCCGGCAGCGCCAATGCGGCCTCGGCGCCGGCCTGGAGAAACGGCGGGACGCAATAGAGCGTATGCTGTAGGACTTTCTGCACCGGCTTGACCGCGGCCTCCGGGAGAGCCAGATAGCCGAGCCGCCAGCCGGTCATGCCGTAGGTCTTGGAGAGGCTGTCGACGACGAAGGTCCGCGCCTTGGCACCCGGGAGCGCGTGCAGATAGGTGAAGGCGTCCTTGGCAAAGCTCAGCTCGCAATAGACCTGATCGAACAGGAGCCAAAGATCGCGCTCGACCGCGAGCGCCAGGATGGCGGCGAGCTCGTCGCGGCCCAGCACCCGCCCCGTCGGGTTGTTGGGCGAGTTGACGATGATCATGCGCGTGCGCGGCGTAATCGCCGCGGCGAGCAGAACCAGATCGACGCCGTCGAGTGCGGGAACGGCGACGGGCCTGCCGCCCGCGAGCTTCACGCACGGGCCGTAGCTCACCCAGGCAGGATCGAGGATCACGACCTCGTCGCCCGCCGCCACCGTCGCCATGATGGCGGCATAGGCGGCGAACTTGCCGCCCGGCGTCACCAGAATCTCGCTCGCCTGATAGGCCGCGCCCGCGCGCTCGCGGATCCGCCGCGCGATGGCCTGACGCAGCGAGGGGAGGCCCGCGACCGGCCCATAATGGGTAGCCCCGCGCTTCATCGCCGCGTGCGCCGCCGCGATGACCGCCGGATGGGTCTCGATGTTGGGGTCGCCGCTCGCGAGCGCCAGCACCTCGCGGCCGGCGGCCTGTGCTGCCCGGATGCGCTCCGAGGATTCGACGGTCGAGGAGCCCTCGAGCGCCAGCACGCGCGCGGCGAGCGGCGGGATTGCGGATGGCGGCGGTGCGGACTCGCGAGGTGCGCTCATGACCACGGGCCTCGAGACATCACGGACAAGATGGCCGAGCGAGAAGCCTGTTGTCAAACCGCGGCCGATCGTGGCCCTATCGCGATTGCCCGCCTGCCCGGCGGGAAGAGATTGTCCCTTGAAGGCGTGTCCGATGTCCCTCCCCTGCTTCGGCCTCCGCGTGCTCGAGTTCAGCCACACCATCATGGGGCCTTGCGCCGGGATGGTGCTGGCCGACCTGGGCGCCGACGTGGTCAAGGTGGAGGCGGCACCGGACGGCGACGCGACGCGCCGCCTTCCCGGCTTCGCCGGCGGCTTCTTCCCCTTCTTCAACCGCAACAAACGCAGCCTGGCCGTCGATTTGAAGAGCGTGCGCGGCCGCGAGCTCGTGCGCGAGCTCGCGAGGAGCGCCGATGTCGTCATCGAGAATTATGCGCCCGGCACCATGGACCGGCTCGGCGTCGGCTTCGAGGCACTCAAGGCGGCGAACCCGCGTCTCGTCTACCTCGCGCTTAAGGGCTTTCTCTCCGGTCCCTACGAGAGCCGTCCGGCGCTTGACGAGGTGGTGCAATTCATGTCCGGGCTCGCCTACATGACGGGCCCGCCGGGACGGCCGTTGAGGGCCGGTGCCTCGATCGTCGACATTCTCGGCGGCAGCTTTGGGGTGATCGGCGTGCTGGCAGCACTGCGCGCGCGCGAGCAGAGCGGCCGCGGGCAGCTCGTCAAGGCCTCGCTCTTTGAGAGCGCCGTCCTCCTCATGGGGACGCATATGGCGGGCACGGCGGTCACGGGCGAGCCCATGCCGCCGATGCCGGTCAGGCGCGGTGCCTGGGCGATCTACGAGCCCTTCGACACCGCCGACGGCGAGCAACTCTTCCTCGCGATTACCAGCGACAACCAATGGCGCCGCTTCTGCGGCGCCTTCGCCCGCCCCGAGCTCTTGGCCGATGCCCGCCTCAAGGACAACAACGAGCGCGTCAAGGCACGCGCCTGGCTCCTCCCGCTCGTGGCCGGGATGGTGAAGCCGTTCACCAAGGGACAACTGATCGACATCCTCGAAGAGAACGCGATCCCCTGGGCGCCGGTGGCGCGGCCCGAGGACCTGTTCGATGATCCCCATCTCAACAGCGGCGGCAAGCTGGTCGATGCCGTGCTCGCGAGCGGCGCGCACACCAAGCTGCCAGCACTCCCGCTCGAGCTCGACGGCGCAGCGCTCGGGCTTAGACGGCAGGCGCCCCGCCTGGGCGAGCACACGGCCGAGCTCCTCGCCGAGGCCGAAGTGAGCGAAGCCGAGATCCTGGAGCTCGCAAAGGAGGGCGTCATCGTCCTCGGCTGAAACCTTCCCGTTTCCGGAGAGGGTCGCCCGCCCTCAATCGGCGGGACCGCTTGCAAGCTTCGCCTTGCGCATGTCGGCGCGCGCGAGGCTGTCGTTCCACGAGTCCTCGAGCGCGCGCATCACCTGCGTTGCCGCGTTCAGCACGTCCGGCGTGACGCGGCCGCCCAAGGCCGCCGCATGGTCGGCGAAAAGCGAGTCGACGGCCTTGTACAAGGCAATACCCTTGTCGGTCAGGCGCACGCGCACCGCTCGGCGATCATGCAGCGAACGCGCTTGGACGATGTACTCGGCGCTAGAAAGCTTCTTGAGATTGTAGGTAATGTTGGTGCCGAGGTAGTAGCCCCGTTGCGTGAGATCGCCGACGCTGTACTCGTCCATGCCGATATTGAAGACGATGAGCGCTTGCACGTTGTTGGCGTCGCGCACGGCCAAGCGGTCGAGCTCCGCCTTGACGACGTCAAGGAGCCGGCGGTGAAGCCGCTCGAACAGGTTGACGATTTGGAGATAGCCCTGCTTTTCCGCGTCGGCTGCGCTTTGCTCGGCTGGACTCATGCGCTCTCCCTGAGATCGGCTCCGCTAAACTCTCGTCATCGCGCGCCCGACCCGCCGGGGGATCAGCCGCTCTCCTGCAACGCGCGTTGCTCGCCGACCTTGCGCGCGCGCTGCTGACTTTCCTCGGCGAGCTGGAGTGCCGCGCGCAATCGATCGACGATGGCGCGCTCCCCAAGCTCGTCGGCTTGATTCAACGCGAGCAGTATCTTGTCGCTGAGCCGGCGGTTGAGCTCGGGCACCTGGGCGGCCTTCACCTCATAGCCGACTTTATACTGCGCGCGGATTTCGACCCCCGTGCCCTCGAGCTTCTTGCGCAGCGAGTAAATGGCGACGCGAATGGAGGTCGCGGCGGTCTCGGGCTCGCGCGCGCCGTAGACCGATTGAATGAGCAACTCGAGCGAGGTGGTCCGTCCGCGGTTGTTCAAGAGCACGCGCAAAATATCCGCCTCGTGGGGCGTCAAATGTATAAGTCGACCGCGAAAAAAAATGACATTACGAAAATAATCGAATTCGAAGTTCTTGTGGTCGGCCTTCTCGATTATTTTCTGTCGGCGTCCCATGCTAGCCACCCAAGCGACGGCCGCGCCAAAGCTCTACGGTAAAAAACTTAACATGAACATCCTCTTGTGTCACCTGCTCGCCGCGATTCATTGACCTTCGAATGCCGATGGTAGGCGCTCGGCCTCGATCGCAAACGGTTGCCTCAGCCGAGATTATCGCCGTATCAGCGCAACCCGGACGGCACCGGCCCCCAGCGATGCCGGGCTTGCCGCCGAAGCACGCCGATTGCGCGCCGCTCCCGGAAGGCGCTCTCGTGCATCGGCGGCTGAGCACCGAGCCCCAGCGAAGGTCATGCGCATTTCGGCGCTGCCGGGTCCGGCAGGCCCTGAGGCGAGCCCGGCTGGCAGCCCGCTTCGCCTTGACGGATTGCCGTTCTGCCCGCAGCCTTCCCGAGGGATCGACTCGCTCCCCTTGGCACCCCGCCGCCGTTGGCTGGCGAGAGCCGGGGCCATATCCTGACATTCTTCTCCACCCCAGCTTGGCGAGAACGCGAGCCCGAGTCCGAGTCGCTGCCCCGCCTCGCCAATGAAAGTTGCCTAAAATTTGAGGCAAATGAAAGCAAAAACTTGTCGGCGAGGATGGCGAAAAGCGATGCGCGCGAGCCTATCCGTAACATTTTCTTAAGTTTCGTAGCTTAGTGTCGGCCCCATGGTCCTCAACGACTCGAAAGCGGCGTCTGGCCCAGGTTTCGCGAGGGGGAGTTCGATGCGCAAAATGATCGACGACGTGCTCTTGGCACCCGTTCCAGGCACGGTCTCCAGTGCGGCCGTATACCATGTGGCCGCGCGCGCGCTCAGCTTTGTGCGAGGCCTTTCCTCGGCACTGGCGCTCAAATCGCAGCGCGGGGTGACGGCAATCGAATACGGCTTAATCGCGGCCCTGATCGCGGTCGCCATCATCACCGCGGTGACCCTCGTCGGCACCAACCTGCAGCTGACCTTCAACACGATCGCAGGCCACCTCGGCAGCTCGCCCCATTGAGCCCATTGAGGCGGACGGCGCGGGATCGAGGTTGTCATGAATGAGGAAGCGGTGCCTGCGCGAGCAAGGGGCCTTGCCGCACGATGGCTGCGCGGCCGAGGGCGAGCCGCCGATACGCCGGCTGCACCAGCTGCCGACGACCAAAAGGGCGACCGCCGGGTTCTGGACGACGACTCCGCCGTGCTCAGATCCGCAGTGGATTTGCTCAGCATCGCCATTTTCGCCTTTGCGATTTGGGAGGCCGCCCAGGCCCTGCTCTCCTACCTGGCGCATTAGCGAGGGCGCCGTCGCTGCCGCCCGCTCTCTTTGGCGCAAGGGCCGTCCCCCCGAAGTCCGTCGCCACAATCTGCAATGACGCTGGCACCTAGGGCGCCGCCGCGTTATGGTCGCGGTCCCGACCGCCCCCGACTTCGCCGCATGGCGGCCCCATCGTCGATGCCCTCATCAAGCGACGCAAATCCCTCGCCCTCGCTTGCCGACGCGGGAGACCGTCCGGTCCGCCGCTTCCAGGGCGCCGACCGTTACCTCTCGAACATGTACTACGCGGCAGTCGCCTGGGGCGACGCGGTAACGCCCCTACGGCTCTGGCCTCTGAACGAACTGCCCTATGTGCTCGCCAAGACCCTCTCGCCGGAGGCGCGCGCCGAGGGCATGGAGCTCTTCCGCGCGGTCGAGCAGGCTAGGCCGGGTGCCGGCGGTGCTGCCATCAACCGCTGGGGCAAGGACCTGGTATTGAGGCCCGATTGGGATAGGGCCAAGGATGCGGTGATGCTCGCCCTCGTGCGCGACAAGTTCGCGCGCAACGCCGGGCTCAAGGCACTCCTGCTTGCGAGCGGCAACGGCCTCATCGAGGAAGGCAACGATTGGGGCGACCTCTACTGGGGCGTCGCGCTTAAGGGCAAGCCGAAGCGCGGCATCAAGGCGGGCGACGGCCAGAACAAGCTCGGCAAAATTCTCATGCAGGTGCGCGACGAGCTTCGCCGCGGCGAGGTCCATCTCGCGGCGGCGCTGGAGGCCGGCACGAGCCTCGCATAGCATTTGCCTCCTGTGTCCCTTAAAAGGCAAAATGATGCCTGGAGGCGGGAAAGCCGTGCAGCAGAGCGTCAAGGTCGAACGGATCGCCGGTGCGCTCGGCGCCGAAATTCGCGGCCTCGATCTTACGCGGGGATGCGACGCGAAGACGGCGGCGGCGATCAGGCAAGCACTTCTCGACCACCTCGTCATTTTCATCCGCGGGCAGGACGGCCTCCCGCCCGCGAAATTCCTCGCCTTCGCACGGCATTTCGGCAAGGCGATCGAATACCCCTTCGTCAAGGGCATCAAGGACTACCCCGAGATCATCGAAGTCGCCAAGCTCGAGCACGAGCGCGTGAATTTCGGCGGCATCTGGCACTCGGACACCAGCTATCTCGAGGAGCCGCCCATGGGCTCGATGCTGATCGCCCGCGAGGTGCCGCCCGTCGGCGGCGATACCCTCTTCGCCAACATGTACCTCGCCTACGAGACGCTCTCGGACGGCCTCAAGCGCATGCTCGACGGCCTCGTCGGCGTGAACAGCTCGGCGAAGGCGGACGCGACGCGCACGCGCGAGGACAGGGTCAAGAAGAGCCCGGGCGGGAACGCGAAAAAGGGCTACATCGCGGAGCACCCGGCCGTGCGCACGCACCCCGAGACCGGACGCAAGGCGCTCTACGTCAACATCGCCCACACGGTCCGCTTCAAGGGCATGAGCGAGGAGGAGAGCGCGCCGCTCCTCGACTACCTTTTCCGCCATCAGGTGCTGCCCGAGTTCACCTGCCGCTTCCGCTGGGAGCCCGGCTCGATCGCATTCTGGGACAATCGCGCGGCGCAGCACAATCCGATCAACGATTACCACGGCTACCGGCGCATCATGCACCGTATCACGCTTGCCGGCGACCGGCCGCGCTGAGGGGCTAAGCGGGAGTATGGAGCCCGAGCGCTACAGCTATTCGCCGATCGCGGCGCGCCCGAGGCTTGCGTGGCCGGAGGGCGCGCGCGTCGCGCTCTGGGTCGTCCCCAACATCGAGCATTACGAGTATCTGCCGCGCGTGCGCGTGCGCGATCCCTGGCCGCGCACGCCGCACCCCGACGTGCTCGGCTACAGCATCCGCGACTACGGCAACCGCGTCGGCCTCTGGCGCCTCTTCGAGGTGATGGACCGGCACGGCATCCGCTGCACCGTCTCGCTCAACCTCGCCGTCTTCGAGCATTACCCTGAGATTCTCGCCGCCTGCGAGGCGCGCCGCTGGGACGTCATGTGCCACGGCATCTACAACACCCGATACCACTGGGACCTCTCCGAGGACGAGGAGCGCGCCGCGATCGCCGACTGCGTCGAGAGCTATCGTCGCCTCACCGGCCGCCGGCTCGCCGGCTGGTTCTCGCCCGGCGTCTCCAATACCTTGCGCACGCCCGACCTCGTCGCCGAGGCCGGCATAAAATATTCGTGCGACTTCTACCACGACGACCAGCCGACCCCGCTCCGCGTGCAGAGCGGCCGGCTCATCTCGCTCCCCTACTCCATGGATCTCAACGACGCGGTGCTCTACCGCTACGCTTCCGAGGGCGAGGAGTTCGCCCGCATGATCACCGACCACTTCGACACCGTCTACCGCGAGGGCGAGGCGCAGGGCCGCGTCATGTGCGTGGCGCTGCATCCCTACATGATGGGGCAGCCCCATCGCATCCGTCATCTCGACAAGGCGCTCGACTACATCATGGGCCACGAGGGCGTGTGGCAGGCGACGGGCGAGGAGATCGTCGACTGGTACACAGCACACGCGCTTCTGCCCTTCCAACGCCATCTCGGCCGCGAGGCGTAAGATGAGCACGCGGCGGCCGGGCATGGACAATCCCTATTACGCCTACGCACCCATGCCCGCGCGGCCGCGGCTCAGCTGGCCGAACGGCGCCCGCGTCGCCTTCTGGGTGCTGCTCCACCTCGAATACTGGGAGCTCGACCCGCCGAAGGAGGTCGTGCGCGACCCCCGTTTCGTGAGCGAGTTCGGTAACTTCTTTCCCGACTACCGCAGCTGGTCGCAGCGCGAGTACGGCAACCGGGTCGGCATCTTCCGCATTCTCGAGGTCTTGGACCGCTACGGCATCAAGGCGACGGTCGCCGCCGGCTCGGCCGCGTGCGTGCGCTATCCCGCCCTCATCGCCGAGCTCTCGAGGCGCGGCTACGAGTTCGTCGCCCACGGCAGTCATGCGACCCGCCTCATCTCGAGCCGGATGAGCGAGGCGGAGGAGTGCGCGTTCATCGCCGACGCGATCCAGGCGGTCGCGCGCGCTGTGGGAAAGCTGCCGCGCGGCTGGCTCGGCCAGGATCACGGGGAATCGGCGCGCACCCCTCGCCTTCTCGCCGAGGCCGGCATCGACTACCTGCTCGACTGGGCGAACGACGACCAGCCCTACGCCATGCGCGTGGGCCCCCCGCTCATCGCCATCCCCAATCAGGTCGAGTGGGACGACGTGCAGCTTTTCTGGCTCCGCCGCGTCGACAGCTGGCGCTACCCCGCACTCGTGGGCGAGGCGATCGACGTGCTGCACAAGGAGGGCGAGCAATCGGGCCGCAGCTTCGGGCTCGCCCTCCATCCCTGGCTCTTCGGCATGGCGCACCGCATCCGCTATCTCGAGGAGGCGCTCGGCCGCATCACCGCGCACCCCGCGCTGTGGCAGGCGACGGCGGGCGAGATCGCGGATTGGGTACGCGGGCAGCTCGCTACGGCCCCACCCTCATCCCCTGGAGCCGGATGATGCCGTCCGGCACCGGCACGAAGCCCTCCACCTTGTCGCTCGTCGCCCACAGCCATTTGAGGTGATAGAGGAAGATGTGCGGGCGCTCGGCGAGGTAGATCGCGGAGGCCTGCTTATAGAGGGCGACGCGCTCGCTCTCGAGCGTCGTCGCGCGCGCCTTGCCCAGAAGATCGTCGAACGTCTTATCGCACCACTTGCCCCAATTGAGGAAGCCGTCGCAGGCGAGCCAGATGGCGATGTTGCCGTCGGGATCGGCGCGTCCGCTCCAGATCACGATGGTCGCCTGATAGTCGCCCTTGGTCGCGGCGGCGATGAGCGTGTTCTGCTCGATGGCCTGGAGCTTGACCTCGAAGCCGGCCTCGCCCGCCATCGACTGCACCACTTGCGCCACCTGCTGGTCGATCGGGTTGTTGACGGCGAGAAGGGTGAAGGAGGGATGCTCCTGGCCGGCTTCCTTCAAGAGCGCCTTGGCCTTGGCGAGGTCGCGCTTGGGTACCGGAAAATCGCTGTTGTAGTACTTGCTGCCGGGAGCTTCCGCCTCGTTGCTCGGGATGAATTGGCCGTCGAACACGACCTGGTTGAGGGCCGCGCGGTCGAGCGACCACTCGAGCGCTTCGCGCACCTTGGCGTTCTTGCCGAGCGGGTTGTTCGCCGCCTCGCCATTCGCGAGGTTGATCGACATGGTGTAGTAGGCGAGCGACGGGCTCGTGACGAGGCGCAGGTGCGCATCACCCTTGACCGCCTTCACGTCCGTCGCCGCCACGCGCTCGACGATGTCGAGCTGACCCGACTTGAGGTTGGCGAGCCGGACCGTCGAGTCCGGAATCGGCAGGTACATCACCTTGTCGATGTGGATCGCCGAGGGGTCCCAATAGTGATCGAACTTGTCGAGCACGATGCGCTCCTGCGCCACGCGCTGGACGAACTTGAAGGGACCCGAGCACACCGGGTTGGCGGCAACGTTCTCTCCCGCCTCCGCCGTCGCCTTGGGGGCGAGCATCATGCCCGCGCGGTCCGAGAGCACGGCGAGGAGCGGGGCATAGGGGGTCGCGAGCTGGATGCGTACCGTCAGGGGGCCGACCACCTCGACGGCCTTGACCGGCTTGAGCTCGCCCTTGCGCACCGAATAGGCGGCGTCCTTGTAGCGTCCGATATTGAACTTGACCGCCGCGGCGTCGAAGGGCTCGCCGTCGTGAAAGACGACGCCCGGCCGCAGTTTCATGGTGAGTGCGAGATTGTCGGGGGACCACGACCATGAGGTCGCAAGCTGGGGCACGATGTTGAGCTTCTGATCGATGTCGACCAGCTTGTCGCAGAGGCCCGCGAACACGATGCGCCCGACGAAGGTGCCGCTCCGCGCCGGGTCGAGCTGGTCAGGATCGTCCTGCAGCCCGATGCGAAGGGTCGCCGCCGACGCCGCGCCGGCGAGAAGCGAGAGACTTGCTACAAGCACCCCGATCGATTTCATGCCCTTCTCCCCGTTTCCCAGTCCCTCACCCTCCCGCTTGCGGGAGAGGGATGAATTTCGCGAACTATGCCACCCCGTGCGGCCGTGGTAAATGTCGCTCATGACGATCGATGCGCACGTCCATATCTGGAAGGACGGCTCGGGCTACGAGGTGTGGCTCCGCCGCAAGATCGCCGGCATCGACCGCGACTTCGGAATCGAGGATCTCAAGGAGGCGAGCCGCAGCGCCGGGCTCTCCGGGGTCGTGCTGGTGCATGCCACCGAAAACCCGATCGAGACCGAGTTCCTCCTCGAGCTCGCGGAGCGCGAGCCCTTCGTGCGCGCGGTCGTCGGCTGGGCCCAGGTCGCGGCGGCCGACCTCGGGGAACGGCTCGACCGCTACATGCGCTACGGCAAGTTCCGCGGCCTGCGCGTGATGCCCGCCTTCGGCGCGGAGGCGGACTGGCTCGCGCGCGCGGCGGTCCGCGAGGGTCTCGGCGAGCTCGCGCGGCGCGGGCTCACGCTCGATCTTTTGGCGTCGCCTGCGCAGCTCCCGCACGTACTGCAGCTCGCCAATGCCCTCCCCGAGCTCAAGATCATGCTCAACCATTGCGGCCGGCCGCTCACCGCGACGGGCGAGCTCGAGCCGTGGGCGACAGCACTCAAGGCGCTCGCCGCCGCGAGCGACGTGCGCTGCAAGCTCTCGAGCCTGGCGGAGCGCGCCGGCATGGACTGGCGCGCAGACACGCTCGCACCCTATGCCGACGTGGCGCTCGAGGCCTTCGGGCCCGCACGGCTCGCCTTCGGCAGCAATTGGCCGGTCGTCAACATCGCCGCATCCTACCGTGGCTGGTGGGAGGCCCTCGCGCAAATTCTCGCACGGCACGCGCTCACGCCGGCCGAGCACGCGGCGATCTTCGAGGGTACGGCGGCGAGCTTCTATCGCCTGGAAGAGGGCAAGCCCGGCGCCGGCGAGCAACAGGGAAAGCAGCAGGAGAGGATATCGTGACAGCGCAAGACAAATCCGTCCGCAGGACGGTGCTCGACGAGGTGGTGCCGGCAGGCAAGCCATGGTCGGGGATCGTCAAACAGGGCCAGCTCCTCCGCATCGTCGATCTCGAGGGCCGGCAAGCCGTCGATTTTCTCTGCTACAACGCCCGCGACGCCGAGGAGCGCTATCACGCGCCCAACACCATCAAGGCGTCCGGCACCATTTTTCTCACCAAGGGGCATGTCCTCTATTCGGACGTAGCACGCCCCATCTTCACCATCGTGGAGGACAGCTTCGGCGGCCACGACACGATCGGCGGCTGCTGCAGCGCGCCGAGCAACGAGATGCTCTACGGCGTGAAGAACTGCCCGGGCTGCCGCGAGAATTTCCTCGCCGCCCTTGCGCGCCACGGCATGGGGCGCCGCGACATCGTGCCCAACATCAATTTCTTCATGCGCGTACCCGTCGCACAGGCGGGCGATGCGGCCATAGCACTCGGCGCCTCCGAGCCGGGAACCTTCGTCGAGCTCAGGGCCGAGATGGACGCCTTGGCCGTGATCTCGAACTGCCCGCAGATCAACAATCCCTGCAACGACTTCAAGCCGACGCCGATCCGGGTGATGATCGGCGAATCGATTTGACATCTGTCGCAAAGGTGGTAGCGCCCGCTAACAGCCGGCCCACGTCCTCATCCTTCGAGACGCACCCTTCGGGCGCTCCTCAGGATGAGGACAGGCTTCGTTTGTGTTTCGCCTCATCCTGAGGAGCCGCCGAAGGCGGCGTCTCGAAGGATATGGCGAAACTAATCCGCTACCTGCCGGACTTCTGGGCGTCGGCGGCGCGGAACGTCACCACGAGCACGTCGCGATAGGCGGGTAGGACGGGATCGAGGGGCTCGACCGGCGTGACACCGTGATAGACGCGCGCGTCGTCGACGAGGGCTGCATCGAAGGGATGCGCGAGCGTGAAGCTGCCGAGCAGGCGGCGGCCGAGGTCGTGGATCGTCGTCGTGCCGCGCTTGATGTTGCGGCGCGCGATGAGGAGGACCAGCACGTAGTCGACCCCGTCGCGATGCAGGCCCTCGGGCGTGGGGCGCCCTTCCTCGCCTAAGCGCGCCTCGATGCGGAACTGGTGCGCCTCGATGTGCCAGGCGCTGGTCGCGGGGGCAAGGCTCCCGAAGAGGGTGCTGCAGAAGCCGAGGATCGCGCGCATGCTCGGCCCACGGCCGATCTCGGGTGCTATCGGCGCGAACCAGCGGGCGATGCCGCCGTTGAGCGGATTATAGTCGCGGCTCTGATAGTGGGGCTGGTGCGGCCGGCGCAGGATCGGCCCCTCGGCGGCGGCACCATAGACGGCATGGCGGCGCCGGCGATAGCGACCGCCGTCCGCCATGTAGGTGTCGAGCTCGAGCCGCTCCCAGCTCGCGGCAAAGGCCGGCCAGTCGGCGAGCGAGCCGGCGCGCGCAAGCGCACTCTCCATGGCAGCGGCCTCGACGAAGACGAAGCCGTCGCGCGCGATGCGCGCGCCGACCCGCTCCTCGGGCAGAAGTGCGATCTCGCTCATGCCGGCCTCACCAGGCGGCCACGTCGAGCCAGGTGCTCTGGTAGGTGGCACCCTCGCCCATGTCCGTAAAGCGGTCGGAGCACAGCATGTTGACCGTGCCCGAGGCGGTCTCCTCATCTGGACGCTGGCCGGGCACGAGCACCACCCCGGGCTGCACCTCGTCGCTCACGCGGAGTGCCAAGCCGACCGTGCCCCGCGCGTTCGTGAGCCGCACGCGCTGCCCCTGGCGCAAATTGCGCGCGCGCGCGTCCTCGGGGTGGAGAACGCAGAAGGGGGCGCCCTCGCGCCGGCGCAGGAACGACACGCCTGAAAATGCCGTGTGGCTCTGGAAATATCCGGGTGCCGTCAAGAGCCGTAGCGGCCACTGCCTCTGCTCCCTCTCCTCCTCCGCGTCGGGCTGCCAGTCGGGCATGGGTGCTAGCCCTTTCGCCGCAAGCGTCTCCGAGTAGAACTCGAGCTTGCCGGAGGGCGTCTTGAACGGCTGCCCGCCGTCGGGCGCCAAGCGGATCGGCCCTGCCTCGCTCAGCTGCGCGGGATCGAGCGTTGCCGCCTTGCCCGACGCCCCGCGGAAGAGCTCGCGCACGAGCTCGCGCTCCGGCATGCGGAAGACCGCATCCTTGAGCCCCATGCGTGCCGCGAGCGCCTGGGCGAGCTTGACGTTCGACCACGCCTCGCCTTGCGGTGCGACCGCGCGCTTTGCGTATTGCAGGTAATAGGTACCGTAGGCGCGGTAGAAATCCTCGGTCTCGAGATAGGTCGCGGCCGGCAGCACGATATCGGCGTAGCGCGCGGTCAGCGAGAGAAAGGGATCATGCACCACGGTGAAGAGGTCCTCGCGGAGGAGCCCGCGGCGGACCTTGTTCGCCTCCGGACAAGTGACCGCGGGATTGTTCGCCGCGATGAAGAGCGCCCTGATCGGCGGGTCAGCTAAGGTGAGGAGCGCCTCGCCGAGGCGAAGCTGGTTGACGAGCCGCGTCGCGGCCGGACCGGAGGGCTTGCGCACGGCATTGTAGTTGAGCTCGCATGATGACGAGGTCATCAGCAAGGCACCGCCGCCGGTGCGGCCGTAGGCGCCGGTGACCCCCGGCAGCAAGGCGACCGCCCTCAACGCCTGGCCGCCCGCGTTGAGCCGCGTCATCCCTTCGCCGAGGCGGATGAAGGAGCGCTTGGCGCGGCCGTAAAGCCCTGCAAGGCGCTCGACGTCACCGGCCGCGAGGCCGGTGATCGCGGCGACGTGCTCCGGCGTGAAGCGCGGCAGCACTTCCCGCTCGAGCCGCTCGAAGCCGAGCGTATGCTCGGCGATATAGGTGCTGTCGCACAACCCGTCGCGCACCAGGATGTGCATGACGCCAAGCGCCAAGGCCGCGTCGGTGCCGATGCGCACCGGAATGTGCCAATCGGCGCGCGCGGCCGTCTTGCTGCGCCGCGGATCGATGACCACCAGCTCGACGCCGCGCTTGCGCACTTCCTCGACCTTGGCCCAGAAGTGCACGTTGGTGGTGACGAGGTCGGCACCCCAGGAGAGGATGAGGTCGGAGTGGATGACCGCCTCCGGATCGGCGCCGCCGACCGGTCCCACGGTGACATCCCACGCCGTCTCGCAGCAGGTGTCGCACACGGTGCCGGCCTGCAGCCGACTCGCGCCGAGGGCGTGGAAGAGGCCGTTCACCAGGCCGCGGTTCAATTGGCCCTGATGCGCGCTATAGGCATAGCCGAGGAGTGCGAGAGGCCCGCACTCGGCGATGACGGACTTCCAGCGTGTAGCGATCTCGTCGAGCGCTGCGTCCCACGAGATCGCCGCGAACTTGCCCTCCCCTTTCGGCCCGCTTCGGCGCAAGGGGGAGGCGAGGCGCTCAGGCGAATGGACGAGCTCGGCGTCACGGTTGACCTTGGCGCAGGCAAACCCCGCCGTGAAGGGCTGCGCGGGATCGCCCACCACACGCACCACGCGCCCGCCCTCGACCTCTGCGAGCAGCGAGCACATGTCGGGACAATCGTGCGCGCACACCACCCGGATCGTTTCCACGCCTTGCCTCCAAGACTGCCCGGCGAGCGCGGGCGCCACTACCGCGGGCGAAGATGACATCTAAAGAGGTACGGCAAAAGAACCAGTTTTGAAAGGGAGTTGAGACCACTTTGCCAAGGCGCAACGCGCGCGCGCCCGTCGCCGGCCCTCTCACCCTCTCGGCTACGGGGGTCACACATATTCGCGGCGGCGCTGATCGCGCAAATGCCCTCTCCCGCAAGCGGGAGAGGGAAGGGGCCCATCCCCGGGACGAAGTGCCCGGGGATGGGAAGGGTGAGGGAGCGCCTGACGGCAAAACGCGCCAGCGCTTCGGG
>DATNIJ010000259.1:0-3116 GCA_035604475.1 Alphaproteobacteria bacterium
GAATGGCCATCGACAAGGTCACCCTGCAAATCCTCGCCAACCACTGCCGCGCCGCGGCCGAGAGCATGGCCTTCACGCTCTACCGCACGGCGCACTCGACCTTCGTCAAGGAGACCGAGGATTTCACCACCGGCCTCACCACGCCCGAGGGCCTGACCTTCGCCGCCCCAAAGGACCTCGGCGCCACCTGGTTCGTCTGCCTCGACTACAAGAACGTGATCGACATGATCCCCGGCTACGAGGAAGGCGACATCTGCATGACGAACGACCCTTACAGCGGCTTCGTCTGCACGCATGGGCCGGACCTCCATTTGTGGAAGCCGATCTTCCACGAGGGCGAGATCGTCGCCTTCGCCGTCGGCCACATCCACAACACGGACGTGGGCGGCGCCGTGCCGGCGAGCCTCTCGCGCTCGCTCACCGAGGTGCATCAGGAGGGCATCCGCATTCCCCCGACCAAGCTCGCGCGGGCGGGCAGGCTCGACGAGGCGCTCCTCAAGGTGATCTGGGCCAACGTGCGCGTGCCGGAGCAGAACTGGGGCGACCTCAAGGCGCAGATCGCGGCGATGAACACCGGCGAGCGCAAGGTCCACGAGATGATCCGCAAGTTCGGCATCGCGACCTTCCGTCAGGGCATCCGGGATCTGCTCGACTACGCCGAGCAGCAGGCGCGCAACGTCATCGCCGGCCTGCCGGACGGAGAGTATTCCTTCAGCGACTATCTCGACGAGGATTCGGTCGGCGGCAAGCCCTGCCGCTTGGCACTCAAGATCACCGTCCGCGGCGACAGCCTCACGCTCGACTTCACCGGCAGCGACCCGCAGCTCGAATCCTCGCTCAACATGCCGACGGGCGGAGACGTGCGCCACGTGCTGATCATGGTCGGCCTCGTCTATGCGCTCTACTCGCTCGATCCGACCATCCTCTTGAATGCAGGGCTCGCGCGGCCCGCAACCGGCATCCTTCCCGAAGGCACCATCGTCAACCCGAAGTTCCCCGCCGCGGTCGGCATGCGCAGCCTCACCTGCATGCGCCTCCAGGGAGTCATCTTAGGCGCCTTCTCCCAGATCGCCCCCGACCGCATGCCGGCCTGCCCGGCGAGCGGCGGCCCGATCATGAACGTCAACACCATTGACAACGCGACCGGCCGCCGCGTCGTCGCCTCGATCGACCCGATCTTCGGCGGTGCCGGCGGCAACCCGCGCGAGGACGGCGCCGACGGCTCCGGCGCCAACTCCTCGTTCCTCAAGAACACGCCCGTCGAGATCAACGAGGTCGAGGTGCCGATCAAGGTGCTCAATTACGGCCTGGCCCGGGATTCGGGCGGGGCGGGATTGCACCGCGGCGGGCTCGGCACGCAGCTAGAGTTCAAGGTGTTCTCGCCCGGCACCAGCATCACCGCGCGCAATCGCGACCGCAGCCGCTTCACCGCCTGGGGCGTGCTCGGCGGCCACGCGGGCGGGCCCTCCCGCTTCCTCCTCAATCCGGGCAGCAACCACGAGGTCGACCTCGGCAACACCGACATCCTCAAGGCCGGGCCGGGCGACGTGATCCGCATCGCGTCCGGCGGCGCCGGCGGCTGGGGCTCGCCGCTTGAGCGTCCGGCCGCGGACGTGCTCGCCGACGTGCGCCGCGGCTTCGTCTCCTCGGCCGCCGCCGAGCGGGAGTACGGCGTCGTCATCGCCGACGACCGCGTCGACGAGACCGCGACGGCGGCCTTGCGCGAGAAGCTCGCCCTGCTCGAGCCCAAGGGCCATTTCGACTACGGCGCCGCGCGGGTCGCCTTCGAGAAGCTGTGGACGCCCGCCAACTACGACGCGCTTACGCGGATTCTCGCGGCCCTCCCAGTACATTGGCGCTACTTCATCAAGCACCGCATCTTCGAGCGCCTGGCCGAGCTTCCGCCGGAGCGCTGCCGCGGCGACGGCAGCGAGGTGGTCGAGGCCTGGGAGGCGACCCTGCGCGAGTTCCCGCAAGTGCGCACGGGCGCGCGCCCCGCGGCGGAGTGAGGCCGCACCTCATCCCTCACTCGCTCGCTGCAGGCGCGATCGGCACCGGCTTGACCGGCCCCTGGGGACGCAATCCGGTCACCTGCTCGACCGGCATCTTTGCCGCGGCGGCGAGCACCGTCGTGGCCGTAATTCCGCAGTAGCGGCCCTGGCAGCGGCCCATGCCGACGCGCGTCAAGGCCTTGGCGCGGTTGATCTCGCTGGCGCCGAGTGCGAGTGCCGCGCGGCGCAGCTCGCCCACGCTCACCATCTCGCAACGGCAGAGCACCGTGTCGTCGGCCAACGCTTCGGCGAAATGGTGCGGCACCGGGAAGACGCGCTGCAGCGCTCGCGCGAAGCGCGCGCCGCGCGCCATCTTGCGCCGCAGGAGGGCGATACGCGCGTGAGGCACCTCGCGTCCGAGGTCCGCGAGTGCCGCATAGGCGGCGAGCTCCCCACCCGCCTCGGCCACATCGGCACCCCGCACGCGGGCGCCGTCGCCGCACAGATAGACGCCTCGCGGAGTGGCGCGGCCGTCCGCGTCCGTCTTCGGCAGCCACTGGCGCGAGAGCGGCTCGAAGGCGATCTCGGCCCCCGCGAGCTCGGCGAGCTGGCTCTCCGACTGGAGGCCGTAGCCGAAGGCGACCGCGTCGCAGGCGAGGCGTCGATCGCGGCCCTTCGCGTCGCGATAAACGAGCGCCTCCACGGCAGGCTCGCCCTCGACGCCGAGCGGCGTCACCCCACTTTCGAGTGCCACCCCGTGCGCGCGCAAGCTCGCGAGATAATAGAGGCCCTTGGCGAAGGCGGACGGACGGGCGAGCAGGCCCGCGGCATGGCGTAGCTTGACAGCACTGGGTGTGGTGTCGAGGACGGCCGCGGGTACCACGCCCGCCTTGAGATATTGGTAGGCGACGAGGGCGAGGAGCGGCCCGGTGCCGAGGAAGACCGGCTGCCGCCCCACAGCACACGCCTGGTATTTGAGGGCGACCTGGCTGCCGCCAAGCGAGAAGACGCCGGCCTTGGTCCAGCCCGGAAAGGGGATCACGCGGTCGGCGGCACCCGTCGCGATGATGAGGGCGTCGAACGGCAGCTCGCCGAAGCGCTCGCTCGTCACGTCGAAGAGATGCA
>DATNIJ010000260.1:0-10631 GCA_035604475.1 Alphaproteobacteria bacterium
GGCGGGACCGGTCAAAAGCTCGGCCGGCCTCGAGGTCACGGCGACCAGTTCCTACCGCGGCTGGGCCGAGGAACTGGACACCCTCGTCGTGGTGGGTGGGGAAGGCAGCCGCCGGGCCGCCGAGGATGCGGCGCTCATTGCTTGGCTCCGTGCCATGGCCCCAAAGCTGCGGCGTCTCGGCTCCATCTGCACCGGTGCCTTCGTGCTCGCCGGTGCCGGCCTGCTCGACGGCAAGCGCGCGACCACCCATTGGGCCTCGTGCCGGACGCTTGCGAGCCGCTACCCCTCGCTCAGCGTCGATGCGGATGCCATCTATGTGCGCGACGGAAACATCTTCACCTCGGCCGGCGTTACCGCGGGCATGGACCTCGCCTTGGCTCTGGTCGAGGAGGACTGGGGCCGCGAGCTGGCGCTCACGGTGGCGCGCTGGCTCGTCATGTTCGTGAAGCGCCCGGGCGGCCAGTCCCAGTTCAGCGCGCAGCTTGCAGCCCAGCGCGCCGAAGCGCCGGCTATATCGACGCTTCAGGAATGGATCCTCGCGCATCTCGAGGATGACCTCTCGGTGCCGGCGCTCGCCGTGCGCGCGGCGATGAGCGGGCGCAACTTCGCGCGCGTCTTCCTCAGCGAAACCGGCCTCACTCCCGGCGCTTTCGTAGAGACGGCCCGTCTCGAGGCGGCGCGCCGGCAACTCGAGGACTCCAGCCATCCGATCGAGCGGGTGGCGCGCGATGCGGGCTTCGGCAACGCGGAGCGCCTGCGCCGCACGTTCCTCCGACGTCTCGGCGTTTCCCCGCTCGACTATCGCCGGCGTTTCCGCTTTGCCTCGCGTCCCGCCGCCCGCACACCCCCAGCACGAGAAGGAGCACCCGCGTGACGCTCATGACCGGCATTCTCCTCTTCGACGACGCCGAAGAGCTCGACGTGGTCGGGCCGTGGGAAGTGTTCGCCATGGCCGCCAAGGGCAAGCCCGGTGACCGCGTTGTCACCATCGCCGCGCGCACGGAGCTCGTGCGCTGCGCCAAGGGCATGCGCATCTTTCCTGATCACGGCTTCACCGACGCCCCGGCGCTCGACATATTGGTGGTGCCGGGCGGCCAAGGCACCCGCCGCGAAGTCGATAACACGGACTTGCTCTCCTGGATTGCCGAGGCGAGCCGGCCGTGCCGTTTCGTGACGAGCGTGTGCACCGGCTCGCTCCTGTTGCGCGAGGCGGGTCCCGCGCGCGGCAAACGCGTCGCCACTCACTGGGCCTTTGCCGACACGCTTGAGCAGCGCGGCACGGCGCAAGTGGTGCGCGGCGTCCGCTTCGTGCGCGACGGCAATGTGGTGACCTCCGCCGGGGTCTCCGCCGGCATCGACATGTCGCTCTGGCTCGTCGGCCAGGTCTACAGCCCGGCCTACGCACGCGAGGTCCAGCGCAACATGGAATACGACCCCGCCCCGCCCTACACGGCGGAGACCTAGCCGCCTCCCCTTAGCAAGGCAAGCCTTGTGATGGCACGATGCCCGGACTAACGTCTGGGGCGGCGAAAGAGGGCTTTTCTCGACCTCTGGCGGAGCGCGCATGGGGACGCTGGTTCAGATCGCGCCGGAACGCTTGCTCCTGCTCCTCGGGCTCTCCTTCTTCTTCGGGATGGCCTTCGAGGAGCACTACGGCGAGCTCTCGACGAAGCCGCCCGGCGGGGTGAGGACTTTCCCGCTCCTCGCCTTCTCGGGCGCCGGGCTCTTTATCCTCGAGCCGCAGCCAGCACTCCCCTTCGCCGCCGGCCTCTTGGCACTCGCGTCCTGGCTCTTCCTCTACTACCGCCAGAGCATGCAGGAGAGCGCGCGCACCGGCGCGACGGCCGGACTGGTGGTACCCGTCAGCAACCTCTTTGCCTATCTGCTCGGACCGCTCGTGCTCGCGGCCCCCGTCTGGGCGGGCGTCGCCTTCACGGTAGTCGCGGTCCTGCTGCTCGGCGCACGCGACCCGCTCCATAAGCTCGCCCGACGCATCCCCCCCGGCGAGATTGCGACCCTCGGCAAATTCCTCATCTTGACCGGCATCGTGCTGCCGCTTCTTCCCAACACGCCGGTGACGGCCCTCACCAGCATCACGCCGTTCCAGGTCTGGCTCGCCGTGGTCGCGGTGAGCACGCTTTCCTACGCAAGCTATCTTGCCCAGCGCTATGTGGCGCCGCGGGAGAGCAGCCTGTTGGCCTCCTTGCTCGGCGGGCTCTATTCATCGACCGCGACGACGGTGGTCCTCGCCCGCCGATTGCGCCAGCCCGGCAGCGATGTCGCCGACATCCAGGCCGGCATCGTGCTCGCGACCGCGGTCATGTATGTGCGCCTTGTCATCGTCGTCGGCGCATTCAACCTGCCGCTCGCGCGCGCGCTCTTGCCGTCCCTTGCGGCGCTCTCGCTCGTGGCCGCCGCGATCGCGGCTTTGCTCTACTGGAGACACGGTTCACGCAACCGCGCCGACGTGAGTGCGGCGGCCCCGGGCAACCCCCTCGAGCTTTCCACGGCCTTGCTTTTCGCGCTTCTCTTCGTGATCACCTCGCTCGCCTCGAGCTGGGTGCAAGGCGAGTTCGGCGCGCGCGGCCTTTATTGGCTCGCCGCCGTGCTCGGCGTCTCGGACGTCGATCCCTTCGTCCTCTCGCTGGCACAGGGTGCCGTCAAGGGGGCACCCCTCCCGCTGCTGACGGCGGCGATCCTGGTTGCCGCCTCCTCCAACAACGCGCTCAAGGCGCTTTACGCCGTCCTCTTCGGCCGCGTCCGCACGGGCGCATTGCCGGCCGCCATCCTGGTGGCTTTGGGGGCCGCCGGAGTCGCCATCGTGCTCGGCCTCGCGGCCGCGCAAGCGTCCGGCTGAGCCTAAGTCCTGCGGGACGCGCCCGATCAGCCGAAATTGGCGACGAGCCGAGCCTGATCGATGTAGGGCTTGGCCTCGTCCGCCTTGCCCTCTTTACATAGCTCGCTCGCCTTGGCGAGGAGCGCCTTTGCCTCCGCCTCGGCCTTGTCGCCGAGCTGGGCGAGGGGGATCATGCCCTGCACGTCCTTCTCGTCCTGACCGCAGGCAAGGGTGCCGCGCGCCGGAAGCGCCAACGTCGCCAAGAGGACCAGCGCAACAAAGAGATGGCGAACCATGGTCATTCTCCATTCCGTCGCCCGTGACAACGAGCAGGCATCATACCGCAGGGCTTACTGAACAGGGCACTTTAAATTGAGCAATCTCAATTCAAGCGAAAGCGGCTGAGCCTCCTTCGACTCCTTCGTCGCGGACCGAGAGGACCGGCCCTAGGCGTTGACGTCGACGACCGTGCGGCCGCGGACTTGGCCCTCCAGGATGCGCGGGCCAAATGCCGCCACCTCGGCAAGCGGGACCTTGCTGATCATGGCTTCGAGCTTGTCGAGCGGCAGATCGCGCGCGAGCCGCGCCCACGCGCTCACGCGTAGCTCCGTCGGACACATGACCGAATCGATGCCGAGCAGATTGACGCCGCGCAGGATGAACGGGAGCACGGTTGTCGGCAGATCGTTGCCGCTCGCGAGACCGCAGGCGGCGACGCTGCCGCGATACTTGATCTGGGCGAGCACGTTGGCGAGCGTATTGCTCCCGACCGTATCGACGGCACCCGCCCAGCGCTCCGCGAGAAGCGGCCGCGTCGGCTTCTCGGCAAGCTCGCCGCGCGCGACGATGCTCGCAGCACCAAGCCCCTTGAGATAGGCCTCCTGATCGGCGCGCCCGGTCGAGGCGGCGAGCCTATAGCCGAGCTTGGCAAGCACGGCGAGAGCTACGCTACCGACCCCGCCCGCCGCCCCCGTCACCAGCACTTCGCCCTTGTCCGGAGCAACCCCGTGCGCCTCGAGCGCCAGCACGCACAGCATCGCGGTGAAGCCGGCGGTGCCGATAGCCATGGCTTGAAGCGTGGTAAGCCGCTCGGGCAGCCGCACGAGCCACTCCGCCTTGACCCGCGCCTTCTGGGCATAGCCGCCCCAGTGGAGCTCGCCCACGCGCCAGCCGGTCAGGACCACCTTGTCGCCGGGTGCGAACTTCGGCGAGCTCGAGCTCTCGACGGTTCCGGAGAAATCGATGCCGGGGACGTGCGGATACTGGCGCACGAGCCGTCCGAGGCCGCCGAGAATAAGGCCGTCCTTGTAGTTAAGCGTCGAATATTCGACGCGCACGACGACGTCGCCGGGCGGCAGCTCGCGCTCCTCGAGCGCCTTTACGCTGGCCGTGACCTTGCCGTCCTGCTCCTCGAGCCAGACCGCCTTGAAGCTCATGCGCCTGCCTCCGCCCGTGATCCCCAGAGAGAGCCCTCCCGTCAGCGGAGCGCTTCGAGAATGCTCGCGTAATTGGCGACGCCGGCGCCGCCCATGTTGAACACGCCCGCGAGTTGGGCGCCCGGAATCTGCATGCCGCCCGCCTCGCCGCGTGTCTGGAGTGCCGCCATGATGTGCATGGAGACCCCCGTGGCGCCGATCGGATGGCCCTTGGCCTTGAGCCCGCCCGAAGGATTGACCGGGAGCTTGCCGTCCTTCTCGGTCCAGCCTTCCTCGATGGCGCGGTATCCTTCGCCGGGTTTGGCGAGGCCCATGGCCTCGTATTGCATGAGTTCGGCGATGGTGAAGCAGTCGTGGGTCTCGACGAGGTCGAGATCCTCGATGCCGAGGCACGCCTCGCCGAGCGCTTGGCGCCACGCCTCGGCGCAGCCCTCGAGCTTCGTCATGTCGCGCCGGCTCATCGGCAGGAAATCGTTGACGTGCCGAGCGGCGCGGAAGAAGACGGCCTTCTTCATCGCGAGCGCCGTCTCGAGGCTGGCAAGCACGATGGCGGCGGCGCCATCGGAGACGAGCGAGCAATCGGTGCGACGCAACGGCGCTGCCACGAGCGGGTTCTTGTCGCTGACCGTACGGCAGAACTCGTAGCCCAGATCCTTGCGGATCTGAGCATAGGGATTGGCGACGCCGTTCTTGTGATTCTTGGCGGCAATGCGCGCGAGCGCATCCGAGCGATCGCCGTATTTCTGGAAATAGAGCTGTGCCAAGCGGCCGAACACGGCCGCGAAGCTGCCGCACTGGGCGCGCTCCTCCTTCGCGTAGCTCGCCTTCATGAGAAGCCCGCCGAGCACCTCGCCGGTCACTTCGGTCATCTTCTCGACGCCGACGACAAGCGTGAGACGCGCATCGCGCGCCCTGATGGCGCCGATGCCCGCATGCACCGCAGCCGAGCCGGTGGCGCAGGCGTTCTCGACGCGCGTCGCCGGCTTGAAGCGCAATGCGTCGTCCGCCTGAAGCACGAGCGAGGAGGGGAAATCCTGATAGACGAAGCCGCCGTTGAAATTGCCGATGAAGATGCGGTCGATGTCCTTGGCTTCGATCCCGGCATCGGCAATGGCGCCGCGCGCGGCCTCGACGATCATGCTCTCGAGGTCGTCCGTCTCGCGCTTGCCGAACGGCAGGTGCTTCCAGCCGACGATGCAGGCGGTCATGGCTCGCTCCATCTTAAAATTGCGCGTGCGACGGCGGCGGCCGCGGCGGCTCGATAGACCGCCCCGGCCTTCGCGTTGGCACACGATAGCAGACAAGTAGGTCCGGGGAAACCGGGAGAAGGGAGCGCTGGCCTCAGAGTTCGAGCGAAAGCACGGTTGCGATCCTCGCGCAAGACGAGTTGAATGTGCTTGGCTCGATGGGGGCAGCGATGATCGAAAGGCAGGTCGAGATCGCGACGAAGGCAGGCCGCATGGACAGCTTCATCTGCCATCCGGAACGCGCGCGCCGGTCGCCGGCCATCATCTTCTACATGGATGCGCCCGGTATCCGAGAGGAGCTGCGCGACATGGCCCGGCGGCTCGCGACCGTCGGCTATTACGTCCTGCTGCCCAACCTTTACTACCGCAGCGGTATCGGCACGGCACTCGACGCGAGCGTGCTTCAGGACGGCAGCAAAGAGCGGCAGCGCATGTGGGACCTCGTCAAGAGTCTCGACAACGGCCTCGTCATGAAGGACACCGAGGCGATGCTGGGCTTCCTCGACCGGCAGCCCGAGGTCAAAGGCGAGGCACTCGGCTGCGTCGGCTACTGCATGAGCGGCCCCTTCGCCTTCAGCGCGGCGGGGCGCTTCCCCGAGCGCTTCGCCGCGGCCGCCTCGGTCTATGGCGTGAGGCTCGCGACCGACCAAGCGGACAGCCCCCATCTCTTGGCGAGCAAGATCAAGGGCGAGCTCTATTTCGCCTGCGCCGAGGTCGACAAATATGCGCCAGCTTCCATGATCGCGGAGCTCCGCACCGCCCTCGAAAAGGCAGGGCCAACCTTCGAGATCGAGATCTACCCAGGCACCGAGCACGGCTTCGCCTTCCCGCAACGATACTGCTACGACAGAAGCGCTGCGGAACGGCATTGGGAGCGGCTCTTCGCCCTCTTCGGCCGCCGGCTGATGGGGACGGGGCCTCTTTCGCCAACTTGCCGTCCCGGCCGGCCGGCGTGACGAGCGCAGCCCATCCGCCGGGCACGGCCGCGCCCGCGAGCGCGCTTTGGGAGATCCTCCTCGTCTTCCTGCGCTTGGGCCTCACCTCTTTCGGCGGCCCGGTCGCCCACCTCGGATATTTCAGGGAGGAGTTCGTGGCGCGCCGGCGCTGGATCGACGAGCGCGCCTACGCCGATCTCGTGGCCCTTTGCCAATTCCTCCCCGGCCCCGCCAGCAGCCAAGTGGGCTTTGCCATCGGCCTCTTGCGCGGCGGGATTGCCGGCGCGTTGCTTGCCTGGCTCGGCTTCACCCTTCCTTCCGCACTCGCTCTCACGCTATTCGGCTACGGCGTCGGTGCCTATGGCAGCCTGCTCGCCTCGGGTCTACTTCACGGCCTCAACGTCGTCGCCGTCGCGGTCATCGCACTGGCCGTATGGAGCATGGGCCGCACGCTGGCACCCGATCGCCCGCGCATGACGATTGCGGTCCTCGCAACGCTCCTGGTCCTCATCTGGCCGGGCTCGCTGAGCCAGATCGTGGCGATCCTTGCCGGTGCCATCGCCGGCTTTCTCCTCTTCAAGGCCGGGCCCGCCGGCGACGTCAAGGCGACACCCATGAGGGTCGGCCGACGGACCGCCGTCGCCAGCCTCGTGCTCTTCTTCCTCTTGCTCGGCGCGTTGCCGATCATAGCCGGGCTCTCGACGAACCACGCGCTTCAGCTATTCGACCGCTTCTATCGGACCGGCTCCCTCGTGTTCGGCGGCGGGCACGTGGTACTGCCGCTTCTCCAGTCCGCCGTCGTCCCGCCGGGCTGGGTGACGAACGACGCCTTTCTCGCGGGCTACGGTGCGGCGCAGGCCGTGCCGGGACCGCTCTTCACCTTCGCGGCCTACCTCGGAACGGTGATGACGCCGGGACCGAACGGCTGGCTCGGCGCCATCCTTTGCCTTGTCGCGATCTATCTGCCGACCTTCCTCCTTGTCAGCGGCGCAGTCCCCTTCTGGGACTATGCGCGCGCGCATCCAGCGCTCCGCTCGGCCCTCGTCGGCGTGAATGCCGCGGTCGTGGGCCTCCTCCTTGCCGCACTCTACCGGCCGGGATGGACGAGTGCCGTTGCCGGCACGGGCGACTTCATGCTCGTGCTGGGCGCCTTCCTGCTGCTCGCGTTCTGGCGCACACCGCCGTGGCTCGTCGTCATCCTCACGGCGATCGGTGGATGGCTCGTCGCTGTCGTCTAGTCGCGTGCGATGGGGAGGTTAACGGCGATAGAGGCCGAAGGGGCCGGCGTCCCATCCATACGGCGCGAATTGAGGCGGCCTGCTCGGGTCGTTGTAAGTGGAGCTTGGTCCGCCGGCACTGCCGCCGGTGATCGAGAAGCTGAAGCCCGAGTTGCCGAAGCTGTAGCCCGATGTCCCGTTCGGCTGGCTGGTCAACCGCTGCATCGGCGCCTGATCGCCGGGATCGGCGAGCGGCTGGTTGCCGTCCGAAGTTATCGGGGGGACAGGCTCGAGCGTAAAGGCGTAGGCACTGCCCGCACCGACGAGTGCGGCAAGCGCCCATAAGAAGAGGCCCGTTGCGAAACGTCGCACGAAACTGCCTTCCCAATGCCGGCGATAGCGCCGATCTCGTCCAGAGTTTAGCGCGCCGCGGGCAAATTGCAAGGATGGGGTTCAACTCGGGCTACTCAGGTGCCCGCGAAACCCTGCGCCTTGCCTCCGCGTCGATGGCGGCGGTGAGATCCGGCCGCGTCGCGGCGAGCTGGCGGAAGTGGGCGATGTCGAGGGCGAGCAGCACGCTTTGGCTCCGTGCCACTGCGGTGGCTGTGCGCGGCCCGCCGGTGATAAGCGCGATCTCGCCGAAGAAGCTGCCGGGGCCGAGGATGACCGGCTCGGGCTTCACCTGGATCTCGATCTCGCCCTCCACGATGAAATACATGCAGTCCCCCGGAGCACCTCGCCGCATCACTACGGTTCCGGGCGTGAACTCGATAGGCTTCAAGAGGTGCACCACCTCGGCGATCGTGACCGCCTCCAATTTCTCGAAATAGGGCACTCTCGCGACAAGGTCCCATGTTCTGAGAAAATCGTGACGGCGCATCTCCTTGGAGAATTCGGTCGCGAGAATACCGGCCCAGAGGGCGAAGACGAGGATGCCGCAAATCATCACCCCGCCGGCGAGGAAGCGGCCGAGTGGCGTCCGCGGCACGGCATCGCCATAGCCCGTCGTGGTCAGCGTGGTGATCGCCCACCACAGCGCCTGGGGGACGCTGCCGAAGGTCTCGGGCTGCCCCGGTGCCTCGATGACGTAGGCGAGGACGGCCGCGACGAGGAGAATGGCAAGGAAGGCGACGAACACCGCCAAGAGCGGCTCGCGCGCCTGTCGCAGCACGCGGCCGAGCACGCCGAGGCGCGGCGCATGGCGGCCGAACTTGAGGATCCACAAGGTGCCGAAGAGCCGCGCATGGACCGCATCGCTCATCACGAGAAGGGCGATAAGGAGCGGCAGCCACGCGAGGAGATCGATGATTCCCGCACTAGAAGTGACCCAGCGCAGCCGCGCCTCGCCCGGTGAAAGCACGTCCGGAGCGATGCCCAACTCGGGTGCAAAGGCGAACCGCAGCCAATACTCGACGGCGAAGAGCAGGACCACGGCGTAAGTCACCGCCGCGAGGAGCGTGCCGGCCGCCATCGTGACGGAGGTCACGGTGCCGAGCACCACAGCGGCCAACCCGAGCGAGAGCGCCATGCCGTGCACCATATGGAGCATGCGCGCAGAGCGGCTCGAGCCCTCGAGCCGCAGCGTTTCTACGATGTAGGTCTTTGCGCTCACCGCTCTCTTCGCCCCGCAAGAGCCACCCGACGCCGCGCGGCGGGCTGCTGCGTCTCGGCCTCGTCCGAGCAATCTACATCCCGCAACGGCTGGGCGCCACGTTACCAAGCTCGCCGCTCAACCGGCAGACCGGGTCCACGCGGCGCGCCAAGCCCGCGCGCCTGCTCGCGCGGGCGTCACACGCCAAGCCCGCGCGCTTGCTCGCGCGGGCGTCACACGCCAAGCCCGCGCGCTTGTTCGCGCGGGCGTCACACATAGATCCTGAGGCGCCGCTCGAGCAGCTGCGTGAGCGCGCCCACCGCGCTCGTCATCGCGTAATACATGACGCCGATGGTGAAAAAGACCGCGAAATTCTGGAAGGTCGAGCTGATCACCATTTGGGCGGAGAGGAAGAGCTCCTGCACGGTGACGAGCGAGACGAGGGCGGAATTCTTGGTAAGCGCCACGAATTCGTTGCCGAGCGGAGGCAGCATGCGCAGGAGCGCCTGCGGAAAGACTACGAAGCTCAGCGTCTGCCGATGGGAGAGGCCGAGCGCCTTGGCGGCCTCGACCTGGCCCCGGTCGATCGACTGGACGGCGCCGCGCACGATTTCGGTCTGATAGGAGCCCGAGTAGATGGCGAGCGTGCCGACGGCCGCGACCATCGCCGGCACCTCGATGCCCACTTGTGGAAAGGCGTAATAGACGAAGAAAAGCTGCACCACGAAGGGCGTCCCGCGGATCACCGAGACGTAAGTCGCGGCAGCTCCGCGCAGGAGCCTCCGCCGGGACAGCTTGGCGAAGCCGCCGACGAGGCCGCAAACGACGCCGAGTGCCAGCGCCAGTGCGACTACCTCGATCGTCCTGGCGGCCCCCGCGAGGAGGAAAGGCAGCGCCTTGATGATGGTCTCGAGCCCGAGCGCCGTCATGTGGGGCCTCGCTCCGGCTTAACCGCCTGCGCCGAACCATTTCTCCTGCAGCCGCTTCACGGTGCCGTCCTTCTCGAGTGCTGCGAGCGCCTCGTTCACCGCCGCGAGCAGGTCCTTGTCCTCCTTGCGCACCGCGTAACCGTACATCTCGTGGGTCAAGAGGAAATCGGCGAGCTTCGCCTTGCCGTGGACCTTGATGTAGTAGCGCGCGGCGGGATAGCCGGTGACGACGACATCCGCGCGTCCGCTCGGGAGCGCCTGGAACATCTGGTCGTTGGTCTGCGCGATGACCAGCTCGGCCTTGGGAAAGGTCTGCTTGAGATAGTCGACCGACTTGGTGCCGACCTGGACCGACAGCCGCTTGCCGTCGAGGTCCTCGGGCTTCTTGATGCCGGTCTCATCGGGCTTGAGCATCACGCTGAGCCCGCCCGTGAAATAGG
>DATNIJ010000261.1:0-7132 GCA_035604475.1 Alphaproteobacteria bacterium
CTTCGTCAATCTCGGCGCCTACGTCGCGAGCGGCACCATGATCGACACCTGGGCCACGGTCGGCTCCTGCGCGCAGATCGGCAAGAACTGCCACCTCTCGGGCGGGGTCGGCATCGGCGGCGTGCTCGAGCCCTTGCAGGCGGGCCCGGTGATCATCGAGGACAACTGCTTCATCGGCGCGCGCAGCGAGGTGGTGGAGGGCGTCGTCGTCGAGACCGGCAGCGTGCTCTCCATGGGCTGCTACATCGGCTCCACCACCAAGATCATCGAGCGCGAGACGGGCGAGATCATGAGCGGCCGCGTGCCGGCCTATTCCGTGGTGGTGCCGGGCACGCTTCCGGGCAAGCCGACGCCGGGCGGCCAGCCGGTGCCGAGCCTCTACTGCTGCGTCATCGTCAAGCGGGTCGACGAGCGCACGCGCGCGAAGACCTCGATCAACGAGCTGTTGCGCACGTGAGCGCGCGGCTCGGCAACGCTATCCTCGACCCGGTCGAGCTCACGGCGGCGCTCATCCGCTGCCCGAGCGTGACGCCCGAGGAAGGGGGTGCGCTCGTCCTCCTCGAGGAGCGCCTCGCCCGTCTCGGCTTCGCCTGCCATCGCCTCAAGTTCAGCGCGAAGGACACTCCCGACGTGGACAATCTCTACGCCCGCATCGGCACAAACGCCCCCAACCTCTGCTTCGCCGGCCACAGCGACGTCGTCCCCGTCGGCAGTGCCAAGGCGTGGACGGTCGAGCCCTTCGGGGGTGCCCTCGTCAATGGCGAGCTCTACGGCCGAGGTGCTACCGACATGAAGGGGGCGGTCGCCGCCTTCGCCGCGGCCGCGAGCCGCTTCCTTGCCGCGCGCGGTGCCGAGTTCGGCGGCTCGATCAGCGTCCTGATCACCGGCGACGAGGAGGGCCCCGCGATCAACGGCACGCGCAAGGTGCTCGAGTGGCTCGCCGCCAAGGGCGAGCGGCTCGACGCCTGCATCGTGGGCGAGCCGACCAACCCCGAGCGGCTCGGCGACATGATCAAGATCGGCCGGCGCGGCAGCCTCGTCGGCCGGCTCGAGGTGCGCGGCACCCAGGGCCATACCGCCTATCCCCACCTCGCCGACAATGCCGCGCACAAGATCGTGCGCATGCTGTCGGCCCTCTTGAGCGAGCCGCTGGACGAGGGCAGCCAATACTTCCAGCCCTCCACGCTCCAGATCGCGAGCATCGACGTGGGCAACCCGGCGAACAACGTGATCCCGGGCGAGGCCGCGGCGCGCTTCAACATCCGCTTCAACGACCTGCACACGCCGGAGAGCCTCGAGGCCTGGCTGCGCCGCCGCCTCGATGCGGTGAGCCGCGACTACGATCTCGCGATCGAGGTCTCGGGCTTGGCCTTTCTCACCTCGCCCGGACCGTTGAGCCGGCTCGTCGCCGCGGCGATAGCGCAAGTGACGGGGATGACGCCCGAGCTCAGCACGACGGGCGGAACGTCGGACGCGCGCTTCATCAAGGACCACTGCCCCGTCGTCGAGTTCGGCCTCGTCGGCCGCACCATGCACAAGGTCGACGAAAGCGTGGCCGTGCAAGACCTGGAGCAGCTCACCCGCATCTACGAGGCCGTGCTCGCGGGCTACTTCAGCGCGCCATGATCGAGCTACGGGAGATCCTCTACGGGCTCTACGGCGCCTACCGGCTCTGCCGCTTCGATTCCCAAGGCCTCGCCTATTTCAACGCGACGCATGCGGGCTTCTGGCGCTCGTTCTTCGCGGCGGTGCTGGTAGCACCCGCCTATTTCCTCATCGTCTTCCTCGATCTCGACCTCTCGACGGTCGAGGCAAGTGCCACGCGCGTCTTCCTCCTCGAGAGTGCTGCCTACGTCGTGCTCGTCTTCGCCTACCCCTTGGCGATGTACTACATATGCGAGGCGATCGACCGGCAGCAGCAGTATTTCCTTTACATCGTCGCCTACAACTGGGCGAGCGTGGTCATCGCCGCATTCCAATTGCCCGTGGACGCGGTCTCGGCGGGCGAGCTCCTGCCCAAGGCGGTGTCGAACCCGCTCGAGCTCGCGGTGCGGGTCGTGATCCTCGTCATGCTTTGGTTCATCGCGCGAACAGCACTCGGCATCACGCGGCTCGCCGCGGCAGGCCTCGTCACGCTCGACTTCGTCCTCAACCTCATCGTGAGCAGCATCGTCGACGCGCGCCTCGGCATCGCCTGAGGCAGGCCCGCTCAATAGAGCACCTCAAGCAAATAGAGCCCGCCGGGGGGTGCAGTCGGCCCTGCCTGCGTCCGGTCGCGCGCCTCGAGCACGCGGCGCACGTCGTCGGGCGTCCACTTGCCCTCGCCCACCAGCTTGAGCGTGCCGACCATGTTGCGCACCTGGTGATGGAGGAAGGAGCGCGCGCGCGCCTCGAGCGTGACGAGCGGCCCCTCCCGCGCCAGCGACAGCACGTCGAGCGACTTCACCGGCGACTTCGCCTGGCATTCGGCCGCGCGGAAGCTCGTGAAGTCGTGCCGGCCGATCAGCTCCGCGGCAGCACTCCGCATCGCCTCGAGATCGAGCGGCGTCTGCACGAGCCAGGCGCGCCCGGCCTCGAGCGCGAGCGGCGCGCGGCGATTGACGATGCGGTAGCGATAGGCGCGCTCGCGCGCCGAGAAGCGCGCGTGGAAATCCTCGCCCACCACCTCGGCCGCAAGCACCGCGACCGCGTGGGGCTTCACGTGGAAATTGACGGCGTCGCGCACCACCTCGGGCGCGGGCGCCGGCGCGCGCGCGAGATCGATGTGCGCGACCTGGCCGAGCGCATGCACGCCGGCATCGGTGCGCCCGGCCCCGTGGCTCGTCACCTGCTCGCCGCAGAAGCGATAGACCGCGGTCTCGAGCACCTCCTGCAGCGAGAGGCCGTTCAATTGGCGCTGCCAGCCGACGAAGCCGCTGCCGTCGTACTCGAGCGTGAGCTTGTAGCGCGTCACGCGAGCACCGTGCCCGCGGGGACCGCACGCCCGCGCACGTAGTCGAGTGCCTCCATCGCCTTGCCGCCCGCGCGCTGCAGGCGGAGGAGACGCAAGGCGCCCGAGCCGCAGGCGAGTGTCAAGCTGTCGTCGAGTGCGGTGCCGGGCGGGGCGGTGGCACCGGCCGCCGCAACCTCCGCGGCAAGCACGCGCACGCGCTCGCCGGCAAGCTCGCACCAGGCACCGGGGGACGGGCTGAAGGCGCGCACCTGGCGCGCGAGCAGCTCCGCCGGCTTCCTCCACTCGAGCCGCGTCTCGGCCTTGCCGATCTTGTGCGCGTAGGTGACACCCTCCTGGGGCTGGGCCTTTGCCTCGAGGCGCCCCGCCGCAAGCCCGTCCAAAGCTTCGAGGATGAGGCGGGCGCCGAGTGCCGCGAGTGCCTCGGCGAGCTCGCCTGCGCTCATATCGGGTGCGATCGCCGCGCGTGCCTGCAGAAGCAGGGGCCCGGTGTCGAGGCCTTCGTCCATCTGCATGATGGTGATCCCGCTCTCGCTGTCGCCCGCGAGGATGGCGCGCGCGATCGGCGCCGCCCCGCGCCAGCGCGGCAAGAGCGAGGCGTGGATGTTGAGGCAGCCAAGGCGCGGGGTCGCGAGGATCGCCCGCGGCAGAATGAGCCCGTAGGCCACGACCACCGCCGCATCGAGGGCCAAGGCGGCGAGATGCGCCGCTTCCGCGGGATCGCTGAGGCTCTTGGGCGTGCGCACGGGAAGCTTGTGCGCCTCGGAGAAACGCGCGACAGCGGAGGGTTGAAGCCGCTGGCCGCGACCGGCCGGCCGTGCTGGCTGGGTATAGACCGCCTGCACGTCGTGACCGGCGCCGAGGAGGGCCTTGAGTGCCGGCACGGCAAATTCGGGCGTTCCCATGAAGGCGAGCCTCATGGTCACGACGCACCCAGGCGGCTCACGCAGGCACGGCCTCTTTGAGCTTCTTGGCCTTGCGCAGCTTGCGCAGGATGATGCCGCGCTTGAGCGCTGTGAGATGATCGACGAAGAGGACGCCGTCCAGGTGATCGATCTCGTGCTGGATGCAGGTCGAGAGCAGGCCTTCCGCCGCGAGCTCGCGAATCTCGCCCTCGGCGTCGAGATAACGCACCCGGCAGTACCGCGGACGCTCGACGTCCGCATAATGCTCGGGAAGCGAGAGGCAGCCCTCCTCGTAGGTCGCGAGCTCCTCCGAGCGCCACAGGATCTCGGGGTTCGCCATCTGCAGCGGAGCCGGCTCGGCACCCTCCTTGGCGATGTCGACGACGAGCACGCGCTTGGCGACCCCCACCTGGGGTGCCGCTAGCCCGATGCCGGGGGCTGCGTACATGGTCTCCAGCAGATCGTCCATCAGCCGGCGAATCTCGCCGTCCACGCGCTCGACTCTCTTGCACTTGAGCTTGAGTCGCGGGTCGGGGGCCGTGATGATCGGCAGGATCGCCATGCGTGCGGGCTCTTTGGAATGGTTCCAATCGCTTGACCATGCCTTAGGTATGGTTTTGCCGCGGGCGCGTCAAGCGGCGAGCGCGCGGGGGTTGGCCCGGCGGCGAAGCGCCTCGTAGCGCCAGGGTGTAACATGCTGGTACTCGGAATCATGGATACGTGATACACCCCCCACCCTAACCCTCCCCCTCAAGGGGGGAGGGAAAATGCATCGCCTGGCATTAAGATTTCCCCCTCCCCCTTGAGGGGGCATCATTATACTTGACATGCCCAGCCCCAAATGCTAGGATTAGGCCGATTTAAGGAGATCGGCCATGACAAAGTCTATCCTTTCCGAGCCCCGCTTCAATGATGAAGCGGCAGCCTACGCCTATGTCGAGGCGCATGTATGGCCGCAAGGCCGCGTTTGCCCGCATTGCGGCGTAGTCGAGTGCTCCGGGAAGCTCGGGGGCAAGAGCAGCCGGATAGGGCTCTACAAGTGCTACGCCTGCCGGAAGCCCTTTACGGTCAAGATCGGGACCATCTTTGAGGACAGCCATATCGCCCTGCGCGATTGGCTGCTCGCGATCCACCTCATTTGCTCCAGCAAGAAGGGCATTAGCTCGAACCAACTGCACCGGACCTTGGGGATCACGCTCAAGAGCGCTTGGTTCATGTCTATGCGCATCCGCGAGGCTATGCGCCCTGCGGCAAGCGGACAACTCGGCGGGGAAGGCAAAGCGGTCGAAGCGGACGAGACCTATGTTGGTGGCAAGGAGAAGAACAAGCACGCGCGCAGGCGCACGAGCGCTGTTGGCGGCTCCGGCAAAGAGATCGTGTTCTCTCTCGTCGAGCGCAAGGGTCGCGTGCGCTCTCAGCACGTGCCCGAGGTTAGTGGCAAGACCTTGCGCCCGATCTTGAGGGCTCAAGTCTCGCGCAAGTCGATCCTGATGACAGACGAGGCCGGACAATATCGCGAGGTTGGCCGCGAATTCGCTGGGCACGGCAAGGTCAACCATGGGATCGAGGAATACGTCCGCGGCGATGCGCACACCAATACGGTTGAGAACTATTTTTCGATCCTCAAGCGCGGCATTGTTGGCACCTACCACCATGTCAGCCAAGAGCACCTCAAGCGCTATCTCGCAGAATTCGATTTCCGCTACAACGAGCGCATGGGGCTAGGCGTCGGAGACACTGAGCGCGCAGCGAAGGCGCTCAAAGGCGTCAGCGGAAAGCGGCTGACCTATCGACAGCCTGATCGGGAGCGGCAAGCCTAAGGCGAAGCCGGAACGCGCCAGCGACGGTTCTAGAGGCGTCGCAGGGGCTCCCTTTCGCTACATCGCAATCGACCGAGTCGAATATGTCGCCGCGACCAGCTCGGGCGACGCGAGAGTGATTGCCCGCGTGGGCAATTCCGAAATCGAAATCCTCGTGCCGCATAGTGAGATCAAGAGACTTACTGCCTATTTGCGGGCGCCGTTGAAATTCCAGCGCAGAAAAACTTAGACAATCTGGAGCAGTGATTTGTCATAGTTACGCTCGTATGTGTAGCTATGAGCACGCAACACAAGAAAGCCCCTAAGCCTGACGTAACCCCCAAGATGATAGGAGCAGTAACCGCCTTTATGGAACGAGAAGGCGTAGATATCCTCTCGAACCGCGTACTGGAGCGGGACTTCATAATCAGACTTTGTAAAGTGATCACTCGCGCCGCATATCCGCAAGAGCGGGTGGTTGGCGGTCGAATTCGTCGGCAAGGTTTATGACATCATCGATCAGGGTTCGGAGAGTTTCAATTTGGTGCTTTAGATCATCTGCCGGAATTGGAATAGATTTTCGTGTGTGATCGCCATCGACAATGCGGCGTCTAACTTCCTCGAGTTCCCCATAAACATTCCAGTTGTCATGCATGGTGCGGTGGCGATAATTGATTGAACCTTGGCTGCGACTCACCAAGGCTAATACCTTTTTCAGTGCATTAGCCTTTCGCCGAGCGAGCATAGAAGTAGGGTTGGATTTTGGTCTTGGGTCAAAGGCCGCGTGTGCCGCGTTTCGCATTATGTCAAGACGCGCTTGGTCACTTTTAGGGGACATGTATATGGCTCTGCCGACCTTGGGTGGTATGGACAACATTCGAGAGAACAGAACGGCAAGCTGAAGCTCTAAATCAACGGTTTCAAGGGCAATCATTCCAATCGCCTTAACATAAGTTGGATAGTCTGCAAGCCGGTGCTGGGTTGAGTTTTTCATGATGCTGTCCTCACACGGACGGGAAGTCCTAGCTCGCTATTTTGTCACAGGCGCGTAGCAGCATGCGCAGCATGGCGAGCGCACACACCCTTTGAGCGGCAGCTTCGGAACCTCGTCGAGGGAATAGACCTCACCCCGCTGAGCGTCGACTACAGGGCATTGCCCTTTGCCCGGCCCTAGAATTTCGACTCTGATTAAGATGCCTACGCGGCGCGCATCCCGGCGATAACTCGCGAGTGTCCTGCGGTGCGTTGCGGCTATTCCGGGAAGGAGTTTCCCTCGATGCTTCGGATCAATCCTAGACATGGGGCGCCTCCCACGTGCGCCTAATCCGGTAGGCGATCATCCGGTAGATATCGGATAGGCTTTCCCGCACAGTGTGCGTTCCATAGACGCGTGAATTCTGGGTTTGTGCCCTCAATCGCTATCCCTGCGGGCACCATGACAAACTCCTTGAAGCCGGTATAGCCACCAAAGGAATTCT
>DATNIJ010000262.1:0-2291 GCA_035604475.1 Alphaproteobacteria bacterium
CCTTCGGGATGGGCCCCTTCCCTCTCCCGCTTGCGGGAGAGGGATTTCTTGCCTTCTCCCGTCGGCGCGGGAGAGGGACTTGTCGCGACTGGCGTCGGCGCGACGATGTGTGCATCAACTAGCGCTTACGCGGGGGTGACGAAACGAGCATTTCCACTCGACCGGATATCGCTCTTCAGCCGAATTACTGCTACGCGGGCGTCTCGGCGTCCATTGGCACCGGCTTTATGCGCCGCGACGCCAAGTCGTAATCGCGCAGGACGGCGGCGACGCGGATGCGGAAATCCTTGAAGATGCGCGCCTTGCCCTTCGCCTGCGCCCTGCGGTGGCCGGAGTGACGATACCACGCCTCGACCGCCGCCTCGTCGCGCCAGGTCGAGAGCGAGAGATATTTGCCCTTGTCGGCAAGGCTCTCGAAGCGCTCGACCGAAATGAAGCCGTCGATCTTGTCGAGCTCGGGGGCAAGCTCCTGCGCGAGATCGAAATACTCGTGCGCGCGGCCCTCGTTGGGGATCACCTCGAAGATCACCACGATCATGACGCCGCCCTCGCTCGCTGGATGGAAGGCGATGATGCGTGCCGCCGCGAGGTCCCGCAACGGATTTCTCGAGGGCGGGACCTCGCGAGCGCTCTCTCGCCGCCTCAACCGCGCCAGAAGGGCTTGCTGTATTCCCGGTAGGCCTCGCTGCGGCCGAGCCCGATGTCCTTGAGCCCGTCGTCGCCGAGCGCCATGAGCTCGCGCCGCGCGCGCGCGCGCCGGTGCCATTCCTCCAAGCGCCGCCCCGCCTCGTCGAGCGCGGCACCTAGCCTTTGCCACGCCGGGGCCGCTCTCTGGCGCCTCGTCCGCAGGGCCGAACCCTCGCCACCCGCACCTGCGCGGCAGGCCTGCATTTGCATCGCGGTCATCTTCATTTTCCTCACAAATAAGGGGAGGGGCCAAAACCCATCCGCCATTGCTTGAACCATTCTCTTGAGGCGAGAATTAAGGCGTTTTTCGCTTGCCAACAACCGATTTGTTCTCTTATGACACGTGAGTTAAAATCACGTGAAAGGAAGGAATGATGGCCCCTCGTCTGCCCCCCTTGAAGGCGCTCCCCGACTTCGAGGCGGCGGCCCGGCATCTGAGCTTCACCAAGGCGGCACTCGAGCTCAACGTCACCCATGGTGCGGTGAGCCGACAAGTGAAGGCGCTCGAGGAGGCGCTCGGGGTCAAGCTCTTCCGCCGCCTCAACCGCGCCCTGCGCTTGACCGACGAGGGCCAGGCCTATGCCGGGACCGTGCGCGAGCTGCTCGAGCGGCTCAAGGAGGCGAGCGAGCGGCTGCGTGCGCGCGAGGAGAAGGGCGGGCTCACCGTCAGCACGACCTTTTCCTTCACCAACAAATGGCTGATGCCGCGTCTCGTGCGCTTCCGCGCGCTTCATCCGGAGATCGACGTGCGGCTCCAGGCCAACGACCAGCTCATCGATTTCGCGCGCGAGAACGTCGACCTCGCCATCCGCTACGGGCGCGGCCGCTATCCGGGCCTCATGGTCGAGCGCCTCATCGCCGACGATTACGTGCCGGTCTGCAGCCCGGCACTGCGGCGCGGGGCCCACCCTCTACGCAAGCCCGCGGACCTCAAGCACCACACGCTGCTCCACGAGGAGGATGCGCTGCGCCAGGAGGATCTCGGCGAGGCCACCGCGATCGGCTGGCGCGAATGGCTCAAGGCCGCCGGGGTGGAGGGCGTCGATGCGTCGCGCGGGCCCATCTACAGCCATTCGAGCATGGTGCTGCAGGCGGCGATCAACGGCGAAGGGGTGGCGCTCGGGCGCACGGCCTTGATCGCGGAGGACCTCACGACCGGGCGCCTGGTCAAGCCCTTCGAGCTCGAGCTCAAGGTGCCGCTCGCCTATTACATCGTTTTGCCGCCCAAGGCCCTCGAGCGCACCAAGGTGCGCGCCTTCCGCGATTGGCTCGTCGCGGAGGCGGGGGCAGAGCGGAAAGCATCACCAGCACCCGACCTATCTTGACAAGCGGATTTATTGTACATACATAAATTCGAGTGAAGCTCGCGTTCGATTTAGAGCATGTTCTGCTCAACTGGAAGCATTCCCCTAATCGTCACCCTCGGGCTTGACCCGAGGGTCCATGGATTGCCGGGTCAAGCCCACGGCTGTCCGGTTTAGATTTTGTGGACAAGGTGCATGGCATTGATTCTACTCGGTCACGAGCGTTTGGCGACGTTTCGGGACACGGGAAAGGATCAACGCCATGCGACACAAGAATAGCGTATTTCATGCCGTTCTGAA
>DATNIJ010000263.1:0-5125 GCA_035604475.1 Alphaproteobacteria bacterium
GTACAACGACCCGAACTATACCCAGCTCAAGCGTCACATGAAGCTGGCCAAGGCGGTCCTCATCGTTCCCAACCAGCTCAAGGGCGCCTTCATCGTGGGCGCGCAAGGCGGCAGCGGCGTGCTGATCGCGAAGGACCAGAATGGCGCGTGGGGCTATCCGGCCTTCTATACCGTCGGCGCGGGCAGCCTCGGCTTCCAGATCGGCTTCCAAAACTCCTCGGCCGTGCTGGTAATCCTGACCGAGCGCGGCCTCGACGCCGTCATCGACAATCAGGTCAAGCTCGGCGTCGACGTGAGCGTCGCCATCGGCCCGGTGGGACAGGGGCTGTCGGGCGCCACGACGACCGCGGCGGGTGCCGACATCGTCGCCTTCGCGCGCACCGAGGGCCTCTTCGCCGGTGGCTCGCTCGAGGGCTCGCTGATCGTCAAGCGCGACGATTGGAATGCGGATTTCTACGGCCAGGGCCTGACCCCGCGCGATATCGTGCTGGGGAACAAATACTCGAACCCCAAGGCAGACGCTCTGCGCCAAGCGCTGCAGGCGGCGCAGTGACGGGTGCTTGGAGCACGGCACCCGTGCGCGCCTCGCACGCGGCAGCGGCCGGATGAAGGGCCGCAAGGGGCCGCAAGCTTCGGCCTCAGATCGTCTGCTCGAGAATTTCGAGGAATGCTATGAGCGCTGCGTTGATGACTGAGGCCAGCACGAAAAGATAGAGCGCTCGCTCAACGTCGCGCCACTCGGCCTGCGGCCGGCCGTCGCCTATCCAGGCTCCTTCGCTGGCGCCGCCGCCGGCCCTGCGCTGCGGCCCCGCAAGCCTTAGTCCAAGGGCCCCCGCCATCGCCGCAATCGGCCATCCGCGGTTGAGCGTCGGATGCTTGGCGGCATCGCTCGTCATGGCCTCGACGGCCGCAATCGGATGCGCCCGCGGCACGAAGAGCGACGCGAGTGCCAACATGAACGCGGCGAGCCGCATCGGCAGAAACTGCAGCGCATCGTCTAGTCGCACCGCAGGGCGGGAAAAGCGGCCGGCTCGCGGTCCGCGCTCGGCGATCGCGTTGGCCGCCACGGCCCCCAAAGCGCCGGGCAGGCCGAGAAGCAGGAACCAAAAAACCGGCGCCACCACCCGCTCGGCGAAGCTGACGGCGGCGGCTTCGACCAGGATCCGCGCGACGCCATACGCATCGAGCTCCGTCGCGTCCCACCCCGGCGCCAAAAGCCACGCAGCACGGACGCGCGCGCCGACGAGCCCGGCAGGGCCGCGGGCGAGCGCCTCTGCGCCTGCGCGCACCTCCGCGAAGGTGCGGCGCTGGCCAAGCACGAGGACGAGGAGCAGAACCTCAAGGGGAACGGCGTAAGGGGTGCGCGCTGAGAGCGTCTCAACACCCCAGCCGAGTGCTGCCGCGAGGCCCACGATCACTGCGGTCGCGAGCACGCCGCGCACCAATCGAGTGCCCGCGCTACGGTACGGCCGGTCGAGCCGCCTTCTGAGCCAGCGCGCGAATGCGGTCGTGGCGCTGACCGGATTGGGGACGAGCCTCGTGAGTGCCGTCATCGGCGGGAAGAGCGCGTCGAGCAAGAGAGCGGCAAGGAGGATCGAGAGCGGCTCGCCCGCCCACGACGCCAAGGACGGCGTAGCCATGCTCGGGTCAGGCTCCTAGTAACGGGGCTCTATTTGCGGGCCCCTGCGGCACGAAGCGCTTCGGCCGCCTGACCCTGCCGCGCGCCCTCGGCGTAGGAAAGTGCCGTGGCACCGCTGAAGTCCGTCGCCGTCACGTCGGCCTTGGCTTGGATGAGCGCCTTGATGACATCGACCTTGCCGCTTCGCGCCGCCTTCATGAGCGCGGTCTCGCCCTGGCGGTTGATGGCATTCACGTCGGCGCGCGCGGCGATGAGCGCCTCGAGGCAAGGAAGATTTCCGCGCTGGGCCGCATACATGAGAGCGGTATTGCCCTCCCGGTCCTTTATGTCCGTGCGCGCTTGCCGCTTGAGCAGCAACACGGCGATATCGCAGCGACCGGTCTGGCTCACCACGATGAGAGCGCTCACCCCGTTCTCGCCGATCGAATTGGGGCTGTCGCCTTCGTTAAGGCGCTCCTCGACCGCCGCGTAGTTGCCTGCCTTTGCCATCGCGATGAGCGCGTTGCCTTGGAACGGGTCGAATAGCTGCCCTCTTGCCGCTATCGCGAAGAGCGGCAGTAGTGCGCACGCGAGGGTGAGCCGCACTACTCTCGTCATTCTTCGGTCCTTTCAACCATCCCCGGCATCCCGCTTTCCGCGGTACCCGATCTTAGCGCATCTCGGTGACTTTGCGGAACCTTGCGCGTTCGCAGTCCCTCGCTCGGATGCTCGCCCGCCGCAGGGGCTCGTGCGGAAGGCGCCTTAGCAGTGGCGAAATTTCCGATTTCGACTTATATGCGTGGCATGATTGCATTTTCGGAGCGAGAATGTGCGCCGCCGCGCGGGAAGTGCTTGAGGATCGCCCGAGCGGCGGCGCTTGCGGCGGCACTCGCGCTTTCCGCCTGTAGCGCGCCCACAAGCGCGGTGTGGAGCAAGGAGGGCGTCACCCAGGTGGAGCTCAGACGCGACCAGAAGGCCTGCGTCGCCGAGGCCGACAATTACGGGTTCCTCGTTCCTCCGACCGCGCAGGGAGGGGGGAGCACGGCCGCGACGCGGCAGCAAGGCGACATCTACCGGGCCTGCATGGCGCACAAGGGCTATAGCGAGTACGCGCCGGGCTCGGTGCCGCAGATGAAGCCGCAAGATAGCCAGTGAGGCGAGCGATGCGGCGCCAGATCGAGCGCGAGCGATTCTGAATGATCGAGCGTCCCCGCCTCACGCGCATCACTCTCGTCCTCGCCCTCGTGCTCGCCGCCGTGGCACTCGGCCTCACCTTGAGGCTTTTCGTGCTCGACAGGTACGGCACGCCGGCGCCGGGGAGCGGTGCTGCGACGCTCGTCGGCGGACCCTTCACCCTCATCGATCAGGACGGCAATACGCGCACGGACGGCGATTTCCGCGGCAAGTTCATGCTCGTCTATTTCGGCTACTCCTACTGCCCCGACCTCTGTCCGACCGAGCTTCAGGCCATCAGCGACGCCCTCGAGGCACTCGGCGACAAGGCGCGCACGGTGCAGCCCATCTTCATCACGATCGACCCCGAGCGCGATACCGCGGACACGATGAAGCAGTATGTGAGCCACTTCAGCCCGCGCCTCATCGGCCTCACCGGCACGCCGGAGCAGGTGGCCGCCGTCGCCAAGGCCTACCGCGTCTATTATGCGAAGGTGCCGGCCAAGGGTGGGGGGAAGGACGACTATCTCATGGACCATTCCGGTCTCGTCTACCTCATCGGTCCCGACGGCCGCTATCTCACCCATTTCACGCCGCAGACCCCGGCCGCGCAGATGGCAAAGGCGATCGGCAGGTTCCTCTGAGCCAGGGGGGCCACTGTGCCGTCACGCGCCGAAGCAAATGCTCCGAGACGACCTTAAGCGCCAAGTTTCGCGTTGGCCTCGGCCGGCGGAGACTGTAGAAAGGCCTCGCTCGATGAGCGCGCGAGCGCAAATCCCCCGGGCGGAGAGGGCATGATCTATCAGTTTTACGAGATGCAGCGCGCGGCTTGGGCGCCGGTGGCCCTCGCCGCCGAGGCAACTCGGCTTGTCGCGGATACGCTCTTCGCTCTGCCGAACGGCCATCGCCTCGGTCGTGCCGCCGCGGCCGCCTGCGAGATCCTCGCCCGAACGACGCGTCAGCACCGCAATGTCGCCTTCGACATCGCAAATGTCATGATCGACGGCGTCCCCGTGGCGGTCGAGCAGCGCATCGCCGCGTCGCTGCCCTTCTGCACCTTGCGCCATTTCGCGCGAAAGACCCGGCGGCGGGATCCGGCACTCCTCGTCGTGGCACCGCTCTCCGGGCACTTCTCCGCGCTCCTCAACGACGCCGTCCGCACGCTGCTCCAGGCGCACGAGGTCTACCTCACCGACTGGCACGATGCGCGCGAGGTGCCGCGGGCTGCCGGTCCCTTCGACCTCGACGGCTACATCGACTATCTCATCGGCTTTCTGCGCAAGCTCGGGCCCGACCTCCATGTCGTCGCCTTCAGCCAGTCGACGGTACCGACCTTGGCGGCGGCCGCCCTCCTCGCGCGCGCGGGCGACGGTGCGGAGCCGCGCACGCTCACGCTCGTAGCAGGCCCCCTCGACACGCGCGTCAACTCGACCCCGTCCCAGCTCCTCGCCGCGCGCCAGCCGCGTTCCCTCTTCGAGGCCACCATGATCTCGCGCGTGCCGCTCGGCTATCGCGGGGCGGGGCGACACGTGCTGCCGGGCTTCGTCCAGCTCGCGGGATACATCTCGCACAACCTTGGCCGCCACATGGACGCGCATTGGGATTTCTTCGGCCGGCTCTTGGACGGCGACCTCGAGGGTGCTGACGCCCACCGCCGCTTCTACGACCGCTTCTTCTCGGTGCTCGATCTCCCCGCGGAATTCTTTCTCGCGACGCTGACGAACGTGTTCCAGGAGCACAGGCTGGCGCGCGGCACCATGGCGTGGCGCGGCTTGCCCGTCGACACGCGCCTGCTCCGGCGTCCGGCACTCCTCACCATCGAGGGCGGCCTCGACGACGTCTCGGCGCCGGGCCAGACGCGCGTGGCGCATGAGCTCTGCCCCGCCATCCCCTCGGCTCGCCGCGCCCATCATCTCGAGCCCGCGGCCGGCCACCTCGCACTCTTCTACGGCCACCATTGGCGCCAGGCGATCGCCCCGCGAATAGCCGCCTTCATCCGCGAGCACGCTTAGACTCGGGTGGCGGCTACCCGCAGCACCCCGAGCCCGGCTCTGGCATGGCTATCCCAAAATCTGGTATGGTCTCTGGGGAGGTGACCCCTAGATGCGGCATTGGGCACGCCAGCAGGGTGCAGAGCGGTTCGCCGACCCGGCGCCTCCGAGTGCCCGGGTGGTGGCGAGCGTCACGGTCGCGGGGCGCGCCATTCCGCTCAAGATGCGGCAGAGCCGGCGCGCGCGCCACCTCTCGCTGCGCATCGATCCGGCGGAGGATGCGGTCGAGCTCATATTGCCGCGCGGGGTGGCGCTGGCTGAGGGGCTGCGCTTTGCCGAGGAG
>DATNIJ010000264.1:0-8844 GCA_035604475.1 Alphaproteobacteria bacterium
TAGCGAGGCGAAGCCGAGCTTAGCCAAAGCTGGGTGAGGGGGTGATTCCATGCTTTCGGGATTTGCTCTATCGGCCAGCAATCGGCGGCAGCAAGCTCCCGATGGCGTCAACCGGCCTTGCGCTCGTGTCGATTCACGTGCTCCCGCAAGGCGCGGTTGATGTCGGTTTGATAGCCCTTTAGCGCATGTCTCCTGAACCAAGCCACGACGTCCGCATCGATCCGCAAAGTGATTTGCTGCTTCACCGCACGATAGAACAGGCCTCGCTTGGCGCCCGACCAATCCGGAACCTCGGGTATTGCGCGCGTATCTATGCGGCGATCGGGAAGCTCTGCGAGCGCTTTAAGTTCGCGGCGCTGCTCGGCGGTCAATTTTTTAGAAGAAGCCTTCCTCATACGCCCTCCTCTCGCGAGGCGTTGCCTTGCGCGCGGAAATAATGCGGCCGACCTCTTCTCCGGTTTCCCGGTCGGGCTCGGGCCAAGTGTGGACGACGAAGAGCACGACCGGTCCAACGCGACCTATGGTCTGCCAGCGGGGCTCGCGGGAATGTGGGTCCTCTCGCGAGGCCGCAAGAGGGTCATCGAAGACAAGCTCCGCCGTCTCGAAACTGAGATGATGGTGCCGCTTGTTGTCACGATTCTTCTTCGCATCCCACGTCCAGCGCAAGGAGACCATCTCCCCTATAACTACTTAAATGTAGTTACTTTGCCGCGGGGTGTCAAGGAATGCGCGAGCGGACGACACCACGGGGTGACGGGTCAACCCGACTACCACTTCACTTCGCTCGCCGAGCTCGCGGATGCGGTCGAGTGCGATTTCTAGAGCAAGTTCCGATTGCATAGGCGCGGTGCGTGCTTCGAGACGCGGTGCTTCGCACCGCTCCTCAGCATGAGGTAGATTCATGATTGCACAAAGAACCTCCTCAGCCTGAGGAGCGCCCGAAGGGCGCGTCTCGAAGGCCGCACCGATTCCATCCAGCCGGAACTTGCCCTAACCAGGCCCGCCCCAAATCGTAACCTTGTTTTATATTTTTCCGCTTAGCCTACGCATCAGGCGAGTTCGAGGAATGCCGGGCGAACCTGCGCCCTCGTCTCCTTAAACGTCGGAATGATGCCGATCAGGAGCGCGAAAATGCCGTTCACATCATCGGGCCGGTTCGTCCGATCCGTAAAAAAGCGGTCGAGCGCCGCAGCGCCATTCCTGCTCCCGCCCGGCCCTCAGCGGATTGAGCCGATGACGAGAGACAAGACGATTACGGGCAGCGTCGGAGAGAGCAATTTCGAGTTCGACATCGGCGGCAACGTCATTCGCTTCCAGGGCCGTAGCATTCCCTTGCAGCCGCTCGAAACACGCGTTCTTCGCATCTTGCTGAACAACCGCGGCCAGGTCACCTCCGTGACATCGCTCTCCCGCTCCAGGCGCGGTGCGCACGAGGCCGTGTCGGCGGAGTCCGTCCGGGAGGCCATATCCTCGTTGCGCCAGAAGCTCGAGGGCACCGGGCTGCAAATCAATTCGTGCCAAAGCGTCGGGTACGAGATTCATGCCTTCAACGTGCCCGAGCTCAATCGCCGGCTGACCGACAAGATTCTCCTGGCGATGAACCAAGCCTCGGGATCGGGCAGCCAGGCCCTCATCGAGCAGCTTCACGTCGCCTTGCAGCTCGCAAAAGAGCGCGAACGGCAATGGCGCAAGCGCATTAAGGCGCGCGAGCAGCGCGCCGTGCCACGCAAGGATTAGCCCTTCGGCCCCGGCGCGGCGGCTGCCCCAGCGCCTTGGTCCTCAGGCGCGCGAGCGTCCCTCCGCCGCGAGCGAGTCGCGCTGAGCGATCGCGAGTCCGTCCAAGAGCGAGGTGTAGCGGAAATCGGGGAAAGCCGCGCGGCAGGCCGAAATATCGAAGGGCCGATAGCCGCCGTGCGGCATCGGGCCCTCGCGCGGAAGCTTTCGGATGCTCGCCGGCGGAGCGAAGAAGGCGGCGATGCGCTCGGCGATCTCGCGGAACGAATGCACCTCCCCTGTCGCGACATTGAGGGTGCCGCGGCTTCGCCTTGCGATCACCCGCGCGACGAGCTCGGCCACGTCGTCGATCAGCACGTGATCGCGCCGCTCCTCGCCCTCGCCGAAGAGGAGGATCTCCTGGCCGGCGGCCGCTTGGCGACGGAAACGGTTCGGCCCGTAGCCGTTGTGGGGATCGGCGGCACCGTAAAGCAAGCTCGGGCGCAGGACGGCGAGCGGCCCCTTGAAAGCACCCCTCAGGACCAGCTCGCGCGCAAGGTGCATGGCACCGTGGAGCGAGCCGGGCTCGGCGCAGGAGGTCTCCTCAAGCGGCGTCGCCGAGTCGCGATAGACCGCATCGGAGCTGATATAGACGACATGCGCCACCGCTACCTTCTGGAGCGCCGCGCCGACCGCCTCCATCATGCGCAGGTTGGCCGTGAGCATCGCCGCGTCCTTGCAGGGTGCGAGCGCCGAGACGATGAGAAGCGTGTCTTGAGCCTGGAGGCGATCCGCAAGCTGCCTGCCCGCGTCGGGCGCAAGCAAATCGAGCGTTGCACGGCCGAGTGCGAGCACCGGAATGCCTCGCGCCGCGAGGAGCCGGGCGCTGGCGCCGCCTACGAAGCCGCCGGCACCGAGCACGACGACGCGTTGCGGGGCGCTCGGCTTGGCCGTCACATGCTCGAGCATGGCCGGACGAGTCTCAGGCCGCGACCTTGAGGGCGCGCCCAACGGTGGGGCGGGCCGCAAGCGCCGCGGCCCAACGCTTGAGATTGGCAAGGCCCTCGGCCTTCTCCACCAGCGCCTGACGCCCCGCGATGACCGGGTAAAGCGCCACGTCGGCTATGCTGAGCTCGCTGCCCGCGAGATAGGCGGCGGCAGCAAGCCGGCGGTCGACGACGCGGCAAAGATCGAGCAAGCGCGTCTCGAAGAAGCTCGCCGCCGCTGGCGACTTCTCCGGCAGGAGCATCGTCGCGTAAAAGATTCCGCTGCTGGCGGGAGCTATGTCGCTGAGCGACAGCATCATCCACTGGTGGGCAAGCGCCCGCGCGGCCGAGTCCTTCGGCACGAGCTTCCCGGTCTTCTCGGCGAGATAGAGCAAGATGGCGCCCGATTGGTTGAGCACGAGCGGCTTGCCGCCCGGCCCCTCGGGATCGACGATCACCGGCACGGTGCCTTCCGGATTGAGCTTGAGGAATTCGGCCGGCTTGTTGGCACCCTTGCCGATCTCGATCTTGTGGGCGTGATAGGCAAGCCCGCACTCCTCGAGCATGAGCGTCGCGCGCCGGCCATTGCCAGTCGCGGCGGTGTAGAGCTCGATCATGGCAATCTCCTCCCTCGTGCAGCATTTGCGAATGGCGGCCGCATTCGATCATTTCCGCACCGCCCTGTCGATGGGATTGCGCGCGCGTTTTCGGCACGGAGAAGATTTGCGCGCGCGGTATAATGCGCCCGGCTTCCAAGGAAGGTTCCGCTTCGGCAGGGCAATGCCATGAGTCCGCTTATCCAGGCCTTCTTCCACGAGCCGACGAACACGGTCTCCTACCTTGTGTCCGATCCCTCGACCCGCGAGAGTGCGGTGATCGACCCGGTCCTCGACTTCGACGCGCGGTCCGGACGCAGCGCGACGCGCTCCGCCGAGGCCATCCTCGCCGCGGCCGCCGCGGCCGAGCTTCGCGTCGTCTGGATTCTGGAGACGCACGTCCATGCCGACCATCTAAGCGCCGCCCAGTACCTCAAGAGCGCGACCGGCGCCCGCGTCGCGATCGGCATCGGCGTCACGAAGATCCAGGCCTTCTTCAAGGAGGTCTTCAACGCCTCGGACATGGCCGCCGACGGCCGCCAGTTCGACCGCCTCGTGCACGACGGCGAGCGCCTGCCGCTCGGCGCGCTCGCGATCGAGATCATCGAGACGCCGGGCCACACGCCGGCCTGCATCACTTATCGCATCGTGGATGCCGCTTTCGTCGGCGACACGCTCTTCATGCCCGACTACGGCACGGCGCGGACCGATTTCCCGGGCGGCGACGCGCGCACGCTCTACCGCTCGATCCGGCGCATCTTAGCACTCCCCGCCGAGACCCGCCTCTTCATGTGTCACGACTACAAGGCGTCGGGGCGCGACTCCTTCGCCTGGGAAACCACCGTCGCCGAGCAACGAGCGCGCAATATCCATGTCCGCGACGGCATGTCGGAGGACGCGTTCGTCGCCATGCGCACCGCGCGCGACCGTGGGCTGGCGACGCCGGCGCTGATCCTGCCGTCGATCCAGGTCAACATGCGCGCGGGCAACATGCCGCCCGCGGAGTCGAACGGCGTCGTCTACCTCAAGCTGCCGGTCGACCGGCTCTAGCCATCACATCCCGGTGAGACTTGCCCGGCCGCGCTGGCGCAATTCCCTCCCCTGCGCTATGAGAGAGCATCGGCGCGCTCAACTAGGGAGCCGGCGGGCGGGCAAGGGAGGTGGGGGTTGCGCCTTGCAGCCTTTCGCATGAGAGGGTGTTCCGCGGCCCGGCTGGCTGCGTGGCGGCACGACGTCGGCTGGACGGCCATCGCAGCACTCCTGTTGCAAATCCTGCTGACGACCGCGCACTTCCATCTCGGCTGCGAAGGCTGGAGCGGGCCGTCGGTCCCGCTCCGCCTCACGCCCTTCCCTGCCGGGCATCATGGCGCGGCAGCCCCGCCCGCGACGCCAGCCCCCCACCACCAGCCGGTCAGCCATCCCGACTGTCCGATCTGCCAGACGGTGCCGATCGTCTCGGCTTCGCTGGCCCCGGCCACGATCGAGCTCGAGCACGTCGCGGCGGAACCCACGAGCCCCATGCCGACCACGCGCAACGATGTGAAGCGCGTCGAACTCGCCTTCCAAGCCCAACCGAGAGCGCCTCCCACCGAAGCCTGACGCGCCGGACCGGCATTGTGCCGCTCCGCAAGCGCCCTTGCATCCTGCCGACCCCTGCCGACCGTCGGCTTGCCGCGGCAGAGCGAGAGCGAGAGCGAGGGTGCCGTCCGTCGCGGCTGCCAGCGCCGCTCGCGCGCGGCCGCCCCGTCAACCCGGATGGGAGAAAGCAAATGCTGCAACCAGCAAACCCTTCGCTTGCGCGCCGCGTTCGCACATGCGCGCGCTTTCAGTCCATGCCTGCCCTCGCCGGCTTCGCGGCGCTCGTGGCCTCGCTCGCGTCCGTCATCATCGAAACCCGGCCAGCCGCGGCGCACGGCATCGCCGGCGACCGCGTCTTCCCCGCGACCATCGTCATCGACGATCCGGCCGTGGGCGACGAGCTGTCGCTTCCCACCTTTTCCACCATTCACAACAGCGCGACCAGTAGCGGGCCGGGCTCGCGCGAGTTCGACTTCGGCGCGGAATGGGACAAGACCATCACCGACGATCTCGGCTTCAACATCAACGCCGACTACACAAGCTTGCATTTCGACGGCGGCGACAGCGCCAGCGGCTGGCAGAATCCGGCATTCACCTTGAAATACCGCGCCTACGTCAATCCCGAGCACGAGTTCATGACCTCGGTCGGGCTGGTGCGCCAGTTCGGCGGGACGGGCTCCGCGGCGGTGGACGATCCCGTCGGCAGCACCACGCCGACGCTCTATTTCGGCAAGGGTCTCGGCGATCTGCCTATCGGCCTCCTGCGGCCGCTCGCTATCACCGGTGAGCTGCAGTATCAGATCTCAGACTGGCCCAACAGCAAGGCGAACCAATGGGTGGTCGGCGCCTCGCTGCAATATTCCATTCCGTACCTGCAACAGCACGTCAAGGACATGGGCCTGCCGGGTTTCATCCGCCGCATTATCCCGCTCGTCGAGATGTCGCTCGACGTTCCCGCGAGCGGCGCCCCCGGCGGCGCGGTGACCGGAACCATCGCACCCGGCGTGCTTTACGAAGGCGACGCGTGGCAGCTCGGCCTCGAGGCCCTGATTCCGGCGACCAAAGCCACCAACACCGGAATCGGGGTGATCGCCCAGTTCCATCTCTATCTCGACGACATATTCCCCAAGAGCCTCGGCAAACCCATTTTCGGCAATTGAGCCATGAAACGCACGGCGCTTGCCTTTCTCGCCGCCGCGGCACTCGCCTCGAGTGCCGTGAATGTGCGCGCCCATGCCTTCCTCGATCACGCCCTTCCGGCCGTCGGCAGCACGGTGCACGGCTCTCCGCCCGAGTTGCGGCTTTGGTTCACCCAGGCGCTCGAGCCCGCCTTCAGCTCCGTCAAGGTCGTGGATGCGAGCGGAAAGCAGGTCGACAAGGGCGACAGCACCGTCGATGCGCAGGACAGGGAGCTCCTCAAGCTCTCGCTGCCGGCCCTTGCGCCGGGCGACTACAAGGTGATGTGGCGGGTCACCTCGGTCGACACGCACACCACCACGGGCAGCTTCACGATCCATATCGTGCCGTGAGCTGGCGCAGCACCCTTGCCGGCGAGCCATGGACCCGCTCCTCCTCCTGAGCGGTCTCGTCCGGACGGGCCACTATGCGAGCGTCTTGCTGCTCTTCGGCAGCTTGGTCTTCGCCCGCACGGTGGCGCGGCCCGCCGTCGCGGCCGCGGCGCGCGCGACTGCGGAAGGAGGAAGGCTGCGGGGCTTCCTCGCCCACGTCGTCGCGGCGGCACTTGGCGCCACCGTTCTCACCGCGCTCCTCTGGCTTTGGCTTCTTGCCGCGAGCATGAGCGGCCGCCCGCTCGGTGCTGCCCTCGAGCCGCGCATCCTGGCGTTGGTCCTGAGCGCTACCAAATTCGGCCACGTGTGGCTCATGCGCATGGCGCTCGCGGCTTGCCTCGTGCCGACAGTCACCATCCTGTGGCGCCGCGGCGGCATGCTCGAAGCGAGCTCGCCCGCGACGCTCGCGTTGGCGCTCGCGGCTCTCCTCCTCGCCGCCACCGGCTGGGCCGGCCACGCCGGCGACGAGAGCGGCGCGGACGGCGACATCCATCTTGGGGCCGACATGCTCCACCTGCTCGCCGCCGGTGCCTGGATCGGGGCGCTCCCCGGCCTCGTCTTTCTCCTCACGCGCGCAAGCGATGAGGCAGCACGCGGCTGGTTCCGCATCGCGCAAGCGGCAACGCCGCGCTTCTCGGCCCTCGGGCTGGTGAGCGTCGCCACCTTGCTCGCGAGCGGGCTCGTCAACAGCTGGTTTCTCGTCGGCAGTATTCCGGCGCTGGTCGGCACAGTCTATGGCCGCATCCTCTTAGGTAAACTCGCGCTCCTCCTCGTCATGGTGGCCTTCGCCGCGTTCAATCGCTGGCACCTCATGAAGCACCTCGCCGCGGAGGCCGTGCCGCGCCGCGCCAAGGAGGCAGCCCTTCACGCGTTGCGCCGCAACGCCTTCATCGAGACCCTCATTGGCATCACGATCCTTGCGCTCGTGGGCACGCTTGTCGGCACCGTGCCTGCCGCCCATCAACAGCCCGACTGGCCGTTTCCCTATCGCTTGGCCGCAAGTGCCTTCGGCCTGTCGTCCCGCGGCGAGGCGATCCTCGTACTCGCCGCCTTGCTCGCCTTGGCAGGCGCCGCCGGCGTGCTCATCGGGCTGATCAGCCGCATCTGGTGGCGCACCGCGGCCGGCTTTCTCGTCCTCGTCGCAGCATTGGCAATGGCATTGCCGGATTTTCTCGTTGCCGCCTATCCGACGAGCTACTACCGCTCCCCGGTTCCCTATGATGCAGGCGCCATTGCCCGCGGGCTTGCGGTCTATCAGGGCAATTGTGCCGCCTGCCATGGCCCCTATGGCTACGGCGACGGCCCGGTTGCCGACACGCGCTCGGTCAAGCCCAGCGATCTCACCGACGCGCATCTCTTCCACGTGGGCGTTGGCACGCTCTTCTGGTGGATCGGCAGCGGCAGCGCTGACGGCGCGATGCCGCCCTTCGCGCAAAGCCTCGGCGAGCGCGAGCGCTGGGATGTGATTGCCTTCCTGCGCGCCCAGGCCGATGCCGAAGCGGCGAACGGCATGACGGCCGAGGTCGAGCCGTTCCGGCCCGTGCAGGCGCCCGACTTCACCTTCCAGCTCCCCGGCCACGAGCAACAGACGCTCGCGAGCGCACGCGGCAAGGCGCTTGTGCTCATGGTTCTCTATACATTGCCCGAGTCGGCCCCGCGCCTCGCAGCGCTTGCCGCGGCGGCGCCCGCATACGCGCGCGAAGGGGTCGAGATTGTGGCCTTGCCGATCGAGGGGGCACTCCCTTCGCAAGCGGCCGCTGCCTCCTTTTCCGCCCTTCTTGCCGAGCCCAACCCCGATGTGGTCGCTGCCTACAGCCTCTTTCGCAGGGTTCCGGGCCCGGAAGGCGTATTGCCCTTACCGGCCCACATGGAGTTTTTGATCGACCGGGCCGGTTATCTGCGTGCGCGCTGGATTCCGGGCCGGGAAACCGGGTGGGGGAGTGTGGCGGCGCTCGCGCGGGAAATTGCGGCGCTCGATCGCGAGCCCGAGCGTCCGCCTCCCGCCGCGGAGCACGCGCATTGAGCCGGCTCGCGATGGCAGCCGCGGCGTGCTAGCATTGCTCCGCTCGCCGATCGGGACGGGCGGCACGGGAACGGCGGGATGGCGGCAAACCAACGCAGCAGGGGCACGGGCAGCGAGCCCATCGAGATCGCACCGGGCATCGGCGCCCGCGAGGCCGCGCGCGAGGCCGAGCTCGAGCAGTGGGCCTGGCGCCGGGTCAAATCGCTGCGTCTCTTCTACACCCATCTCTCGCTCTTCGCGATCGTCAACATCCTGCTTCTGCTGATCGATGTTTCCACTCCGGGCGATCCCTGGTTCTATCAGGTCCTCCTGGGCTGGGGTCTCTTCGTCGGCCTCCATGCGGCATACGCCTACGAGATGCTGCCGTGGACGAGCCGCGA
>DATNIJ010000265.1:0-3541 GCA_035604475.1 Alphaproteobacteria bacterium
GAAACGCTGAGCGCACGCTTCCGCCTGGGCATCGTCTCGAATTTTTACGGCAATCTCGAAGCGGTGTGTCACGGCGCCGGCTTGGCGGCTTTTTTCGATGTCATTGTCGACAGCCATCGGGTCGGTGCGCGGAAGCCCGACTCGGCGATTTTTCGCGCAGCCCTCGCCCCACTCGGCGCCAAGCCCGAGACGACGCTCATGATCGGCGATTCCTTGCGCCGCGACCGCGAGGGTGCGCGGCGCATGGGCATGGGCTTCATCTGGATTGCACCAAGCACTGCGTCGGCGTCGACGCTGCGGGCCGGCGAGGCGGAGCTCCGCCAGTCCAGGGTAGTGCGGCTCGCAGATTTAGCGGAGGTCTTGCATGACCGGCACATCCGGCCGGCCGATCCTCAAGGGCGGCATCATCGCCGCCGGCGAGGGTAGCCGACTCAGCGCCGACGGCTATCGTGGCAGCAAAGCGATGGTGCCTGTGGCCGGCCGCCCGCTGATCGGCCACGCCCTCGCGCGTTTTCGCGCCATCGGCATCCGCCGGCTGACGGTCATCGTCAACGACGCGAGTGAGGATTGCCAGGCATGGCTCAGGCGCCACGGCGACGATTTCGAGCTCGAACTCATCGTGCGCACGACACCCTCCTCCTACGCGAGCTTCCGTCTCGTCGCCGAGCGGCTCTCCGGGGCCGCGGCACTGATCACGACCGTCGACGGCATCATGCCGACGGACGATTTCAGCACCTTCGCGAAGGCTGCGGCCGGCTTCCCTGAGGACGCCGTCGTGCTGGGCTTGACCGCCCACCTCGACGATGAAAAACCCCTGTGGGCGGCGCTCGATGCGGCCGACGGCCGCATCCGGCGGCTCGGCGGCGAGAGCGGCAGCCATGTGACGGCCGGCCTCTACGTGCTGCCCGCAACACGGCCGGCCGAGCCCACCCGAGGCTTCGCACGTCTGCGCGACTATCTCGGGTGGCTGGTGGCCGAAGACTATCCGGTCTACGGTGTCGTCTTGCCGTGGGCCTTCGACATCGACCGTGCCAGCGACATCGCGGCGGCGGAGCGGGTGATGGCCGGTGGGGTGACCAGGGGCGAGGTTTCATGAGTGCCGAAAGAACCTGCTGGGGCATCTACCGCGAGTCCGCGCACTCGCCCGGGCGGGTCGAGGACGACGCGGCGATCATCGAGAGCGTGGGTGCCGCACTGGAGGAACGGGGCTTCAGCGTCGAGCTCCTCGCCAGCGATGCCGCCGACGCGGCCCTCGAGACCCCGGGGGCCAACATCTTCATCATGTGCGAGCGCGGCGAGATCCTCGATCGCCTCAAGGAGGCGACGCGGGCCGGTACGGTCGTCGTCAACTCCCCGGATGCGATCCGCAACACCTATCGCCACCGCATGGTCGAGCTCTTCGCGCGGCACGGCATACCGTCGCCGGCGAGCCACGTCCTCGCCACGAATGCCGGTGCCTCTCCGCCGCTCGCCTGCGCCTGGATCAAGCGCTATGATTTCCACGCGACGCAAACGGACGACGTAATGTACGCGGCGTCCGAGGAGGGTTGGCGCGTGGCACTGGACCGTTTCGCCGGGCGCAGCATTCCCTTCGTCGTGGCGCAGCAGCATGTGCCCGGCGATCTCGTCAAATTCTACGGCGTGGCACGCGGTGCGGAGGGCACTGCGGGTGCCGTGTGGTTCGAATGGTTCTATCATCGGGACAAAGGCATGATCGGTCACGCATTCGAGGTCGAGAGGCTGCATGACGTGGCGTTTCGCGCCGCCGCGGCATTGGGGTTGGAGATTTTCGGCGGCGACGCCATCATCCAGCCGGGCGGCGCGCCGATGATCATCGACCTCAATGCCTGGCCGAGCTATGCGCCCTATCGCCGCGAGGCCGCGCGCGCGATCGCAACCCATCTCTCCGAGCGTTTCCAGCGCCGCTTGCGCGCCGTCGGCTGACAGGGAATCGAGCCATGAACGACGTCCGCCCACCGAACGAGGCGCCGGGCCATGCCGTCGGCGAGCGCCGCGCCGTTCCCGGCCCGCGCTCCAAGGCCGTCTTCGAGCGCGAAGCCCGAACGATGGCGCCTGGCCTGCAATCGATAGCGCTCTTTTCGCAAATCGCGGTCGACCGTGCCAAGGGCTCGACGATCACCGACGTCGACGGCAACGAATATCTCGACTTCGTCGCCGGGGTCGCCGTCGGCAGCCTCGGGCACTGCCATCCCCATTACCTCGAGCGCCTCAAGGAGCAGCTCGAGCGCGCCACCTTCGGCAGCTTCACGACGGAGGCGCGCGCGCGCTTCCTCGAGCTCGCGGGCTCCGTCCTGCCGGACGGGATTACGCACCTCCAGCTCTTCTCGGGCGGGGCCGAGGCGGTCGAGGCCGCCTTCCGCCTTGCCAAGTCGGTCACCAAGAAATTCGAATTCGTCGGCTTCTGGGGCGGCTTTCACGGCAAGACCGCGGGCGTCATCGGCCTGCTCGGCGGCGGCTATCGCAATCATCAGGGACCGTTTCCGCCCGGCATGCATCTCTCGCCCTACGCCTATTGCTATCGCTGCCCGTGGCATCTTCAATATCCGTCCTGCGGCCTTGCCTGTGTCGAGCATCTGCGCAACGTGATCAAGAACGATACTCAAAGCGAGGTCGCGGCCATCATCATGGAGCCGATGCAGGGTACCGCGGGCAACGTCATCCCGCCCGACGAGTTCGTTCTCGCGGCGCGCGAGATCGCCCAAGAGATCGGCGCGCTCTTCATCGCCGACGAGACCCTGACCGGATTCGGCCGCACGGGAACGATGTGGGCCTTGGAGCAATCCGGGCTGAAACCCGACGTCATGACGATCGGCAAAGGCATGGGCGGGGGCTTTCCGCTGAGCGGGGTCGCCTCCTCGCTCGAGCTCATGTCGGCCAAGCCCTTCGGCGAGCCGAGCGGCAGCTCGTCGAGCTACGGCGGCAATCCGCTTGCCGCGGCCGCGGGGCTCGCTGCGATGGAGGTCATCCTCAAGGAGAAGCTCGTCGAGAATTCGGCGCTCGTCGGTGCCAAAATGCTCGCGGCCCTCAAGGAGTTGCAGGACAAATACCGCTTCATCGGCGACGTGCGCGGGCGCGGCCTGATGATCGGCGTCGAGATGGTCGCGGATCGCACGACCAAGGAGCCCTTGGACAAGACCATCACCCGCGCCCTTTTCCACGAGGCGCTCGAGCGCGGCCTCGTCACCATGTCCTATTCGCACGTCATCCGCATCAACCCGCCCCTCGTCATCACCGACGACGAAGCCTTGCGCGGCGTCGATATCCTCGACCAGTCGTTCGCCGCCATTCAGCGCCGCTTCGCGCTCGATTGATGCAAGCACCCCCCCTGCGCGGGGCCTTCATAGGCTTCGGCGGCGTCGCCGCCAAAGGGCATCTGCCCGGCTGGCGCGCGCGCGGCGACACAGCGATCGTCGCCGCGGCCGACGCAGCGCCTCAGCGCCGGCAGGCGTTTCTCGCGGCCTCCCCCGGTGCCCGCGTCTACGAGTCCGTCGACGAGCTCTTGGCCGGCGAGACCCTCGAC
>DATNIJ010000266.1:0-5469 GCA_035604475.1 Alphaproteobacteria bacterium
CCTGCTCGCTCTGCAGCACGATACCGTCCGCGAGATGCACGATGACCTGGTCGTAGACCGAGCCGCCGAGCGATTCCGTGTCATAATTCTCGTTAGGCTCAAGGAAGACGCGCGTCATCAGCTCCTGCACGTCGCGGCGCCTGACGAAGTCGTCGGTCAGCTCCGCGAGGCCCACCCTACGGGCGATCACCGCCGCCGCCATGGCGAACTCCATGCTGAACTTCGCGGCAAGCCCGGTCGAGGGCCGGTGGTTGCGCAGGATCGTCGCGTGGGTCTTGCTCAGCGAGACCGTGATGCGCTTGATCCTCTCGGGCTCGAGCGGACGGGCCGCTACGAGATCGAGCATGGCATCGAGGGCGCGGTGGGTGCAGTAGCAGCAGGGATATTTCTTGATGCTGAGCCCCTCCTCCACGATGCGCCAGGCCTGGCCGAGGCCGCGCGGCGGCGATTCGCGGTCGACGCGTCCCTTGGGCGACACCGCGGCGAGGAAGCCCTGGGGATGCTCGAGCGCATCCGCGGACGCGGTAAAGCCGGCAGCTGCAAGCCGTGCCGAGATGATGCCCGCATGCGCGGCGCGGCCGGCGTGGAACGGCTTCGTCATGGTGCCGAAATTGGCCATGATCCCGCTCGCCTGCGAGGCGCCGAGCCCGATCGCGTGGACGGCACTCGCGGCATCGAGCTTCCTGAGGGCCGCGGCCGCCGCCGCCGCCCCGATCGCACCGAAAATGCCGGTCGGGTGCCAGCCCTTCTCGTGATGATGGTCGGGCTCGCGGCTCACCAGCTCCGCCCACACCTCGTAGCCCGCCACATAGGCCGTGATGAGATCGCGCCCGGAGGAGCCGAGCGCCTCGCCCTCGGCGAGGAGGGCGGGCACCAGCACGGTGCTTGGATGGCCGCGCAACGCCACGTCGTCAAGGTCGAGCGCATGGCCGGCGACCCCGTTGATCCAGGCGACGTCCGGGGCCGGGCCCCGCTCTTGGCCGAGATAGAGGGAGGCCTCGCCGCTGCCCCCACCGATGCCGAGGACCCGGCGCATGAGCTTGGGTGCTGCCTCGACGCTGCCGGCGATCATGGTGCCGATGCAATCGGTGAAGCCGGTGCGCGCCGTGCGCACCGCGTCCGCCGGCAAATCCTGATACGCGACGCCCGCGACGAACTCGCCGGCCGCGCGGGTGAGCGAGCGCACTTGCGGCTCGCTCGCCACCTTGGTGCTGCGCCGGGCCATCTCAGTGCACTCCCGCCGCCGTGCGCAGGCGTTTCAGGCTGCCTCCCTTCATCACCGAGCCCGGCAGCGGGTGGCCGACGATGTCCTCGGCGAGCCGCGCCGTCTCGATGAGCTTCTCGAGGTCGACGCCGGTCTCGATCCCCATCTCGTCGCACATGAAGACGAGGTCCTCCGTGCACACGTTGCCCGCGGCCCCGGCATGCGCCGCGAAGGGGCAGCCGCCGAGACCGGCGACCGCGGCATCGAAGCTCGCCACCCCCATCTCGAGGCCGGCATAGGCATTCGCGATGCCCATGCCGCGCGTGTCATGGAGGTGGAGATTGATCCTCAACTCGGGGAAGCGCTCGCGCACGGCCCCCACCACGCGCTTGATCGACGCCGGCGTCGCCCAGGCCATGGTGTCGGCAAGGGAGATGGTCTTGATCTTGATCTGGTGCTGCTCGGCGATCTCCAGCATCTCCTGGATGATCTCGAGGAGGGTAGTGACGGCGATGTCGCCCTCGAAATTGCAGCCGAAGGCCGCCATGATCGAGCCGCGGTCGACCGGAACGCCGTGCTCCTTGTACATGCCGACAATGCTGTGCTGGGCTTGGACGTTCTCCGCAAGCGTGCGGTTCTGGTTGCGCTTGAGGAACTTCTCGGACGCGGTGAGCGACAATGAGCCCTCGATGTCGAGGCGCTTGGTGGCGAGCGCCCTAACGAGGCCCTTCTCGTTGAGCCAGAGGGCGGTATAGCGCACCCCCGGCTTCCTCTTGAACCCCGCGACCACCTCCTCGGCATCGGCCATTTGCGGCACCGCCTTGGGGCTCACGAAGGAAACCACCTGAATCTGCTTGAGGCCCGTCTCGGAGAGCGCGTCGATCAGCTCGACCTTGCGCGCCGTCGAAATCGGCCCCTTCTCGATCTGGAAGCCCTCGCGCGGGCCCTCCTCGTTGATCCGCACGCTCTTCGGAAGATCCGACATGGCCGCTGTCCTTTCCCGGACGCCCTCCAAGGGGCTGAGAGGCAACTCGAGAAAGCATCTTTGTCTCGAGACCCCGTGAGTGCAAGATGATTATGCCATAATCCAATGACGGGGAGACCGCACGATGCCCGCCACGACCCTCGATTCCGCGATCTTCCGGGATATTTTCTCGACCGCGGCAATGCGCCGCATCTTCTCGGACGAGTACCGGGTCCAGTGCTACCTTGATTTCGAGGCGGCACTCGCCCGCGTCCAGGCCCGCCTCGGCATCATTCCCGAGCGCGCGACCGCGGAGATCGTGCGGCACTGCAAAGTCGAGAACATCGATCTCGTCAAGCTCAAGGCCCAGACCGAGCGGATCGGCTACCCCATCCTCGGCGTCGTGCAGCAGCTCGTCGCGCTTTCCGCCGACGGCTTGGGCGAGTATTGCCATTGGGGGGCGACGACGCAGGACGTAACCGACACGGCGGCGGTCCTCCAGCTGCGCGCGGCACTCGAGCTCGTCGAGCAGGACCTCGCCGCGATCTCGGCGGCCCTCGCCGGGCTCGCCAAGCGGCACCGCTTGACCCCCATGGCCGGGCGCAGCAACCTGCAGCAGGCCGTCCCCATCACCTTCGGCTACAAGATCGCGACGCTGTTGGCGGCAATCCAGCGTCATCGCGCGCGCTTGGCCGAGCTGCGCCCGCGCTTGCTCGTGGGCGAGCTCGGTGGGGCGGCCGGAACGCTCGCCTCGCTCGGCGTCGACGGGCTCAAGGTGCAGGCGGCCCTCATGACCGAGCTCGGCTTGGGGCAGCCCGTGATCGCCTGGCACACCGTGCGCGACGGTTTCGCCGAGGTTGCCTGCTTCCTGGGCCTGGTGACGGGAACACTCGGCAAGCTGGCGACCGACGTCAAGCTCCTGATGCAGACGGAGGTCGCGGAGGTCTTTGAGCCGTTCCAGGAGGGTCGCGGCTCGAGCAGCACCATGCCGCAGAAGCGCAATCCGATCTCCTGCCTCTACATACACGCGACCGCAGCACTGGTGCGCCAGAACGTAGGCGCCATGCTCGAGGCCATGGTGGCCGACCACGAGCGCTCGACCGGTCCCTGGGAGATCGAATGGATAGCGCTTCCGGACATCTTCCTCCTCGCCTCGGGTGCGCTCGCACAGAGCCGCACCCTTGCGGCCGGCCTCGAGGTCGATGCCGCGCGCATGCGGGACAATCTCGAGCTCACCCGAGGCCTCGTCGTCTCGGAGGCGGTGATGATGGGGTTGGCGCCGCATCTCGGCCGCCAGCGCGCCCACGACCTCGTCTACGACATCTGCCGCGCAGTGGTGAAGAGCGGGAAGCCGCTCCTCGACCTCCTTGCCGCGGACAAGGAGATTTCCCACCACATGACGCGCGCCGAGCTCGCCGAGCTCGCGGATCCGGCGAATTATCTCGGCCTCGCCGGCGAGATGGTCGACCGGGTGCTTGCCTTGGAGCCGGCGCCGCAGTGAAGACACTGCAATTGCATTTAGCGCTTCCCCGAGGTGCGTCTTTACCGGCGAAAGCCGGTATCCATGCAGCGAGGCCACGCAACCCACAGGGTGCTCGCTCGACGATGGGTCCCGGCTTTCGCCGGGACCTGGGATTATCGTATTCATGAGTCTTCAATTCTGATTGCCGTGGCATTGAGGGGAGGTGGCTCATGTTCGAAGGCTTCGCACGAACGGAGATCGAGACCAGCGGCGCCCGCATCCACTTCCGCCATGGCGGCAAAGGCCCGCCGCTCTTGCTGTTGCACGGCAATCCCTTGAGCCACGTCTCCTGGCACAAGATCGCGAACCGCCTGGCGGAACGCTTTCACGTCGTCGCCGCCGACCTGCGCGGATACGGCGACAGCTCGGCCCCGGAGCCCGGTGCGAACCACATCAACTATTCCTTCCGGGCGATGGCCGGGGATCAGGTCGAGGTCATGGCGGCCCTCGGCCACGAACGCTTTTTCGTGGCCGGCCACGATCGGGGCGCGCGCACGGCGCACCGCATGTGCCTCGACCATCCGGAGCGCGTCCTCAAGGCTGCCCTCATCGACATCCTTCCCAGCCACTACATTTGGACCCACACCTCGAAGGAGTGGGCGCTCAAGTCATGGCATTGGCCCTTTATGGCGCAGCCCTTCGACTTTCCGGAGCGCATGATGGCCGCGGTGCCGGCAGAATGGTACATGGAGAAGAAACTCTCCAAATCCGGCATCGGCCTCAGGCCCTTCACGCCGGAGGCCTTCGCCGAATATGTGCGTTGCTTCACCTGGAAGACGATCCGCGGCTCCTGCGAGGACTATCGCGCCTGCGTCACCTGCGATCTCGAGATGGACCAGGCCGATCTCGAGAGCGGGCGAAAGATGGCGATGCCCGCGCTGGCGATTTGGGGCAGCGAGAGCCATACCGGCTCGGTCCACGGCGATCTCCTGCCGATCTGGCGTCAATACGCAAGCCACGTCACGGGTGGCCCCATCGCATGCGGGCACTATGTGCCCGAGGACGCCCCTGAGGCGACCTACGAGTGGCTCGTGCGTTTCTTCGGTGACTAGTCTCTCTGTCATTGCGAGTCGAAGGCGAAGCAATCCAGGCTGCTCGTGTCATCCTGGATTGCTTCGTCGGCTGCGCCTCCTCGCAATGACCGTTCACAAGGGATATACGCTATGAACATCCTCGTGCTGCCGGGCGACGGCATCGGTCCAGAGATCACGGCGGCGACCATGCGGGTGGTGGAGCGCGCCAACGCCGCCTTCGGCCTCGGCCTCGCGTTCGCCTATGCCGAGATCGGCCTCAAGGCACTCGAGCGCACGGGTACGACGCTGCCCGAGCCGGTGATGGCGGCGGCGCGCGCGGCCGACGGCATCATCCTGGGGCCTGTCTCGCACAACGACTATCCACCACGCGCAGAGGGCGGCATCAACGTCTCGGGCGAGCTGCGCGTCAAGCTCGATCTCTTCGCCAACATCCGCCCCAACCGCACGCGGCCGGGCATCGCCTCGAACGCGCGCACGCCGATCGACCTGGTGATCGTGCGCGAGAACACCGAGGGCTTCTATGCGGACCGCAACATGTTTCTCGGCAGCGGCGAGTTCATGCCGACGGAGGACATGGCGCTGGCGGTGCGCAAGGTCACGGCCGCGGCCTCGAGCCGGATCGCGCGGGCCGCCTTCGAGCTCGCCCGCGAGCGCCGGCGCAAGGTGACGGCGGTGCACAAGGCGAATGTGCTCAGAATCTCGGACGGGTTGTTCTTGCGCGAGGTGCGGAAGATCGCGGGCGAGT
>DATNIJ010000267.1:0-16910 GCA_035604475.1 Alphaproteobacteria bacterium
AAGGGGCAAGACAAGGGGCAAGACAAGGGGCAAGACAAGGGGCAAGACAAGGGGCAAGACAAGGGGCAAGACAAGGGGCAAGACAAGGGGCAAGAGGTGAGCATGCGCGCGGCCATTCTCGACGACTACCAGGGTGTGGCACTCGCCTCGGCAGATTGGGCGAGCCTCAAGCCCACGGTCGAGGCGACGGTCTTCCGCGACACGCGCGCGGATGTGGACGAGGTGGCGACGCGGCTCGCCGATTTCGAGATCGTGGTCGCCATGCGCGAGCGCACGCCCTTCCCGAAAGCGCTTCTCGAGCGCTTGCCGAAGCTCAAGCTTCTCGTCACCACCGGCAAGCGCAACGCCTCGATCGACGTCAAGGCGGCCGCGGCCAAGGGCATCATCGTCTGCGGCACGGACATGCTGCCCTACCCGACGGCCGAGCTCACCTGGGGCCTCATCCTCTCGCTCGTGCGCAACATTCCGCGCGAGGAGCGCAACATGCGCACGGGCCGCTGGCAGACGACGGTGGGGGTGGGGCTAAAGGGCAAGACGCTCGGCGTCTTCGGCCTCGGCAACCTCGGCAGCCAGGTGGCGCGGATCGGCAAGGCCTTCGGGATGGAGGCGGTCGCCTGGAGCCAGAACCTGACGGCCGAGCGCGCGGCATCCGTCGGTGCCTCGCTCGTGAGCAAGGAGGAGCTCTTCCGCCGCGCGGACGTCGTCACCATCCATCTGGTGCTGAGCGAGCGCACGCGCGGTGCCGTGGCCGCCGCCGAGCTCGCGCTGATGAAGCCCGAGGCCTACCTCGTCAACACCTCGCGCGGACCGATCGTCGGCACGGCGGCACTCATCTCGGCACTCGAGCGCCGCCGCCTCGCAGGTGCCGCACTCGACGTCTACGACAGCGAGCCGCTTCCTTCCGACCACCCGCTGCGCAAGCTCGACAACGTGGTGCTGACGCCGCACCTCGGCTACGTGACCGCCGAAGGCTTCCGGCTGGCCTATGGTAATGCAGTCGAAGACATCCGCGCCTTCCTCGACGGCAAGCCCGTCCGCGTGCTGAGCGCGGGCTAGAGCATGATCCGATGGCGTGGAATCACCCCCTCACCCAGCTCCGGCTAAGCTCGACTTCGTCTCGCTAAGCCTACGCAACCCTCTCCCCCTCCGAGGGGGAGAGGGTAGGGTGAGGGGGCTGTTTCCAATTCAACGTAACATGCTCTAGCGCGCTACTACTCGAGCGCCGCCGCTGCGGCGGCAATGCCGGCGCCGCGCGCGAAGCGGTGGCCGAGCTCGGCGAGCACGTCCTCGAGGTGAATGAGGTCCGTGAGGATGTCGCCGTCGAAGAGATGGCCCATGGTGCCGATGCGGATCACCTTGCCCGCGAGCTTGTTGCGCGCGCCGGCGATCACGGTGCGGTGCTTCTCGTGGAGCCGGCGCACGACCGCACCGCCGTCCAGGCCGTCGGGCAGCTTGAAGACCGAGACGGTATTGGAGAGCGTTCCGTCTTTAGCGAAAGAAGGCAGCCCGATCGCGGCGCAGCCCGCGCGCAACGCGTTTGCCAGGCGGCGGTGACGCGCCAGCACGCGGTCGAGCCCCTCCTCGTGGATCATGCCGAGCGCCTCACGGAGGCCGCGGATGAGGGCGACGGCCGAGGTATAGGGGGTAGCACCCTCTGCGATCTCCTCGCCGTAGCGGCGAAAGTCGAAGTAGAAGCGCGGCAGCCCGTCTTGGCGGCGCACGACCTCCCAGGCTTTGTCGCCCACGCTCGCGATGCCGACTCCGGGCGGGCACATGAGCGCCTTCTGGGAGGCCGAGACGAGAATGTCGACGCCCCACGCGTCCTGGCGCATCTCCACCCCGCCAATCCCGCTCACGGAATCGACGAGGAGGAGCGTCGGCCGGTTGCGCAGCACGGCCGCGATGCCGGGAAGGTCGGCGACGATGCCGGTCGAGCTCTCGTTGTGCACCAGGACCACGGCCCGGTAATCCTTGTCCTTGATGCGCCGCTCGACGGCAGCCGGGTCGACCGCCTCGCCCCAAGGGACGTCGAGCGTGTCGACAACCACTCCGAGCGCCTTGCCGATGGCGGCGAAGCGCTCGCCGAACTGGCCGTTGACGACGACGAGCAGGCGCTCGCGGGGTGCGAGCACGTTGACGAGGCAGGCCTCCATCATGCCGGTCCCCGTAGAGGCCACGAGCAGCATGCGGTTCTGCGTGCCGAGCACGGGCCGCAGCATGGCCTCGCTCTCGAGGAGGATGGCGCGGAACTCGGGCCCGCGATGCGCCAGCACCGGCTGCGCGATCGCCTGGCGCACGCGCTCGGGCACTGCGGTGGGGCCGGGAAGACGCAGGCGGTAGGGCTCGGGGGCCAGATTGGCAAGGGTCGAGATTTCGGGTGCGTCGCTCATGGGATGTACGCTCGTCAGCGGAGACTATTGCTGGAAGCCGGCTCGTCCGGATGCCCGGTTTGTATGCAGTACGACGGGGCCTCGTCAACCTTGCTGCGGCTCTTTCACGCCGCGAGCCCGTAGCACTCCTATTTCGCCTTTCGAGTGGGGGCGGCTTGATGTAGGGTTGCCGCAGGTAGGGGCACGCGAGCGGACGATGCGGGGCGAGAAGCCTTGAGGAGTGGCGGATGAGCGGGACGGGGAAGGGCATCGTCGGACTGGGCCGGGAAGGAACCTATCGCCATGTCCTTCTGGGCAGCCGGCACATGGTCTCGGCCGCGCACTTCGCCGCCGCGCACGCGGGATTTCTCGTCCTCGAGGCCGGCGGCAACGCCATCGACGCCGGCGTGGCCGCGGGCTTCATGCTCGGCGTGGTGCAGAGCGACATCGTCAACGTCGCGGGCGTGGCGCCGATCATGCTCTACCTTGCCGAGAGCCGCGAGGTGGTGACGATCGACGGGCTGGGCGTATGGCCGCGCGCCGCCTCGATCGAGCGCTTCGAGCGGGAGCACGGCGGTCGGATCCCGGAGGGCCTGCTGCGCACCGTCACACCCGCGGCCCCCGCCGCCTGGCTCGCCGCACTCGAGCGCTACGGCACCATGGGTTTCGGCGAGGTCGCCTCCGCCGCCATCCGCCTCGCGCGCGAGGGCTTTCCCATGCATCCGCCGATGGCGGACTATATCGCGCGCAACGAGCCGCGCTACGCGCGCTGGCCGCAGAACGCCGCGATCTATCTGCCGCGCGGGCGCGCGCCGGCCTCCGGCGAGATTTTCGTGCAGAGCGATCTCGCAGCCAGCCTGCAATACATGGCGGACGAGGAGAGGGCGGCGAAGCGGCGCGGCCGCGTGGCCGGAATTCAGGCCGCGCGCGACGCGTTTTACCGCGGCGACATTGCCAAACGCATCGCCGCCTACCATCGCGCGCATGGCGGCTGGCTCACGGAAGAGGATCTCGCGGAATATCGGGTGCGCTTCGAGCCGCCCGCGCGCTGCCGCTTCGGCGAGGTCGAGCTCCATACCTGCGGCCCCTGGTGCCAGGGACCGGTCTTGGCCGAGACCCTCAATATCCTGGACGGCGTCGACCTCGCGGCTCTCGGTCACAATTCGCCGGCTTACGTGCACATGCTGACGGAGGCGATCAAGCTCGCCTTTGCCGACCGCGAGGCCTATTTCGGCGATCCGCGCTTCGTCGACGTGCCGCTCGAGGTGCTGCTTTCGCAGCGCTACGCCGCCCAGCGCCGCGCCGAGATCGACCCCAAGCGCGCGGCACCGGGGATGCCGCCTGCCGGCCGCGCTTGGCCCGATCAGCCGGCCCCGCGCCTCGAGCTCGCCGCCGCGGTAGACGCGGCGGCCCAAGTGCCCCGCACCGCGCACGATACCTCCTATGTCGCGGTCATCGATCGCCACGGCAACGTCTTCTCGGCGACGCCGAGCGATTCGTCGAGCGACGGCGAGGTGATCCCGGGCACCGGCCTCTGTCCCTCCACGCGCGGCTGCCAGTCGCGCACCGACCGGGGCCATCCGAGCGCGCTCGCACCCGGCAAGCGCCCGCGCCTCACGCCCAATCCCGCGATCGCCTTCTTCGGCGAGCGCGCGGTGATGCCCTTCGGCACGCCGGGAGGCGACGTGCAGAGCCAGGCGATGCTGCAAGTGCTGCTCAACGTCGCGGTCTTCGGCATGGACCTTCAGGCCGCGGTCAGCGCGCCGCGCTTTGCCAGCCACAGCTTCCCGAATTCGTTTGCGCCGCACGACTATTATCCCGCCCGTCTCACGCTCGAGGCGCGCCTGCCCGAGGCGACCGCTCGCTCGCTCGCGGCACTCGGCCACGAGGTGCAGTCATGGCCCGAATTCTCGTGGAACGCGGGAGCGGTGTGCGCAATCGCGCGGGACAATGCAAGCGGCGTCTTGACGGCGGGTGCCGATCCGCGCCGCTCCTCTTATGCGGTCGGCTGGTAGCTCGGCTGGCAGAAGGAACAGGGATGCAATTGCTGGACGGAGGGAGGTGATGATGCTACGTCGCGATTTCCTCAAGACCGGTGCGATGGCACTCGCGGGCTCGGCCGGCCTCGGCCTGGCGCAGGACGCATGGGCCGCCGGCAAGCCGCAGCAGCTCAAGGTGCTGACCTGGGGCGGGCCGTGGAGCAGTGCGCTCAAGGAGGGCGTGGACGCGTCCTTCACCAAGCAAAGCGGGATCGCCGTGGCCGAGGAGGCCACCGCGATCGCCTATGAGCGCATCGACAAGCTCAAGGCCAATCTCGCCAACCAGAGCTACGATATCGTCCAGCTCTATGACGAGGTGTGGCCCTATGCGGAGATGGCGGACGTGGTCGAGCCGATCGACAAGAGCTCGCCGCGGCTCAAGAACCTCAAGGGAGTCTATCCGCGCTTCATTCACAGCCATTGGGTGGCGCAGAGCTTCACCGCCATCGGCCTCGTCTACAACACCGAGCGCGTGAAGAGTCCGCCGGCCGCGTTCGCGGACCTCTTGCGCCCGGAATTCAAGGGCCAGATCGCGCTGCCGGACATGTTGGAGAACATCGGCGCCGACATGATTCCGATCGGAGCGCTTGCCGCCGGCAAGGACCCGAAGGACGCCGAGGCGGGCTTTGCCATGCTGCAGAAGCTGGCTCAGCAGCAGCCCATATGGACCAAGGACTCCTACTCCCGCATGACGGCGCTGAAGGAGGGCAAGGCCGTAGTCGCCATCCTTTATGCATCGGATGCGCATAGGGCGCAGACCATGGGCGCCCCGGTCAAGTGGGTCTTTCCCAAGGAGGGTGCCATCTCGATCTCGTGGGGGACCGGTATCGCCAAGGGAACGAAGAACAAGGAATGGGCCGAGCTCTATCTCGATCAGACGCTCGATGCCAGGAACCAAGCCTTCTTCACCCGGGCCTTCGACTATGCCGGGACGAACAGCGACGCGCTTGGCCAGTTGACACCCGAGCTGCAGGCACGCGTGCGCTTTACCACCGATGAGCTCAACCGCCTGGTCGAGCTCGACCAGGCCTTCATCGCACAACACCGCAAGGAGTGGGGCGAGCGCTTCAAGCGCATCACGGGGGCTGGTTAGCGCCAGGCATCGGCGCTGTCTGACACGCAGGGCCCGGCGAGCGCGGCAGCGGCGGCGCATGGGTGCCGTGATCGATAGCTTTACCCTATTCGAGCCATAGGAATTATCGATTTGCTTTATGCAACGCGGCAGCCCCATATGGCGCCCGGACGAGGTGCCGCGCGCTCGTCGCCAAGGACGACGGCCGATCCAGAGAGCCACAGGAGCCAAGGGAGAGAGACCCATGAATTTCAGCTATCGACGCACCTACCGGGGGCCGATCGAGGCCGTCCTCCTGGATTGGGCCGGCACCACCATGGACTTCGGCTGTATCGCCCCCGCGGTGGTGTTCGTCGAGGTGTTCAAGCGCCGCGGCGTGCCGATCGACATGGCGGAGGCGCGCGCGCCCATGGGTGCGCACAAGCGCGTCCACATCCAGCGCATCACCGAGCTCGATTCGGTGCGCGCGCGCTGGCAGGCGCGGCATGGACGCCTGCCCGACGAGGCGGACGTGAACCGCATGTTCAAGGAGTTCGTGCCGCTCCAGCTCAAGTGCCTCTCCGATTATTCCGAGCTCATCCCGGGCACGCTCGAGGCCGTGGCGGAGCTCAGGAAGCGCGGCATCAAGATCGGCTCGACGACGGGCTATATGACGGAGATGATGAAGATCAATCTCAGGGACGCGGCGCGCCAGGGCTACAAGCCCGACTCCACCGTCTGCGCGAGCGAGGTGCCGGCGGGGCGGCCTTATCCCTACATGTGTCTTCAGAACGTGATGAACCTGGGCGTCACCACGGTCGAGGCCTGCGTCAAGGTCGACGACACCGTGCCCGGCGTGGAGGAGGGGCTCAACGCCGGCATGTGGACGATCGGGCTCGCGGTCTCGGGCAACGAGGTCGGGCTCTCGCTCAAGGAATGGAAGAAGCTCTCCAAGGCCGAGAAGGAGGAGAAGCGCGCGCGCGCTCATCGCCGCATGGCCCAGGCGGGGGCACACTATACGGTCGACACGATCGCCGAGATGATGCCGTGCATCGACGACATAGAGGAGCGCATCCGCCGCGGCGAGCGGCCCTAAAGAGACCGCCTATATCGCGCGCTCGGCGGCCGCCGCATCAGCGTCCCTCGCGCGCCGCGCGCTCGAAGTATTCGCGGTAGGCCGCGACCGTGGCCGCTTCGCTGAAGCGCTCGTCAAGCCGGCGTTTGCCGCCCTCCGCAAGCCAACGCGCGAGGGCGCCGTCGTCGAGCACGCGCCGGATCGCGCTCGCGAGCGCTGCCGGATCCTCGACCGGGACCAGGAGCCCGCTCGTCTCCGCCTCGATGGCGTAGCGCGGCCCGGGCGTATCCGCGGCCACGACGGGCACTCCGGCGGCCCACGCCTCAAGCGTCACGAGGCCGAGCGGCTCGACGCGCGAGGGCACGGTGGCGACGCTCGCCTGGCCGAGGAGGGCGGCCACGTCGCGCCGCCAGCCGAGGAAGCGCACGCGCGCGGCGACGTCGAGCTCGGCCGCGAGCGCACGCAGCCGAGCCTCCTCCTCGCCTTCGCCGGCGAGCCAGAAATAGACACGCGGCAAGCGGGCGAGCGCGCGGAGCGCGATGTCGAAGCCCTTGAGCCGGTCGAAGCGGCCGAGGGCGAGGATGAGCGGTGCATCCTCCGGCGTGTTGAAATGACGCCGCTCGACCGGCGGCGCCTGCTCGGGTGCCGCGAAGTGCGGCAGCACGGTGATCTCGCCGGCGAAGCCCTGCTCGATGAAATGGCGTTTCATGTCGGGGGTCGGCATCACCATGCGTTGAGCCCGCTCGTAGCAGTCGAGCCCGCGGTACCAGCCGACCTGCGACGGGATGGAGGGATAGTCAAAGGCAGGACCGATGTCTCCACCTTGCACGCAAGGGGTCATCAATTGAGCCGACGGAATGTCGCCCTACTGGGGTGCAGCTGACTTAACGCTGACCTCCCTCATTGGCTGCCCTTGACCCACATCAAGAGACTTTCGGCGAACCGCCCTCACTCGATCACCTCGTCGGCACGGTCAATATACTTGGCCCACTAGGTTGATTTGGCATATCGTTGCGGGCAAGCTTAATTCGTCCGGAAATCTCAGCTTATTGAGCTTTCCGTTTTTCTGAGGCGAGCTTAATGACGCGCGTTCCGAACGTCTTCCATTTCATATTCGGGTTCCAGCCGCAAACGGAGCCGTTTCACCTCATGCATTACCTCTGCCTCGCCTCCTGCATCGGCGTGAACCGGCCGGATGCGGTGTTCTTCCACTGCCAGCACGAGCCTTGGGGCGAATATTGGGAGCGCATCCGCCCCGCGCTCACGATTCGCCACATCGAGCCTGACCCGTTCATTGCCTCGTTCCGCTACAAGGACCCCACGATGGAGCGCTTGCGCTACGCCCATATCACCGATGTGGCGCGGCTCAAGGTCATCGAGGAGCATGGCGGCATCTACGCGGACATGGACACGCTGTTCGTGTCTCTTCTCCCGGCGCCCCTCTTCGAGCACTCGTTCGTCATGGGCAAGGAGAAAATGGACCTCGGCGACGCGGCAGGCAGGGAAGCGGGAGGGTCCCTATGCAATGCTTGGATGATGGGGGAGCCGGGTGCGCCTTTCGCCCATGAGTGGCTCACGCGGCTCAAGGAGACCTTCGACGGGTCCTGGAATGTCCATTCCTGCCTGGCCCCGTACCGGCTCAGCCGCGAGCATCCGAATTGGATTCACGTTGAGCCGGAGAGATCGTTCTTTTACTTCGACTACAATGCGCCCGGTTTGCGCGACATCTTCACACGTCGAGTCGTGGAGCTCGAGGGGATTTACAGCATCCACCTATGGAGTCATCGCTGGTGGAATGCCAATCTTCGGGGGCCCATTAAGTTCCACGCGGGGCGCCTGACCCCCGCCTATATCCGCCATGCCGAGACCACCTATGCGGAAGTCGCGCGCAATGTCCTGCCGCCCGATCTCGGACGCCAGAGCGCCCAGAGGTGGGCTGTCGAAAGGCTGCGCAACGCGTGGGAGGATGCGCTGTGGCGTGTCATCGGCCCGCCGGGGCGGCTGGATCGGCGCCTGCGGCGAATGCGGAACCGGAGTGCCAAGCGTCTCGCCCGAATGACGGAGGCTCAAGGGCAGAGCTGAACGCGGCTCGAAGCGCACCCTACCCTTCGTCTCCTCCACTCAAGAGCGGCTAGACCATGCGCGAGCGGTTGATCAATGCCGGCCTGGTTGCGGCATCCCTGCTGGTGGGATATGTCGTGCTCGACTTCGGCCTTTTCCATCGCTTTATCGACCGGATTCCGCTGCGATTGAATCAGCACCTCGGCAAGGTGAAGATCTTCGGGCAAAGCTCGAAGGAAGGCCCCGTTCCCTACGACTACATCGCGGTCTTCGGCGATTCTTACGCCGCCGGCGCCGGTGATTGGCTCATCGGGGTCGGCGATCACGGCAACCCCGACTTCCAGGCGACGCATGTGTTGCACCATTTGACGGGCCGCGATGTCGTCACCTTCGGCGCCGTCGGCACCGGACAATTGCAGAATATGGTCATCGAACCCGTCAAGACCTTCGAGGGCATCAACATCGGCAGCGCTTTCCACCTCGACCCGCCGAAGCAGATATTTGCCTACTTCTATGAGGCCGCCTACTTGAGCCGCAATCTCCACGAGATTCGCGAGCTTCTCCGCCGTACGAACGGCCCTCCGAGCGAAAAGGACATCGCTGCCTTTGTGCGCGACGTGGCGGCAGAGGAAAGCGCGCGCGTTCGCCACGGATGGTATCCGTGGAAGAACGCCTTCCTCATGGACTTCGCGCTCAACCTCCTGCGCTACGACTGGCATCAGCTCTTGGGTAGAAATCCCCCCGCGCCGCGCTTCCACCCAGCGCTGCCCGGCACGGTGACCGCCGCGCGAGTCGGGGGCCGCACGGTGGAGCTCCCCGACGGTCTGCAAGGCCCCGACTTCGAGCTTACGCCGGAGCAAACTGCGATCGGCGTCGAGGTGTTTCGCGTGACCCTGGCCTTTCTCCGCGACTATTTTCCCGGCGTGCCGATCACGGTCGTATACATTCCCGCCGTGCTGAGCGCCTACGACGTTGTGTCGGACAAGGTATCCGTCGCCGTCCAGCCCTATAATGCACCCAGATACCAAATCATCCACGACGCCAAGGCAGTGCCGGCGCGCAGCGACGAGGTCTGTCGCCTGATTCAGGCCGAGGCGGCACGCGTGGGCGTGGGGTTCCTCGATACGCGCGTTGCCATGCGTGCCGCGAGCGCGAAAGAGCAAATGCACGGCCCGCTCGATTGGGACCACTTCAACCGCTACGGCTACACCACGCTCGCCGAGGTTCTCGCCAAAGCTCTCGCTGCGGGTAACGTGACGGGGAGTTGCGCCCAGCTCTCAGCGCATTGAGCCTAACGCAAGCGAGAACGAGGCCGCGTTCAATGAGAGACTAAAGCGGAGAACTGAAGCGCCCCTTTTAAGCGAGGCCCTCGATATCTGATCCCGTTTATACGTCGGGAGCGCGGAGCGCGATGTCGAAGCCCTTGAGCCGGTCGAAGCGGCCGAGGGCGAGGATGAGCGGTACATCCTCCGGCGTGTCGAATAGACGCCGCTCGACGGGCGGCGCTTATAGAGCGAATAGGTGAGGGTCTCCACCCCTTGGGCACGGAGATGCGCGCTCAGATCGCCGCCCGGCCGCGCAATGACGATCTGCTCGAGGCCGCTGCGGCCAAGTGCCGGCGCCAAGCGGGCGAGAAAGGCCTCCATGCCGCCCGCGATGCGGCTCGCCGTGATTACGTGGATGACGCGCGTCACCGGCCGTCCTCCGCCCTCGACGCTGTTCTCGGCCCGGGTTTCTCCGAAAGCAGCTCGAAGAAGGCGCGCACCACGCGCACGGCGAGGCGCTCCTTGAGGCAGACGGCGAACTCCGTGCTCTCGATCTTGATGTCGCGGATGGCGATCGGGTGGAGGCGCCCGTCGTGGCCGAACTCGCTCGCGAAGACGACGCCGAGACCGAGCCCCGCGGCGACCGCCTCGCGCACGGCCTCGCGGCTGCCGATCTCGAGCGTTTGGCCGAGCTTGACGCCGGCGTTGGCGATCGCCTCCTCGAAGCGGGCGCGCGTGATCGAGCCGGGCTCGCGCAAGACCAGGCGCTGGCCCTCGAGCTCGGCCAGCTTGACGCTCTTGCGCGCGGCCCAGGGGTGATTGCGCTCGGCGAAGAGCATGAGGCGGTCGCGCCGGAAGGGGACGGCATGAAGGCGCTCCTCGAGTGCCAGGTCGGCGAGCACCGCCACGTCGCTCCTGCGCTCGATCAGGCCGGCGAGCACCTCGTGCGAATTGCCGAAGGTGAGTGCCAACTTGATGCCGGGGTAGCGGCGGGTGAAGCCGCTCAAGAGCGGGATGACGTGATAGGGCGCGTCCGCGGCGAGGCGAAGCTGGCCGCGGATGAGGCCGCGCGCGGAGAGCAGCAGCTGCTCGGCTTCCGTCTCGATGCCGAACTGCCGACGGGTGATCTCGTGGAGCGCCTTGCCGAGCTCGGTGATCTCGACGCCGCGCCCGATCCGCTCGAAGAGCTTGACGCCGTAAGCGTCCTCGAGCTCCTTCACCTGCGCCGAGATGGTCGGCTGCGTCACGCGCAAGGCCGCGGCGGCACGCGTGAAGCTGCCCTCGCTCGCGACCGCGTGGAAGGCGCGCAACTGGGCGTGATTTATTGGCATCGTCAATCGGTCACATAGTTTTTATCGATTTGTTTTATGCTACCCGGACGGCGCATAAAGGACAAGAGGCGGCCCTCCCTGCACCCGGGCCGCGAAGGAAAAGCCACATGAGCAGCTCCCCCTCGATCGCCCGCCGTCCCGGCCGCGTGCTCTCGCCGAGCGGCGATCCTTGGCTCCTGACGCCGGGGCCGCTTACCACTTCGCCCACGGTCAAGGAGGCGATGTTGCACGACTTGGGCTCGCGCGACCGTCAATTCATCGCGCTCAACAGGCGCGTGCGCGAGCGCCTGCTTGCCATCGTCGCCGGCCAAGGGACGCATGTATGCGTGCCGCTCCAGGGCAGCGGCACCTTCGTGGTCGAAGCGATGATCGGTACCTTGGTGCCGATGGACGGCAAGCTCCTCGTTCTCGTGAACGGCGCCTACGGCAAGCGCATGGCGCGTATCTGCTCCTATTACGGCCTCGCCCATGCCGTCGTCGAGACGCCCGAGGATACCCCGGTCGACCCGCGCGCGCTCGAGCGCCACCTCTTGGCCGGGCCCGACATCACGCACGTCGCCGTGGTGCACACGGAGACAACCTCGGGCGTGCTCAACCCGGTCGAGGAGGTGGCCGACGTCGCGGCCCGCCACGGCCGCAGCCTCCTCATCGACGCCATGAGCTCCTTCGGCGCCATCCCGCTCGATGCGGGGAAGATCCCCTTCGATGCGGTTGTCGCCTCGAGCAACAAGTGCCTCGAGGGGGTTCCCGGCCTGGGCTTCTGCATCGCGCGCCGCGAGGCACTCGAGCGCGCCAAGGGCAATGCGCCCTCCTTGAGTCTCGACCTCTATGACCAGTGGACCGCGATGGAGGCGAACGGCCAGTGGCGCTTTACCCCGCCCGTCCATGCCATCCTGGCCCTCGATCGGGCCCTCGACGAGTTCGAGGCCGAGGGTGGGGTCGAAGGCCGCGGGCGGCGCTATCGCGAGAATTGCCGCGTGCTGGTGGCGGGCTTGCGCGCGCTCGGCTTCGAGACGCTGCTCGACGACCGCATCCAGGCGCCCAATATCGTCACCGTCAGGATGCCGGGCGATCCCAAGTTCCGCTTCGAGGCCTTCTACGACCGCTTGGGCGAGGCGGGCTACGTCATCTATCCCGGCAAGCTCACCGTCGCCGAGAGCTTCCGCATCGGTTGCATCGGCCGAGTGGGGCTTGAGGAGATGAGGGGCGTGCTCGACGTCATCCGCTGCACACTTCGGGAGATGGGGGTCGCGAATGGCGCACCGGCCGCTGCGGGGGCCGAGAAGCAGCGGGCGTAGGGCGGGCTGCCGCATGACACGGATCGAGCGCTCCGAGCGCAAATCGCCCAAGCCTTCGCAAAGCCCCAAGCCCTCGGAAAGCGATGTCAATCTCTCGCCGCGCCGCTCGCGCTGGGCCGCGCGCAATCTCGATGCCGCGACCCGCTCGCTCCTCGACGAGGACGCGCGCTATTTCCTCCACCAGTCGGTCTCGACCCCTTGCCTCGATGCCATTCGCAAGGCGGAAGGCATCTGGATCGAGGACCTGGCCGGCCGGCGCTACATGGATTTCCACGGCAACAACGTCCATCACATCGGCTACGGCCATCCCCGGCTCAAGGAGGCGATCAGGCGGCAGATGGACGAGCTCCCCTTCGCACCGCGGCGCTTCACCTGCGAGGCGGCCGTGGAGCTCGCGCGCAAGCTGGCCGAGTTGGCGCCGGGCACGCTCTCCAAGGTGCTCCTTGCACCCGGCGGATCGGAGGCGGTCGAGATCGCGCTCAAGATTGCGCGCGCGGCGACGGGGCGGCACAAGACGCTCTCCTTCTGGGACTCCTTCCACGGCGCCGGCTTCGCCGCGGCAAGCGTGGGCGGCGAGGAGCTCTTCCGCTCGGGCGCCATCGGTCCGCTCCTGCCGGGGGCCACGCATGTTCCGCCCTACAATTGCTACCGCAATCCCTTCGGCCCGGGCCATACCAGCCGGGCACTCCACAACGAGAGCTGCCGCACAGTCTTCGCCGGCATGGTGCGCTACGCGCTCGAGAAGGAGGGCGACATCGCCGCCGTGATCGCCGAGCCGATCCGCGCCGTGCCCTATCTGCCGCCCCCCGGCTTCTGGAAGAGCGTGCGCGAGGCCTGCGACCGCCACGGCACGCTCCTCATCTTCGACGAGATCCCGACGGGGCTCGGCAAGACGGGCAGGATGTTCGCCTGCGAGCACGACGGGGTGGAGCCCGACATCCTCGTGCTCGGCAAGGCGCTTGGCGGCGGCATCCTGCCGCTCGCCGCGACCGTGACGCGCCCCGAGCTCGACGTCGGCGGCAAATACGCCTTCGGCCATTACACGCACGAGAAGAACCCGGTGCTGGCGCGCGCGGCGCTGGCCACCATCGCCATCATCGAGGAGGAGGGCCTTGTCGAGAATGCGGCGCGCGTGGGCGCGCAGGCACTCGAGCGCATGGCCGAGATGATGGACCGGCATCGTCTCATCGGCGACGTGCGCGGCCGCGGCCTCTTGCTCGGCATCGAGCTCGTCGAGGACCGCGACAGTCAGGCGCCGGCGGTGGACGCGGCCGAGGCGGTGCTCTACGCCTGCCTTGAGCGCGGCTTGAGCTTCAAGACCACGATGGGGAACGTGCTGACCTTGACGCCGCCGCTCACCGTGAGCGCCGCCGAAATGGAGGCGGCACTCGACATCATCGAGGCGGCGCTCACGGAGGTGGAGCAAGCGTAGGGGTGCTTCGGACCGGGCGCTGCGCGGCCTTCGAGACGCTCGCTGCGCTCGCTCCTCAGGATGAGATAAAGTCTTCCTACCACACACGGCTTTCCTCACCCTGAGGAGCGACCCAAGGGGTCGCGTCTCGAAGGGCCCACGGTGGCCGTGCAGGCATTTTCGAGGTGCGCGATCTCGCGAGGAGGTAGCGGCGGTGGCGAAGCAGCTTCCCACTCATGCCCGCGTCGTCGTCATCGGCGGCGGCGTTGTCGGCTGCTCGATCGCCTATCATCTGACCAAGCTCGGCTGGAAGGAGGTCGTGCTGCTCGAGCGCAAGAAGCTCACGAGCGGCACCACCTGGCACGCGGCGGGATTGATCGGCCAGCTGCGCGCCACCCTCAACATGACGCGGCTCGCGCAATATACCGCCGGTCTCTACGCCGGCCTCGAGGAGGAGACCGGACAGGCGACGGGCTGGAAGCAGCGCGGCAGCATCGCGATCGCGACCACGGCGGCGCGCTTCGAGGAGCTCCTGCGCGGCGCCTCCATGGCCAAGACCTTCGGGCTCGAGGTCCACGAGATTGGGCCGGGCGAGATCAAGCGCCATTGGCCGCTCCTCGAGGTGAGCGACGTGGTAGGCGGCGTGTTCCTCCCCAAGGACGGTCAGACCAACCCGGTCGACACCACGGTCGCCCTCGCCAAGGGTGCCGCGATGAGGGGTGCCCAGATCTTCGAGGAGATGAAAGTGGACGCCATCCGCAGCGAGCGCGGCCGCGCGATCGGCGTCGCCACGGAGCGGGGCGAGATCAAGGCCGAGCATGTGGTGATCGCGACCGGCATGTGGTCGAGGGCACTCGGCCGCAGCTGCGGGGTGAACATCCCGCTCCAGGCCTGCGAGCATTTCTATGTGGTGACCGAGGACTTCCCCGAGCTCACGCCCACTCTCCCGGTGCTGCGCGATCCCGATCACTGCGCCTACTTCAAGGAGGATGCGGGCAAGCTCCTGTTCGGCGCGTTTGAGCCCAAGGCCAAGCCCTGGGCCATAGACGGCATCCCCAAGGGTTTCGAGTTCGGCGAGCTCGCCGAGGATTTCGACCATTTCCAGCCGATCCTCGAGGCGGCGATGCGCCGCTTGCCCTCACTCGAGCGCATCGGCATCCGCAAGTTCTTCAACGGCCCCGAGAGCTTCACGCCCGACGTGCGCTACATGCTGGGCGAGGCGCCGGAGCTGCCCGGCCTCTTCGTCGCCGCCGGCTTCAACTCGACCGGCATCCAGTCGGCGGGGGGTGCCGGCAAGGTGCTCGCCGAGTGGATCGTGGGCGGCCATCCGCCGATGGACCTGTGGGACGTCGACATCCGGCGCATGCAGCCCTTCCAGGGCAACAAGCGCTATCTTGCCGAACGCGTCTCCGAATCGCTCGGTCTGCTCTATGCCATGCACTGGCCCTACCGCCAGTACGAGACCGCGCGCAACGTGCGGCTGACCCCGCTCTACGAGCGGCTCAAGGGGCAGGGCGCCTGCTTCGGCGAGACCGCCGGATGGGAGCGCGCCAACTGGTTCGCACCGGCGGGTAGGGAGCCCAAGTACGAGTACAGCTACGGGCGGCAGAACTGGTTCGCCCATGCCGGCGCCGAGCACAAGGCGGTGCGCGAGGGTGTAGCCCTCTTCGACCAGTCGAGCTTCGCGAAATTCCTGGTCGAGGGACGCGACGCGGAGGCCGTACTCCAGCGCATCTCGGCCAACGATGTCGCCGTCGAGCCGGGCCGCATCGTCTATACCCAGTGGCTCAACGAGCGCGGCGGCATCGAGGCGGACCTCACCGTGACGCGGCTCTCCGAGACGCGCTACATGGTGGTGACCGCGACGGCCACGGGCGTGCGCGACTTCCACTGGCTCCGCCGCCACATCGCGGCAGACGCGCATGCGTTTGCGACCGACGTCACCTCGGCTTACGCGATGCTGAGCGTGATGGGCCCGCACAGCCGAGCACTCTTGGCCGAGCTCTCGGGCGAGGATCTCTCGAACGCGGCCTTTCCCTTCGGCACCTCGCGCGAGATCGAGATCGGCCATGCACGGCTGCGCGCGGCGCGCATCACTTATGTGGGCGAGCTCGGCTGGGAGCTCTACGTGCCGAGCGAGTTCGCGGTCCACCTCTTCGACCGGATCGTCGCCGCGGGCGGGGCCTTCGGCTTGCGCCTTGCCGGCATGCACGCGATGGACTCTTGCCGCATGGAGAAGGCCTATCGCAGCTGGGGCCACGACATCTCCGACGAGGACACGCCCCTTGAGGCCGGCCTCGCCTTCGCGGTCAAGCTCGACAAGAACCTCGATTTCATCGGGCGGGAGGCGCTCCTGCGCGCGCGCGAGCGGAAGACGACCAAGCGCCTCGTGCAATTCGCGCTCCGGGACCCCGAGCCGCTGCTCTATCACAACGAGCCCGTCTATCGCGACGGCGGAATCGTCGGCCGCACCACCTCGGGCGCTTACGGCCACCATCTCGGACGTGCCGTGGCACTCGGCTATGTGCATGACGAGGACGGTATCGACGCGGCCTACGTTGAGAGCGGCAGCTTCGAGATCGAGGTCGCCGGCAGGCGCTTCGCCGCGCGGGCGAGCCTCACGCCGATGTACGACCCGAAGGGGACGCGGATCAGGAGCTGACCCTCACCCTCCCAAGGCTTCGCCTTGGGTCCCTCCCTCTCCCGTTTACGGGAGAGGGGCAGCTCGATCTTTTCCCTCGCCCGCTTGCGGGAGAGGGAAGGGGCCCATCGCGACAGCGATGGGAAGGGTGAGGGAATCTCACCGCATCGTCGGCATGACGTACTCGGCACCCTTGCGGATGCCGGTCGGCCAGCGCGAAGTGATGGTCTTGAGCCGCGTGTAGAAGCGCACGCCCTCGGGCCCGTGCACGTAATGGTCGCCGAAGAGCGAGCGCTTCCAGCCGCCGAAGGAGTGGAAGGCCATCGGCACCGGGATCGGCACGTTGACGCCGACCATGCCGATCCTCGC
>DATNIJ010000268.1:0-3078 GCA_035604475.1 Alphaproteobacteria bacterium
GTGGCGCGGCCGACGATTGCGCGCGGCCCTGTCTTGGTGGTCTCGTTCATGGCCCCGAGAATCGCACAGAACCGCCGTCGATGCCAGGGGACTCGCGCGCGGGAGAGACGCGTCCGGCGCCTCAATTGACAGGGGTCGGCTCCCCGCTATGATCGGCGCGCGATCGGGACGGGCTTCGCGTCGGCCGCGGGGTGGCATGGATTTCGAGCTTTCCGAGGAGCAGCGCGCGTTTCAAAGGGTGGCGCGCGATTTCGCCGCCGCCGAGATGGCCCCCCACGCCGCCCGCTGGGACGAGGAGAAGATTTTCCCCGAGGACGCGCTGCGCAAGGCGGCGGCACTTGGCTTCGCCGGCGTCTATGTGCGCGAGGACGTGGGGGGTGCGGGCCTCTCGCGCGAGGACGGCACCGTCATCTTCGAGGAGCTCGCCGCCGGCTGCACCTCGACCGCGGCCTATATCTCGATCCATAACATGAGCGCCTGGATGATCGACGGCTTCGGCAGCGCTGCGCAGCGGCGGCGCTGGCTGCCCAAGCTCACGAGCATGGAGCATTTTGCGAGCTATTGCCTGACGGAGCCTGGTGCCGGCTCGGACGCCGCGGCCTTGCGCACGCGCGCCGAGCCCATGGGCGACCACTATGTGCTGAACGGCACCAAGGCGTTCATCTCGGGCGGCGGGCGCAGCGAGATCTATGTGGCGATGGTACGCACCGGCGCTCAAGGTGCGAATGGCATCTCGGCGCTCGTGGTCGAGAGCGGCACGCCGGGCCTTTCCTTCGGCAAGCAGGAGCGCAAGCTCGGCTGGAACAGCCAGCCGACGAGCATGGTGATCTTCGAGGACTGCAGGGTCCCGCTCGGGAACCGCCTCGGCGAGGAGGGCGACGGCTTCAAGATCGCGATGGCAGCCCTCGACGGCGGCCGGCTCAACATCGCCGCCTGCTCGCTGGGTGCCGCGCGCGCCTCGCTCGAGGCGGCGCGCGAGCACTTGAGGACGCGCGAGCAATTCGGCAAGAAGCTCGCCGAGTTCCAGGCCCTGCAGTTCCGCTTCGCCGATATGGCGACCGAGCTCGAGGCGGCGCGCCTCATGGTGCGCCGGGCGGCGGCCATGCTCGATGCCGGCCATCCGGAAGCGACGCTCCACTGCGCCATGGCCAAGCGCTTCGCGACCGATGTAGGCTTCGCGGTGTGCAACGAGGCCCTCCAGCTTCACGGCGGTTACGGCTATCTCAAGGACCATCCGATCGAGCGCTACCTGCGCGACGTGCGCGTGCACCAGATCCTTGAGGGAACCAACGAGATCATGCGCGTGATCATCGCACGCCGGCTGCTCGGCGCATGAGCTCGATCGCTGTCCCGGGACGAAGGGCCGTGCTGCGATGAACGCGACGATGATCGAGACGGAAGACATCCTCTTCGCGCGAGAGGGCCCGCTCGGGCTCATCACGCTCAACCGGCCCAAGGCGCTCAATGCCTTGACGCTCGAGATGATGACCGCGCTCGATCCGCGCCTCGATGCGTGGGAGGCGGACCCCTCGGTCGAAGCCGTCGTGATCCGGGGTGCGGGCGAGCGCGCCTTCTGCGCGGGCGGCGACATCCGCGCGCTTTACGACTCCCGTGCCGAGGGCAACCGCGCCTATCGCGCCGAATTCTATCGCGAGGAGTACACGCAGAACCGGCGCATCTTCCGCTTCAAGAAGCCTTACGTGGCGCTCGTCGACGGCATCGCCATGGGGGGCGGCGTCGGGCTCTCGGTGCACGGCTCGCACAGGGTAGCGACCGAGCGCACGCTCTTCGCCATGCCGGAGACCGGCATCGGCCTCTTCCCCGACGTGGGCGCCAGCTACTTCCTGCCGCGCCTTCCGGGAGCGCTCGGCATGTATCTCGGATTGACGGGCGCGCGCCTCAAGACGGCGGATTGTCTCTACACCGGGATCGCGACGCACTATGTGCCGAGTGCCGAGCTGCCCGCATTGCTCGAGGCGCTCGCGGCGGCGGATTTGCGCCGAGGCAAGGCCGCGGTCGACGCTCTCTTGGCAAGCTTCGCCCAGGATGCGGGGCCGCCAGCGCTCGCCGAGCACCGTGCCGCCATCGATCGCTGCTTCGGCGGCGATTCCGTAGAGGCCATCGTCGCCGCGTTGGAGCGGGAAGGGGGCACTTTCGCCAAGGAGACGCTGGCCGTGCTGGCGGGAAAATCGCCGACCTCGCTCAAGCTCACCCACGCAGCACTCCGCCGCGGCAAGACGCTCGACTTCGAGGCCGTCATGATCATGGAGTACCGCATCTGCCAATATTGCATGGATGGCCACGAGTTCTTCGAGGGCGTGCGCGCGGTAATCATCGACAAGCACGGGGCACCCAAATGGGAGCCGCCTACGCTTGCCGCCGTGAGCGAGGAGGAGATCGAGCGCGCCTTCGCCCCGCGCGCCGACGACCTCGTGTTTGATTGAGGAAATGTCCACCACGGAGACACGGAGAACACGGAGAAGAAAGATTTCAGCGCAGGGGTCGCAGAGGTTTCGCAAAGGATACGGAGGAATCTTTTCTACTGCGGCCTCCGCGCATCCTCTGCGACCTCGGCGCTAAATCCTTCTCTCCGATCTCCTCCGTGCCCTCCGTGTCTCCGTGGTGAAACCTCGAAATGATGGGAGGAAATCCATGAGCAAGATCGGCTTCATCGGCCTCGGCAACATGGGCGGCCCCATGTTGCGCAACCTCGCCAAGGCGGGCCACGCGCTCAAGGCCTACGACATCGTGCCCAAGCTCGCGGCTGCGGCGCGCGAGGCAGGTGCCGAGGTGACGGCCTCCGCGGCGGAGGCCGCGCGCGGGGTCGATGCGGTGGTCACCATGCTGCCCGCCGGCGAGCACGTGCGCGGCGTCTATCTCGGCGAGGCGGGCGTCATCGCGGCGGTCGCGGCGCGCACCCTCCTCATCGATTGCTCGACGATCGATGTCGAGAGCGCGCGCGCCGTGGGCGCGGCGGCCGCGGCGAAGGGGCTCGACATGGTCGATGCACCCGTCTCGGGCGGCACCGCGGGAGCGGCTGCGGGCACACTCACCTTCATGGTCGGCGGCAGCGAGGAG
>DATNIJ010000269.1:0-15831 GCA_035604475.1 Alphaproteobacteria bacterium
ACCAGGGGAGGCTCTTCTGGGCGGCGTCGACGTCGCCGAGATCGAGGGTGGCAACGAGCAGCTCCGGCCGCTCGGCCGAGGCGAGCGCCATGATCTCCGCACCCACCGGATTGACGATCATGCTCTTGCCGATATGCCTGCGCCCGCCCTCGTCGCCGCAGCGGTTGACCGCGACGACGAAGACGCCGTTCTCGTAGGCGCGCGCCTGGAGCGGCAGCTCCCACGTATTGGCGCGCAGCTTGCTCTCGCCGTAGGTGGCGGCACAGATCGGCATGAAGAGAATCTCGGCCCCCTTGAGTGCCAGCGCCCGCGAGCCCTCGGGGAACTTGCGGTCGTAGCAGATCTGGATGCCGATCTTGACGCCGTCGAGCTCGAAGACGGGGAAGTCGCTCCCCGGCGAGAAGTAGAACTTCTCGTAGCTGCCGGTGCCGCCCTCGAGCTTGGAGGGCAGGACGGCGGGGATATGGGTCTTGCGGTATGTGCCGAGATGGCGGCCGGCGCGGTCGAACACCGCGGCCGAGTTGTAGAAGTATTTGCCGGCGCGCTCGCCGTAGGGAAAGATGAGTGCCAACCCCTTCTCGCGCGCGAGGTCCAGGAGCGGCGCGGCGACCGGGCTCGGCAGTGCCAAGAAGTATTTCGCGGAGTCTTGGATCAGGCGGTTGGGGAAGAAGGGTGTGAGGAACAATTCGCCGAAGCAGATGACGTCCGTGCGCTTGCTGGCCGCCTCCTCGACCATGCGGCAGGCCGCCTCGATGCCCGGCCGCATGTCGTCCGTGAGCACGGCACCCGTCTGGGCCGCCGCCACCGTGATCATCCGTGCCATGCCGTCCTCCTTACCCCGCCACGGGGCTCGCACCTTAGCCCCGGCATCGAGGCGAGACAAGCAGCGCGCCGCTCACTACACTCAGGCCGCGCGCGCACATGGTGCTGCCACGACATTCGGGAGGGCGCATGGCATTCGATTGCATCGTCAAGGGCGGGGTCGCGGTGTTCCCCGATCTCGGCGAAAGGCCGGCGGACATCGCGGTCGGCCAAGGCCGCATCGCGGCGATCCTGGCGCCGGAGAGTAGTGCCGAGGCGCGCGAGACGATCGACGCCCGCGGCCGCTTCGTCTTCCCCGGCCTGATCGACGCCCACATGCATTGGGGCATCGCCGAGAAGATCACGGAATACGGCAGCGAGACGGCCTACGCCGCGCAAGGCGGCTTCGCGAGCGTCATCGGCCACTTCCTCAACAGCGCCCCCTACAGCGAGATCTTCGCCGCGGAGTGCCAAGCCGCCGAGGCGCGCGCCTTCGTCGATTTCGGCTTCCATTTCGGCATGGCGACCGAGGCGCACATGGCCGAGCTCGAGCGCTACATCGAGGAGCTCGGCGTCCCCTCCTTCAAGTACTTCACCAACTTCAAGGGCGACGAGGGGCTCTATCTCGGCCTCTCCGGCACCGACGACGGCTTCATGTACGAGCTCATGCGGCGCGTGGCGGCCTATCCGCAGGCCATCCTTGCCGTCCATCCCGAGAACATCGAGCTGGTGCGCCGCTACCGCCTCAAGTTCCAAGGCGAGGGGCGCTCGACGCTCAAGGACTGGAGCCTCGCCAAGCCGCCGATCACCGAGGCGGTCGACACGCTGCGCGCCATGTATTTTGCCGAGCAGGCGGGTTGCCCGGTCTATTTCGTGCATGCGAGCTGCAAGCTGGCCCTCGACGAGATCCGGCGTTACCGGCAACGCTACCCGCGCATCCACGTCGAGACCTGCCCCCAGTATCTCACCCACACGCTCGACTCGGACGCCGGCACCATCGGCAAGGCGAACCCGCCCTTCCGCGAGCGGGACGACGTCGAGGCGCTGTGGCAGGGCCTGGCCGACGGCACCATCGACGTGGTCGGCGCCGACCACGTCGCGCGCAAGCGCGTCACCAAGGAGAAGAACATCTGGCAGGCCTCGCAGGGCTTCCCGGGCACGGCGACCATCCTGCCGGTGCTCTTGAGCGAGGGCTACCACAAGGGCCGCCTCACGCTCAGACGCATCGCCCAGCTCCTCGCCGGCACGCCTGCCCGCATCTTCGGCCTGGAGCGGCGCAAGGGTGCGCTCTTCGTCGGTGCGGACGCCGATCTCACCATCGTCGACCTCACACGCGAGCGCGTGGTGCGCGCGGCCGAGCTCGGCTCCTATGCCGACTACAGCCTCTATGAGGGCTGGAGCCTCAAGGGCTGGCCGGTGCTGACGATGGTGCGCGGCCAGGTAGTCATGCGCGAGGGCAAGATCGTCGGAGCGGCCGGGCACGGCAAGTTCTTGCGGCGCCCGCTCGCGGCGAATGCGTGAGCGCGGGTCGCTGACGGCCGTGAGCCGATGTCCTAAGCGCCGTGAGCACCTCGACGCAGCGCCGGCGGCAGCGCCTCATATAGCCTGCCGGCAACGGCGCGGCCGTCCTTGAGCACGAGTGCTAGTCGCTCGGGCTCCTGCAGGAGCCGGATGTCGGCGAGCGGATCGCCGTCGAGGACGAGGACGTCCGCCCTGCGGCCGGCCTCGAGCGCACCCGTGAGCTTGCCGAGCTTCAAGGCGCGTGCCGCAGTCCCCGTCGCCGCCTGGATCGCCTCGAGCGGCGAGAGCCCGGCGCGCACGAGATACTCCAGCTCGCGCGCGTTCGTGCCGTGGGGGAAGCGGTTGCCGAGATCGCCGCCCGCCGCGATGGGAATGCCGGCCGCGTGCGCGCGTTCGACGCTCGCGAGCCAGAGCGGCTCGTTCACCGCCATCTCCTCGCGCTGCTTGGGCAGCAAATCGAGCTTCGCGCCGAGCTCGAGCACGCTAAAAAGCGTACAGAGCGTGGGCACCAGGATGCTCGGCGAGCCCTTGAAGAGCTCGATCGCCTCCTCGTCCATGCGCGTACCGTGCTCGATCGTGTCTACGCCCGCGCGCAGCGCGAACTTGACCGCGTCGTAGGATTGCGCGTGGATCGCCACGGTGCGGCCCCAGCGGTGGGCCTCCTCGATCGCGGCCCTCACCTCCTCCTCGGAGAAGGTGGTCATCCAGGTATAAGCGTAGGGGCCGACCTCCACACCGCTTGCCGCAAGCTTGATGTTGTCGACGCCGTTCCTGATCTGCTGGCGCACCACCTTGCGGATCGCATCCGCCCCGTCGACGAGAATGCCGAGCCCGCCCCACTTGCGCTCCCACTGGGGCGGGAGCGTGTCGCCGAGACCGCCCGTCGGGCTGATGATCTGCCCGCTCGCGACGATGCGCGGACCCGGCAGCTTGCCTTGCCTCACGGCATCGCGCACCGCGACCGCCACATTGGCGATGGTGCCCACGTCGCGCACGGCCGTATAGCCGGCGGCCAGCACCTTCCCGGCATTGAGTGCTGCATTGATCGCCGCGGTCTCGACGGTGCAGCGGTCGACCTCCTCGAGGCTGCGGAAGCCGCTATAGACGAGATGGGCATGGCAATCGATGAGGCCGGGCATCAAGGTGCGGCCGCCCAGGTCCACCTGAGGCACGCCGCTCTCTTGCTTGAGCGCCGACATGGGGCCCAAGGCGGCGATACGCGCACCTGCGAGCTCGACATAGCCGTCCTCGATCGGCGGTGCCCCGAGCCCGTCGATCACGCGGCCATGGAGGAGGCGTACGCGCGCGGCACCTGCCGCCAAGAGCGCCGCATCGGCTTCCTTCATCGCATGTGCCCTGCTCTCTGAGTGCCGGCGCTCCGCACAACGCGGCAGAGCCGCAGGTAGTATCCTAATTTCACGGAATGTCGATCCGGCCGTCGGCGTTAAGAGTGATCTTCAGCCCCGACAAACGCCCGTGCGACAAAGATCGCATCACTCATCGGAGAAATTGGGGCGCTCGTCACGCTCGGCGCCGGTTGGAGCCCCGCCATCGAGACAATTCTACCCGATGATCCGGGTCGAAAATCTCATGCGGTCGCCCTGAGGCGCGTCTCCTCGGGTTTGCGAACCTTCGCGACCGCCTCTTTGGCCGCGTCGCTGGCGGCGAACATCTCGAGCGTGTCGAACTCGGAGTCGGCCACGGGGGTCAGCGCCTGATCCATATAATGGCGCGCCTCGGGATCGCGCTTCAGGCGCGCGCGCACTTTCGCATGGCGCCAGAGAAGCCGCGCGATTTGCGCCTGCTTCCATACGGTCTCGGCGGCATAGCGCAGATGGAAGAGGCCAACGGTCTCGCGCGGGAGGTTGGGACGGCGGTCCCGGCGATACTTGCGCCGCAGAACGCCGCCTTGGAGCGGATGGATATTCTCGATGGCGGAATAGCCGCGGAAGTACGCGAGGAGGAGCATCATCTTGCCGAGACTCATGCCGGTGGCCGCAACGCGCCGCATGACCCGCTCCACGTGCTCGTCCGAGTAGTAGGTCTCCCAGGCGAGGCGATAGGTGCGCTCCCATTCGCTCTTGGACATCCGCGGGTGCGGCGTGGTGACGTGCTCGAGATCGTACTTGTTCATGTCCGGGTCCATGGGCCGCCCGGCGAGGTAGAGCCGCTGGTGATCCTCCGAGCCCGGAAGCGGCGTCAGGAACATGAACTCCAGCACGTCGATCGGCAGCTCACGCTGGATAATGCCGATGTCGCGGATGGTCGCTTCCGGCGTGTCGTTCGGAAAGCCGATGATGTAGCCGGCATAGATCGCCACCCGGTGCCGCTTCCAGGCCAGCAGCATCTTGCGATACTCGGTGATCTTGTTCTGCCGCTTTTTGGCGGCGAGCAGGCTCTCGGGATTGATGCTCTCCAGCCCCAAATAGACCCGGGTGACGCCGGCACGCGCCGCCTTGTCGATGAAGTTCGGCGTGCGATGGCACTGCATATCCGCCTGGATGATGAAGGCGATGTTGAGCTTCTCCTCCTCGCGCATGCGAATGAGGCGATCGAGGATCGCTTCCCACTCCTTGTTCCGCGCGAAATTATCGTCGGTGATGAAGAAGCGGTTGACGCCCTGCGCCAGGTTGCGGCGCACGATCAGCTCTATTTCGTCGGCGTTGCGGTAGCGCGACTTGCGCCCCTGGACGTTGATGATCGTGCAGAAGGAGCATTGGAACGGACAGCCGCGCCCCGCATCGAAGCTCGTCACGTTTCCCATGGTGCGCTTGATCCGCGGCGACGGCAGCAGCGGTATCGGCACCGCCGAGAGGTCCGGCAGATCGTTCATGAAGTTGTAGAGCGGCTTGAGCGCGCCCTTATAGGCGTCGCGCAAGACCTCCTCCAGGCGTCCCTCGGCCTCGCCGGCAAAGAGCGAGATGCCGAGGTCCACGGCTTCCTGGATGTCGGGCGGCAACTGCGGAAGCATGGCGAGGCAGCCGGAGACGTGAAAGCCGCCGATGCAGACCTGGGTGCCGCAAGCGCGCAGGCGCCGGGCGATGTCCATCGCGCGGGGAAACTGGTTCGACTGAACGCCGACGAGGCCGACCAGGCCCCCGCCGCTCCGCGCGATACGCCGCGCGATACGCTCCGGCCGAATGCGCGTGTTGGTCTCGTCCAGTGCCGAGACGGTAATCTCCACCTCCTCGCCGAGGACGCGCCGCTCGATGCAGTCGAGCGCGAGCCCGTGCAGGATGGCCATGGAATTCGACGGGATGATGGAGCGGAACCACTGGATCACGTAACCGTCGTCGTCGTAATGCGACGGCTTGATCAAGACCAGCTGAAAACGCTCTTTCGCCGATTGTCCGATCATCGGAGCGCACCCCCCCAGTTGCACTGCCTCCGACGCCACTCTACGGAAGAATCGGAGATTTTCAATCGAAATTGCTGCTTTGGCCGGCATGTTAGGACACGTCCGAGCCGGGAAACCGCGTTGCCTCGCGGCAGGCCTTCTGCCACAGTGGGACGGGGAGGTGACGATGCCCGAAGGCGGGGTGGTGCGACGCGTTCCAGGCTATTGCGCGCTCTGCCGCTCGCGCTGCGGCTGCATCTCCGTGGTCGAGGACGGCCGCCTCGTGGCGGTCGAGCCCGATCCGAGCCATCCGACGGGCGGTGCACTTTGCGCCAAGGGGCGCGCGGCACCCGACCTCGTCTATAGCCCCGAGCGCCTGCTCTATCCCCTCAAGCGCACGCGGCCCAAGGGGGACGCGGACCCCGGCTGGCAGCGCATCGGCTGGGAGGAGGCGCTTGCGGTGACGGCGCGCGAGCTCCGCCGTCTCAGCCGGGAGAGCGGGGCCGAGAGTGTCGCCTTCGGCGTCAGCACGCCGAGTGCGACCGCACTTTCGGACAGCATCCTTTGGATCGAGCGGCTCATCAACGCCTTCGGCAGCCCGAACTGGGTCTACGCCACCGAGCTCTGCAACTGGCACAAGGACCACGCGCGCGCCTTCACCTTCGGCGTCGGCGTCATGGCGCCCGATTTCGAGCGCACCGGCTGCGTGCTCCTGTGGGGGCACAATCCGAGTACGGCCTGGCTCACCCATGCGAGCAAGGCCGCCCAGGCGAAAGCGCGAGGTGCGAAGCTCATCGTCGTCGATCCGCGCCAGGCCGGGCTCGCGAACAAGGCCGATCTCTGGCTCCGCGTGCGGCCGGGAAGCGACGGGGCCTTGGCACTCGCCGTCGCCAACGTGATGATCGAGGAGGGCTGGTACGACCGCGACTTCATGCGCGACTGGAGCAACGGCCCGCTCCTCGTGCATCCGGAGAGCGGACGCTTCTTGAGCGCCGCCGACTTAGCACCCGGCGGCGACAGCCATCAGCTCGTTGCCTGGGACGAAGCGGCCGCACGCCCCCTCCTCTACGATCCCGCGCGCGGCGCCTATGAAGACGAGCGCGCACACCCGGCCCTTCTCGGCCACCACACGGTCGAGACCGAAGCAGGCCCGCGCGTCGTTGCCACCGCCTTCGAGCTCTATCGCGAGCTTTGCGCGCGCATGCCGCCCAAGCGCGCCGCCGAGATCTGCTGGGTCGAGGCCGCGCAGATCCGCGCCATGGCGCGCATGCTTCATGAGAGCCGGCCTGTCGCCTACTACGGCTGGACCGGCGTCGGTCAGCACACCAACGCGACGCAGACCGACCGCGCGATCGCGCTGGTGTGCGCGCTCACCGGCAGCTTCGATGCGCCGGGCGGCAATGTGATCTTCGCGCGCGTGCCCGTGAACGACGTGCGCGGTGCTGAGCTCATAGCGCCCGCCCAGCGCGCCAAGACGATCGGCATGGAGAAGCGGCCGATCGGCCCGCCGCGCGGCGGCTGGGTCACCGGAGGCGATCTCTACGACGCCATTCTCGAGGGAAGGCCCTATCCGATACGTGGCCTCGTCGGCTTCGGCGCCAATCTCCTCGTTGCCCACGCCGACGGCGCGCGCGGGCGCGAAGCGCTCCGCCGCCTCGACTTCTTCGTCCATGCCGATCTTTACATGACGCCGACCGCGGAGCTCGCCGACATCGTGCTGCCGGTCGCGAGCGCCTGGGAGCGCGAGGGCCTGCGCGTCGGCTTCGAGGTGAGCCAGGCGGCGGAGGGCACGGTGCAATTGCGCCCACCCGTGGTGGCCCCACAGGGCGAGGCGCGCTCGGACAATTGGATCGTCTTCGAGCTCGCCAAGCGCCTCGGCCTCGGCAATGCCTTCTGGCAGGGCGACATCGAGGCCGGCTATCGTTATCTCCTCGCACCCTCGGGCATCGGCCTCGAGGCGTTGCGCAACTCCCCCGCAGGCATCCGCATCGCACTCGAGACGCGCTTCCGCAAATATGCCGGCGACGGCAAGGGCGGGGCAGCGGGCTTCCAGACGCCGACCCGCAAGGTCGAGGTCTATTCCGAGCTTTTCCTCGCCCACGGACAGGCGCCGCTGCCCGAGTTCGTCGAGCCCGCGGTCGGCCCCTCGAGCCGCCCCGATCTCGCAGCCCGCTTCCCGCTCGTGCTCACCTCCGCCAAGACGCCGCAGTTCTGCCACAGCCAGCACCGCAACTTGCCGCGGCTGCGCCGGCACATGCCGTACCCGCAGGTCGAGCTTCACCCCGAGACGGCGAAGGCGCGCGGCATCGGCGAAGGCGACTGGGTCAGGATCGAGACGCCGCATGGACGGCTGCGGGCGCGCGCGCGGCTCAAGGCGAGCCTCGATGCGCGCGTCGTCGCGGCCCAGCATGGCTGGTGGCAGGCCTGCCCCGAGCTCGGCCTGCCCGGCTATGCGCCGCTCGGGCCGGAGAGTGCCAACTACAACGCAGCGATCAACGCGGATGAAGTCGATCCGATCAGCGGCGCCCCCGGCCATCGCTCCTTTCTCTGCGAGGTCGCGAAGGCCTGAGCGGGACGGCGCGCGAAAGCGCTACTCGACGAACTCGAGGGCCACGTTCATCGCGGCATTGGCCGGCACCAGGATGTGCTGAGGCTCGATGCGCGCGGACTTAACCCCGCCTCGACGCAGTGCCGCCGCAGCTTGCGCGAGCGAGGTTGTGCGGAAGCCGAGCAACGCCATGTAGTCCGCGCGCCCGGCCGCATCGGGCATCGCGGCGCCGAGCCGGTGCCCGAGTGCGGCCTCTGCCACGAGCTCGACCTCGGCAGCGCCTGCGCTGAAGCTGCAGCTGCCGCCGGCACCCGCGCGTACTACCTCGCCGCCGAACATGGCCGCGAAGAGCTGCTGCGAGGCCGCGGGGTCGCGCACGGCAATCGCGATGCGGGCGATGTGCGTGGCCCGGTTCGGGTGTCGGCGCCACTCGGGACGCCACACGAGCTCGGGCGTGAAGTGGTGGCAGAAATAGACGCGGCCCAGGGAAACCGAGCCGGGCTTCAAGCGCACCACGCGGAACTTCGCGTCAAGCGTCCCTTGCGCCAGCCGCACGGGGCGGGAGAAGGAGACCGGCTCCATGGCCGCAAGCCCGGCGGCCTTGAGCTCGGCCGAGAGCCTGTCGGGATCCTCGGCCCAGAAGACGAGCCCGTTGAGGCCGACGGGATAGCTTGCGATCTCCGGCCGCGCCGCGGCCGCCTTCTCGTCGAGGCCGAGAAGCTCGAGATAGTCCGTGGCGAAGACGGCAAGATGGTTGAAGGAGCCGAGCGAGTGCCGGCTGCGCTCGGTCAGGTGGAAGCCGAGGCTGCGGTAGGCCGCGAGCGCCTCCTCCATGCGCCCGCGCACGTCGACGACGACATGGTCGAGTCTCGGAACGCCATTTGCCATCTCGCGGGACCCTTGAGGATTTCGTCGCGCGCGCCGCGCACCCTCGCGGGCCGCATCATCGCATCGCTCCCGGGATCCGGCAAGACGAGCGGCGGAGCGGTGCCTGGTGTCCCGGTTATGAAATTCGCGATATCAGCAAAACACGCGTCATTGCGAGGCGCCCGAAGTGCGCCGAAGCAATCCAGAATAGGCCTCGCGCCATACGCGCTGCCCCGGCGTACGCCGGGGTTCGCTGCGCTCGCAATGACAGGCTTTCCGGGTGAGGCGAATTTCCCAACTGCGGCACTAGCGGCGGTCCCTGCCGGACGGCTCGAGCAGGCGCTCGAGAAGGACGAGGTCGAGCCAGCGCTCGAACTTCCACCCGACCTCAGAGAGCCGCCCCATCTCGCTGAAGCCGAAGGCGAGATGCAGGCGCAGCGAGACCGCGTTGTCACCCGTGATCCCCGCCACCATCGCGTGCTTCCCCGCCTCGCTCGCATGGTCGACGAGACGCTGAAGCAGCGCCTTGCCGACGCCGCGGCCGCGGTGGCGCCGATCGACGTAGAGCGAGTGCTCGACCGTATGGAGGTAGCCCTCCCACGGCCGGAAATCGCCATAGGAGGCAAAGCCGAGCACGCCGGCGCCCGCGGCGGCGACGAAGACCGGAAAGTCCCGGCGTCTGCGCTCATGGAGCCAGCCGCGCCGCGCCTCGAGCGTGGTGGGGGTCAAGCTCCAGATGGCCGTCGTATGAAGAATCGCCTCGTTGGTGATCTCGAGGATGGCCGCAAGATCGGCTTCGCTCGCGTCGCGGATCTGCATCTTTCCCTCTGGACCCGGTCGAGACTATCCATTATATTAGACAAATGACTACTATTCAAGATGATCTGGACACCCGCCTCTCAGCCCGGCTCAAGGCGGAGCGCGACGCGCGCGGCTGGTCGCTCGCCGGGCTGGCCGGGCGCGCGGGCGTCTCCAAGGCGATGATCAGCAAGCTCGAGCGCGGCGAGAGCAGCCCCACGGCGGCCCTCCTCGGCCGCCTCTCGGGCGCCTTCGGCCTCACGCTCTCGCAGCTCATGGCGCGGGCCGAGGCGAGTGTCCGTCCGCTTGCCCGCAAGACGGAGCAAGCGAGCTGGCGCGATCCGGCGACCGGCTTCACGCGCCGCACCTTGACGCCCGCGAGCGGCGAGGCAACGGCCCTGGAGCTCGTCTGGGGCGAGCTGCCGCCGGATGCCGCGATCGCCTATCCGGCGAGCGCCTTCACCTTCATTCAGGATCAGCAGATCGTGGTCATCCAAGGTGCCCTCAGCTTCACGCAGGGGACCGCGGTCCACGATCTCGGCCAAGGCGACTGCCTGCGCCTGGGGCCGCCGGCAGATTGCGAGTTCCGCAACGCCGGACGAGCGACATGCCGCTACATCGTGGCCGTGCTGCGCCGCTAGCGCGTCGCGCTCCAAGCGCCGAGCGGCATCCGACATGACCGGCGCGGTCCTCACCCTCCTCCTCGTCGCGGCGGGCGGCGCCGGCCTCGTCCTTCAGAATGCGCTCATGGCGCGGATCGCCTTGGGCGCTCCGACGCTCGCAGCCCTTCTCGCCAACTCGGCGGTCGGCCTCGCCTTGATCGCGCTGGTTGGCTGCTGGCTCTACGGAGCGAGCTTTCCGATAGACACGCTCGCGCGCTTCCGCCCGTTCTGGCTGCTTCCGGGTGCCCTCGGCACCTTCTTCGTGTTCGCGAGCGTCACAGGCTATGCGCGGCTGGGTGCCGCTCCGACCACGGCGGCCCTCGTCGCAGCCCAGCTTTGCTGCGGCCTGCTCGCCGATACCTTTGCCCTCACCGAGTCGGACCGCGGCATCGGCCTGCAACAGTGGCTCGGTGCAGGCCTCCTCCTCGCGGGTGCCTTCCTCGTGGTGCAGAATCGCTCCTGACGCCCGAGTCGCGCGCCCGCAAGCTCGGGTTATCCCCATGATTCTCGCGCGACTCGAGCGGCTCTCCTTCAGGCCGCCGCGATCGCGGCGTAAAATGCCGACGTGGCGACGGATACATAAGCAAGGCCGCCGATGCGCTTTCACGCCGACCTGCACGTCCATTCCAAATATTCGCGCGCGACGAGCCGGGATTGCGATCTCGAGCATCTCGCCTACTGGGCCGCGCGCAAGGGCATCGGCGTCGTCGCGACCGGCGACTTCACGCACCCCGCCTGGCGCGCCGAGCTCAAGGAGAAGCTGCTCCCCGCCGAGCCCGGCCTTTTCCGCCTGCGCCATGACCTCGAGAGTGCTGTCGCCGAGAGGCTGCCGCCCGTTTGCCGGAGTGCCGTCCGCTTCATGCTCTCCGTCGAGATCTCGACCATCTACAAGAAGGGCGAGCGCACCCGCAAAATCCATCACCTGCTCTACGCGCCCGATTTCGACAGCGCCGACCGCATCGCGGCACGGCTCGCCCGCATCGGCAATATCGCGTCGGACGGCCGCCCCATTCTCGGCCTCGATTCGCGCCACCTGCTCGAAATCATGCTCGAGGCGAGCAATCAGGCCTTCCTCGTGCCCGCCCACATCTGGACGCCTTGGTTCGCCGTACTCGGCTCGCAGTCGGGTTTCGATTCGATCCTCGAGTGCTACGGCGACCTCGCGCATCACATCTTCGCGCTCGAGACGGGCCTCTCCTCCGACCCGGCGATGAATTGGCGGCTTTCGTTCCTCGACCGCTACCGCCTGGTCTCCAATTCGGATGCGCACTCCCCCGCCAAGCTCGGGCGCGAGACCACGCTTTTCGACAGCGAGCTCGATTACTTCGCGATCAGGCGCGCGCTCGAGACGGGCGAGGGCTACGTCGGCACGGTCGAGTTCTTCCCGGAGGAGGGCAAGTACCATCTCGACGGCCACCGCAAATGCGGCGCGCGTCTCTCGCCCAAGGAGACGCGCGAGGCCGGCGGGCGCTGCCCGGTGTGCGGCGAGCGGGTCACGGTCGGCGTGCTCCATCGCGTGGAAGCACTCGCCGACCGCAGCGAGGACGAGGTGGTGCCGCCGCCGACGGCGGGCGAGGTCGCGAGCCTGGTGCCGCTCCCCGAGGTGCTCTCGGAGCTCGCCTCGACGGGCCCCGCGAGCCTCACCGTCGAGCGCAGCTACGACCGGCTGGTCGCGAGCCTCGGGCCCGAGCTCGCGATCCTGCAAGCGGTCCCCCTCGACGACATCGCGCGCGCGGACTCCTCGCTTCTCGCCGAGGCCATCGCACGGCTGCGCGCGGGACAGGTCATCCGCGAGGCGGGCTATGACGGCGAATACGGCGTCATCAGGCTCTTCGAGGCGGCCGAGCTCAAACGCCGCACCGCGGGCGGCCTGCTCTTCGAGGTGCCCGGCCGCAAGCGGAGGAAGACGGACGCAGAGGCGCCCAAGGAAACGTCCGGGGTGCGATCGAGCGCGCCAGCCCCGCGCCAGCGCCTCGAGCAGCACCGCGAGCCGTTGGCAGCGCCAGGCAGCGTCGTTCCGGTGCCGCTTCTCGCGGGCCTGGATGACGACCAGCTTCTCGCCGCCGCGACGACGCTCGGCCCGCTCCTCGTCATCGCGGGTCCCGGCTCAGGCAAGACCCGCACGCTCACGCATCGCATCGCCCATCTCGTCGCCGAGTGCGGGGTGCCGAGTGCGGCGTGCCTCGCCATCACCTTCACGCGCCGGGCCGCCTCCGAGATGAGAGAGCGCCTGGCACGCCTGCTGCCGGCCGGCACGGAACAAATTCCAATCCACACCTTCCATTCGCTCGGCCTTGCCATTCTCAGCGAGCATGGCCATGCGGCCGGCCTTCATCGCGGCTTCCGCCTGGCCGGCGAGGCGGAGCGCACCGCACTCCTCGCGGAGACGTTGGCGCTTTCCGAGCGCAAGGCGCGCACGCTGCTCAGCACCATCTCCAAAGCAAAGCGCAGCGAGCTGCCGGCCGAGGGCGGGGTCGCGGCCGCACTCTCGGCCTATCAGCAGGCATTGGCGCTCAAGAGCTTGATCGACTTCGACGATCTCGTCGGCCTCGCGGTCCGTGCGCTCGCGTCGGACGCGGCACTCGCGGCGCACTTTCGCGAGCGATTCCGCTTCATCTCGGTCGACGAGTTCCAGGACGTGGACGCGCAGCAATACCGCCTGCTCACGCTTCTGGCACCCGGCGACGGCAATCTCGCCGTGATCGGCGATCCGCGCCAGGCGATCTATGGCTTCCGCGGGGCGGATGCCTCCTCTTTCGAGCGCTTCAAGGAGGACTATCCTACGGCCGCCGTCGTCACGCTCAGGCGCAACTACCGCTCGAGCGGCACGATCGTGGCCGCGGCAGGCCAGCTCATCGCGGAGTCGCGCGGAGAGGCGCGGTTCGCCGAGATCGTGCGCGAGATGGCCGAGCGCATCACCACCCATACCGCAGCCACGGAACGCGCCGAGGCGGGGTTCGTCGTGCATTCGATCGAAGAGCTCATCGGCGGACACAGCTTCTTCTCGATCGACATCGGACGGGCGACGACGGGCGGCGATGCGGCGCTCGGCTTCGCCGACTTCGCCGTATTGTACCGTACAGAAGCGCAGTCGGCGGCCCTTGCAGAAGCCTTCGCCCGCTCGGGCATCCCCTGCAAGAAGGCCTCGCGCGCGCCGCTTGCCGAGGAGCCCGCCGTGCGGGCCTTGCTGCGCGAGCTCGCGCAAGGCGGTGCTAACGCGGAGGCCGGCAGCCGCCTCGCTATCGAGCTCAATGCGGCGGCCGCGCGTCTGGCACTCCAGGAAGGTGCCCCCGACGCGGCGGCGATCGAGAGGGCGCTCCAGCAGCTTTCGGCACTCGCCGAGGCGAGCGCTGGCGATCGCGCGCACTTCGAGGATGCGCTTCTGCTCGCGACGGATGCGGATTTCTGGGACCCCCGCGCCGACGCGGTGTCGCTCTTGACACTTCACGCCGCCAAGGGGCTCGAGTTCGCCGTCGTCTTCATCGTCGGCCTCGAGGACGGTCTGCTGCCGCTCCGCTGGGGCGAGGCCGACGAGGCGAGCCTCGCCGAGGAGCGCCGCCTCGCCTATGTCGGCATGACGCGGGCCAAGGACCGGCTCTTCCTCTGCCGTGCGCGCGAGCGGCTGTGGCGCGGCCGGCGGCGGGCGCTCCCGGCTTCGCCCTTCCTCGCCGACATCGAGAGCGAGCTCGTGAAGGTCCAGCACATGCAGGCATCCGCCCGCAAGCCGGCGCAGCAGCAGCTCAAGCTGCTTTAGGCGCTGCGTTCACGGGCCCGCCGCGGCGCTCGGCGCAATCATAAACTTATCTGTTGACTATCAACAGACATGTTGATTAAAATCGCCGCCATGCGACGCGCGAGCCCTGCTTCGGCGGCCGCCCGTGAGCCTGCTGACGAGGCCCTCGACCGCGTCTTTGCAGCACTCGCGGATCCGGTGCGGCGCGCCATCTTGAGGCGGCTCGACGGCGAGGAGTTGCTCGTGTCCGAGTTGGCGAAACCCTTTGCGATCTCGCTCCAGGCCGTCTCGCGGCACATCCAGGTGCTGGTCAGGGCCGGCCTCATCAAGCAGGAGCGCACCGGCCGCATCAGCCGCTGCCGCCTCGATGCGGGGCCGATCTATGAGGCGGCAGTATGGATCAATCGTTACAGCAAATACTGGCAGTCGCAGTTCGACACGCTCGCCGCCTGGCTCGACCGCATCGAGCGGCGCAAGAGGGCGGCGAAGGCGCGGCGCAAGCCGCGCAAGCCCTGAGACGCGTCCGCCTTGGCAACCGCACCAGAGGGAGGAGGAAAGTCATGGCATACCGCGAAACGTCCAAGAAGATGGCGCAGCTGCGCCAGCAGATCGCCGAGCTGCGCAAGGAGATGCGCGAGCTCCAGCAAACGATCGAGCCCGAGGAAGTGAAGGATTACGAGCTCGCGACCGCGGAGGGCAAGGTCCGCCTCTCCGAGCTCTTCGGCGAAAAGGAGCATCTCTTCGTCATCCACAACATGGGCGCCGGCTGCCGCTATTGCACGCTGTGGGCCGACGGCTTCAACGGCATCCTGCCGCACCTCGAGAATCGCGCCGCCTTCGTGCTTGCCTCACCGGACGATCCGGACAAGCAGGCGAAGTTCAAGGCCTCGCGCGATTGGCGAATTCGCATGGTGTCCCATCGCGGCAGCAGCTTCGCAGCCGACATGGGCTATCGCGACGACAAGAGCTGGCTCCCCGGCGTCTCGGTCTTTGAGAAGCGCGGCGGCAAGCTCTTCCGGGTCTCCGATACGCGCTTCGGGCCCGGCGACGACTTCTGCGCGCTCTGGCACCTCCTCGACCTCATCCCGGAGGGTGCTTCCGGCTGGCAGCCTCAATATAAATATGCGTGAGGGCGCGTGCGCATCGCGGCGCCGTCTGCAGCCGGCCACGAAAGGAGCGCTGGCATGCCGTTTGAATTCTCGCTCTCGGACGTCATCCCGGCGAGCCCGCAGGCGATTTACGACGCCTGGCTCTCGAGCCGCGGCCACAGCGAGATGACGGGCAACAAGCCCGCGCGCATCTCGGCGCGCGAAGGGGTCGACTTCACGGCGTGGAACGGCTACATCTCCGGGCGCAACCTCAAGCTCGAGCCGGGCCGCCGCATCGTGCAGTCCTGGCGCACGACGCGGTTCAAGGACGACGACGCGGATTCCGAGATCGAGGTCCTGCTCGAGCCGGCCGCGGGCGGCACGCTCGTCACGGTGCGGCACAGGAACGTGCCCGACGGTCACACGAGCTATCGCGACGGCGGCTGGCAGAAGAGCTACTTCGAGCCGATGAAGAG
>DATNIJ010000270.1:0-7042 GCA_035604475.1 Alphaproteobacteria bacterium
CCCTCCCTTGTGTGAGGAAAACAGTAGAAACTACGCAAACGGGCGGCTGTAAAAGGCAGCCGCCCGTCGCTGGGCCTGAGCCCGTGTCCTCCCGAGGCAAAACCTGAGGGAGAGCGAGGGACAGGTCCGGTGCCTTCCTCAACCCGAACAGTTGCATGGGCGTAAGAGCCCGGACGAGCAAGGAAGGGAGACGGAGGATGCCACAAAACGCCAGGATTGTCGGCCTCGATATCTCCAAGCTCAAGGCCGATGGGTGCATTCGCTCGCTGCAGCTCGACCTGTCGCAGCCGAGCACGCCCGAAGGTCAGGCGGAGATGGTCGCCTGGTTGCGCGCCAACGCTGTCGGCACGGCGGTGATGGAGGCCAGCGGCGGCTACGAGCGGAGCTGGGCGAAGGCTCTGCGCGAGGCGGGCATCGTGGTCCGAATCGTCGATCCGAAGCGGGTGCGGCACTTCGCCAAATCGGCGGGGCAGCATGCCAAGAACGATCCCATCGATGCCGAGATGATCGCCTGGTTCGCTGAGACGTTCGCCGCCGCGCCGGCCCAGCCCTATGACGCCGAGCGCGAGGAGCTCGACTTTCTGGTGACGGCGCGCACGGCGCTGCTCAAGCTGTCGACCCAAATCGGCAACCACAGGGAGCATCGTCAGCCGCGCGCGGCCCACAGCGCCTATGCCGCAATCTTGCGAAGCGTGGCCGTCCAGCTCACCAAGCTCGAGGGCGCGATCGCCGCCAAACTTGCAGCGACGGCGCGCTTCGCCGCGCGGGCCGAGATCATCGAAAGCGTGCCCGGTCTCGCTACGCAGACCGCCGCCGGCGTGATCGCCTGGCTGCCCGAACTCGGCCAGGTCAGCAACAAAGTGGCCGCCGCCTTGCTTGGCGCCGCTCCTTATGACGACGACAGCGGCAAGCATAAAGGCGAACGCCACATCAAGGGCGGGCGCCAGGAAATCCGCAACCTCCTCTACATGGCCACCCTCGGCGCCGCCACCAAACACAATCCCGTTCTCAAAGTCTTCTACCAACGGCTCCGCGCCAAGGGTAAGCCGGCGAAAGTCGCCTTGATCGCTTGCATGCGCAAGCTGATCGTCATTCTGAACACCATGCTCGCGCGCGGTGAGAAATGGGATCCCTCTCGATGCACAGCCGCCCTCGTATGACCACCTACCACGCGAGCGCGCGGTCGGCGCAGAGCGCCGACCGCATGAAGGCCACACAGACCGGCGAGCGGGCGGGGTCAAGGCCGAAGCGGCCGGAGGCGGGGGCGCGAAGCGCCAGCCTTGAGCCCGGCCGATCACCGGGCTATCTCCATCTTCACAGTTGCTCTCCCGCAAGCGGGAGAGGGGCACGCGGCTGTGGCTCACATTCGAATTTTCGAGAGTAGACATCAGGGCCGCCCGTAGACGAGCAGGCGCTCGGGGGCGATGTGGCAGCGCAGCGCCTCGCCGGGGCTGACGCGCACGGTGCTGCGCGCGTGGAGCCTGAGGCCGTCTGCGGTCACGAAATCGATGAGGTAGTCCCGCCCGCAATACTCGACCGTCTCGGCGCGGCCCTCGATCGCATTGGCCCCGTCGCCGAGCACGAGATCGTCCGGGCGGATCGCCGCCATGGCGTCGCCGGTGCCGAGGCTGCCCTGGCGCGCGCCGACGAGCTGCAAGCCCGCCGCCGCGAGGAAGACGCGCTCGCCGTCCACGCGCTCGACGCGCACGGCGAATGCGTTGCGGTAGCCCATGAAGAGGGCGACCTCGAGGTTCGCCGGGCGGGCATAGAGCTCCTCGGGGGCGCCGATCTGCTGGGTGACGCCGTCCTTGAGCACGACGATGCGGTCGGCGAGCGAGAGTGCTTCCTCCTGGTCATGCGTCACATAGACCGTGGCGCGGCCGAGCTCCTGGTGGATGCGCTTGATCTCCGAGCGCATCTCGAGCCTCAGCTTGGCGTCGAGATTCGAGAGCGGCTCGTCCATCAGCACGACGGGCGGCTCCACCACGATCGCGCGCGCGATCGCGACCCGCTGCTGCTGGCCGCCGGAGAGCTGGCCGGGGAGCTTCTCCGCATGGGCCTCGAGCTGGACAAGTGCGAGCACCGCATCGACGCGGCGCCGGATCTCCTCCTTGCCGAGACGGCGCATGGCGAGCCCGAAGCCGACGTTCTTGCGCACCGTCATGTGCGGGAAGAGCGCGTAGTTCTGGAAGATCATGCCGAAGCCGCGCGCTTCGGGACGCAGCGTGTCGATGCGGCGCTCGTCGAGCCAGATGCTGCCGGAGCTGAGCGGCAGCAGGCCCGCCACGCAGTTGAGCGCCGTCGACTTGCCGCAGCCGGAGGGGCCGAGGAGCGCAATGAACTCGCCGCGCCTTATGGCGAGGGTGAGCCGGTCGAGCGCCAAGGTGCCGGTGAAGCCGCGGCTCACGGACTCCAGTCTCAGCTCCGCGAAGCCGTCGCTGCCGGTCTTGCTGGAGGCTTGTGCCTCTGCCCCCCCCATGTCGTGCTCCCGCACTTGAGAGTGCGAAGGCCTGTCACTTCATTTTGCTTGCACCGATCTCTTCGTCCCATTTGTGGAAGGCGACGACGAGGTCGTTGCCGAAGAGTGGGGGCACGATCGGGTATTGCTTGATGAGCCCATCATACTCCGGCCGGCCGTACTCCTTGAGCGTGTCCTGGCTCTCCTTGGGGGCAAGCGAGGGGGGCACGTCCTTCATGGCCGGGCCCGGATAGAAGTAGCCCGCGTCATAGCTGAAGGCCTGCTGCGGCGGCTCAAGCACGAAGGCGATGAGCTCGAGCACCACCGCGACCCGCTCGGGTGCCAGACCCTTGGGGATCGCCATGTATTGCGCGTCCGACACCCAGTGGAAGCCCTTGGGACCGCTCAGAATCGTGACCTCGGCCGACTTGGGCACGGTGCCGAGCGCGCGCGGGTTGATGTCCCAGCCGATGGTGGAGATGATGATGTCGCGCGAGCCCTCGCCGAGCTCCTTCATGGTGACGCCGGTGCCCGAGGGATAGTACTCGACGCAGCTGTTGAGCTCCTTGAGATAGGCCCAGGTCTTGTCCCAGCCGTGGACGGGATCACTCGGGTTGCTGTCGCCCAAGAGATAGGGCAGCCCCTGGAGGAAGGTGCGGCCCGGACCCGAATTGGCGGGACGCGCATAGAAGAAGCGGTTGGGGTGCGCCTTGCACCAGGCGAGCAGGGCGTCCGTGGTCTTGGGCACCTCCTTGACGCGGTCGGGTGCATATTCGAGAAGCGGGCCCGAGGGCGTGTAGACGACCTCGATGGCATCGCCCTCAGTCGGCTTCTGCATGTCGCCGGCCCCCGGTACGTAGCGCTCCATGAGATTGGGGAACTTCGCGGCATAAGCCGGCAGCAGCTTGAGCCAAAGGTGCTGCTCGATGCCTGCCGAAATCCCGTCCGTGCCGCTCAGCACGAGGTCGATATCGACGCGCCCTGCGTCCTGCATCGCCTTGAGCTTGGCGGGCAGCTCGGGTGCCGGCGCCTTGGTGAAGGTGAAGCGCGAGACGAGCTCGGGATGCGCCTTGCCGAAGGCCTCGATCGCCTTCTGCATGAGTGCCAATTGGCCGGCGACGTCGATGACGTTGATCACGACCGGCGATTTGGGCAGTGCCGGCAGCTCCGCGGCCCGGACCGGCATGGGTGCCAGCGCGAGCGCGGCCGCGGCAACAAGAAAGCTTGCTAATCTTTTCATGGTCTCCTCCCTGTCATAGGCGATCCCTCGTTCACAGCTTATACGCCTTCTTGGCGAGCCGGTAGGCGAGATCGACGGCGACCTCGCGCGCCTCGTCCTCCTCGAGCCGATGCTCGGCCACGAGCTCGGCCAAATAAGCGCAGTCGACGCGGCGGGCCACGTCATGGCGCGCGGGAATCGAGAGGAAGGCGCGCGTGTCGTCGTTGAAGCCGACCGTGTTGTAGAAGCCGGCCGTCTCGGTCACCGCCTGACGGTAGCGCCGCATGCCCTCGGGGCTGTCGTAGAACCACCACGCGGGGCCGAGGCGGAGGGCTGGATAGACGCCGGCCAGCGGCGCCAGCTCGCGCGAGTAGGCACCTTCGTCGAGCGTGAAGAGGATGAGGGTGAAACTGGGCTCATGTCCGAATTTGTCGAGAAGCGGGCGAAGTGCCCGGACGTAGTCCGTCGGGGTGGGGATGTCGAAGCCCTTGTCGCGGCCGAAGCGCTGATGCACCGCGCGGCTGTGGTTGCGCAGCGAGCCCGGATGGATCTGCATGACGAGCCCGTCCTCGAGGCTCATGCGCGCCATCTCGGTCAACATCTGGGCGCGGAAAAGCTCGGCGTCCTCGGCCGTGGTGCCGCCGCCCCGCACGTTGCGGAAAAGCGCCTCCGCTTCCGCGCGCGAAAGATCGGCGGTGAGTGCCGTGGGATGGCCGTGATCGGTCGAGGTAGCACCCATCTCGGCGAAATAGCGCCGGCGGCGCATGAGCGCCTCGAGATAGCCCTGCCAGCTTCCCGTGTCGCAGCCGGTGATCTCGCCAAGCTTGGCGAGATTGGGCAGAAAGCCGTCGAACTCGGGGTCGACCACGGGATCGGGACGATAGGCGGTGAGCACGCGGCCGCGCCAGTTGCTCTGCCGCAGCTTCTTGTGATGCTCGAGCGCGTCGAGCGGCGATTCCGTGGTGGCGATCACCTCGATGTTGAAGCGCTCGTAAAGCGCTCTCGGACGGCAGTCGGGACTCTTGAGCCGTTCGGCGATCTCGTCGTAGATCGCATCCGCCGTCGAGGCCGAAAGCCGCGTCTTGACGCCGAGCACCTCGGCGAGCGCGTGCTCGAACCAGAAACGCGACGGGGTGCCGCGAAAGAGATGGTAGTTCTCGGCGAAGAGGCGCCAGATCTTGCGCGGCTCGCTTTCTGTGGCGCTGCCGTCGCGCGCAGGCACGCCGAGGCGCTCGAGCGCGATGCCCTGGCTGTAGAGCATGCGGAAGATGTAATGGTCCGGCACGATGAAGAGGGTCGCCGGGTCGGGGAAGGGCGCGTTGTCGGCGAACCACTGCGGATCGGTGTGCCCGTGCGGGCTCACGATGGGGAGGTCCTTCACCTCGTCGTAGAGCCGCCGCGTGATCGCGCGCACGCTCGGATCGGGCGGAAACAGGCGATCCGGATGAAGCCGCAGAAGGGCGCCTTTGGCGCCGGTCGCTTGAGCCGTCAAGTCTCCTCCCTCGGCGTTTCTTGATTGGTCAAGTGGTAAGGCCAATCCCTAGCAGGACCGCTCTCCTCTGTCAAATGGCGAGACGGAGAGGGCTGCCTCGCGCACTTTAGGCACCGTCGAACGCGTTCGTGGCTCTGAGCAATTTTTGAGCAATCTCCTTTTTGTTGCACAACTCTCAATCGCGTCTCGATGCTGCCTAATTCGCGGGCAGCCCGTCCCTCGTCGCGGATTTTGCAAGCCGAGAAGGCGCTTAGGCGCGTGAAGCAAGGGCGACTCCGACTTGGCACGTCCTTTGCCCTACATGGTGCGATGCGAAACGCATTAACATGGAGGAGGGGTTGATGGCGAAATTCACTAGGGGACTTTTGACGCTCGCGGCGGCAGGAACGCTCGCCGCCGGCGCGCTTTCTGCGCAGCCGGCCCGGGCAGCCGACGACACGATCAAGATCGGCGTGCTGCATTCGCTTTCCGGCACGATGGCCATCAGCGAGACGACGCTCAAGGACACCGTGCTCATGATGGTCGACGACCTCGACAAGCAAGGCGGGCTGCTTGGCAAGAAGGTCGAGGCGGTGGTGGTCGACCCGGCGTCGAACTGGCCGCTCTTCGCCGAGAAGGCGCGCGAGCTCATCCAGAAGGACAAGGTCGCGGCGGTGTTCGGCTGCTGGACCTCGGTCTCGCGCAAGTCGGTGCTGCCGGTGTTCGAGGAGCTCAACGGTCTGCTCTTCTACCCGGTGCAATACGAGGGCGAGGAGAGCTCGAACAACGTCTTCTATACCGGGGCTGCGCCCAACCAGCAGGCGATTCCCGCCGTCGAGTATCTCATGAGCAAGGAAGGGGGCGACGTCAAGCGCTGGGTGCTCGAGGGAACCGACTACGTCTATCCGCGCACGACGAACAAGATTCTCGAGGCCTTCCTCAAGGCCAAGGGAGTGGCGCCGGAGGACATCAAGATCAACTACACGCCCTTCGGCTATTCCGACTGGCAGACCGAGGTCGCAGCGATCAAGCAGTTCGCCGCTGCCGGCAAGAAGACGGCCGTCGTCTCGACCATCAACGGCGACGCCAACGTGCCCTTCTATAAGGAGCTCGCCAACCAGGGCATCAAGGCGACCGACATTCCGGTCGTCGCTTTCTCGGTGGGCGAGGAAGAGCTCGCCGGCATCGACACCAAGAACCTGGTCGGCCATCTCGCCGCCTGGAACTACTTCGAATCGGTGAAGAACCCCGTGAACGAGGCCTTCATCAAGAAGTGGCACGCCTTCATCAAGAACGACAAGCGCACTACAAACGATCCGATGGAGGCGACCTACATCGGCTTCAAGATGTGGACGCAGGCCGTGCGCCAGGCCGGCACCACGGACGTCGATGCGGTACGCCAGGCCATGTACGGCCAGAAGGTGCAGGCGCCCTCCGGCTTCGTCGCGCTGATGAACACCAACCATCACCTCTCCAAGCCGGTGATGATCGGCGAGATACAGGCCAACGGCCAGTTCGACATCGTCTGGCAGACCAAGACCGCGATCAAGGCGGACGCCTGGAGCCCTTATCTCGCGGAGGACAAGGGCAAGGTCGCCGACTGGACCTATCCGTGGGTCTGCGGCAACTGCATCGAGCCCAAGTACAAGGACGGGATCGTCACCAACTGACGATTTTCGCCCAAGCGCGGGCCCGCCTGATTGGGGGGCGGACGGGTCCATCCGGGTGCAGGCTCTCGGAAGCGCGATACCCCCCACCAAATTCAAGCGGAACATGATCCTGAGGCACGGCGCTCCTCCCTCACCCTCCCACGGCCTGTCGGCCGCGGGTCCCTCCCTCTCCCGCAAGCGGGAGAGGGAAGGGGCCCATCGCAAGGCGATGGGAAGGGTGAGGG
>DATNIJ010000271.1:0-14149 GCA_035604475.1 Alphaproteobacteria bacterium
CGAACATTTCTCAATACCGTTCGAACGATCCCTGACGACAGGATATTCGAATTATTCGACCTTGCGCCTCTAGTGGACGCCCCCGCACCAGATTCGGCGCAAGCAAAGCAACTAGGCCTTGATCCAGCCAAGCTGGAGGCGGCGTTCTATCATGGATCGGAATGGCTGGTGAAGTTGGCGGCCTCGCTTTTGGCCGAATCTCTGGACTCCGAGGCCCTACGCGCCGTTACCGCTCGGCTGTTCGCGCAAGGCCGAGGATTTACGCTTCAGGCGGCGGCGGGCGTCGCCGCACGTCTCGCCCCCGGCGTAGCCGCTGAACTGGCCTATGAACGTCTGCGTGCGCCTTTAGTCCCCGGCTGCGAGCATCTGTATGCCCTACTCACCTATGTAAAGGCTTTAAACGAGGAGGAGGCAACCGCCGCGTTGCGTGCCGGCTTGCACAGCCGTTATGCGCGAATAGCAGTAGCAGCCGCTGATTTTGCCCTCATACACGCGAAGCCTGGGGCGGAAAGCCTTTACAGCCTACTGAGGGAAGCTTACGCGCATTGGCAGCAGCACGAGGAACCTTACCCAACAAAGGGTGGAGTTATTCCTCCCAGCCCGCGCGAAAAGCTTCTCTTGGGGATGGCCGCAATACGGCCACCCGAGTACCGGGATTTGCTAAGATACGTGGAGGATCCACGGTCGGACATACGTGAGATCGGCACAAATGCTCTGCTTGCGCACCTGACAAAGTCCAGCGAGGCGCGATGTTTGTTCGCCGACTCCGCGGTCGCGGGTAAGGTATCTCCCCATCTTATCGGTCGGGTCCTTAAGGCCAAGATTCCTTTCGATCAATCAGAGATCAAAACGCTGGGCGCACTCTTCATGAATCAGGACTCAAAAGTTCGGTACGCTGCGCTTGGCTTGCTCGACCGTGCATACCTCTCACAAGAAGACATGCAGGCCCAAGCACGCGCTATGACACAGGATACCGAGCAGGAAATTCGTGATGTTGCCTACCGATTTATCGACTAGGGCTCAAGATTTTCCGAGGTTAAGAGATCCAAACGATGAAGGATAAACGAGAATCGGTCCGCGCCTCGCCGCGGCGCGTTGCCCTATCCTCCAAGCGGGCTCACGCCGATGACATAGCGGTGGCCGTGGAGGAGGGCGTAGTAGAGGAGGACGCCGGCGGCGAGGCGGCTATAGCCGATTTCGCGCAGCGAGAAGCGGGCGCGGCCTTGTGCTAAGGCAACGAAGGGGAAGAAGGAAGTGGCCGCCGCGAAGCGCTGCCAGGGGGCACCCGCCTCGACCGCCTTGCGCCGCTCCTGCGCCCATGAGCCGGCAAGGGCCAAAAGCGCTGTCCCGCCCGTGAGGATCACCGTTGCCGCCTCGCCGTTCATGATCAGGTGGCCGAGCGCCCACAGCCCGATGCCCCAATTCATCGGGTGACGCGTGACGGCAAAAATGCCGCTGCCGACGTCCCGGCGCTGAAGAAGCGCCTCGCGGCCCACGAGCGAGGGATTGGGTGCTGCTAATCCGCAGACGAGGAGAATCGAGGCCGGCAGCATGAGGAGGATGAGCGGCCAACGCATCCATTCGGCCTTGCCCCAAAGCTCGCTCCGCGGTGCCGCCCCGTAGGCGAAGAGCATCCATGCGAAGGCGGCACTCACCAGGAGCGCATAGAGGGCGAGGAAACCTCTCTCGCCGAGGGCTTTGCGCAAGGGCGCCCGCAAAGGGTGGGAGAGCAGAAAATGCCCGCCCACGAAAAGGGTGGTGGCGAGCGCCAATGCCGCGATCGAGCCGATCATCTTGCCCTCCTAAACCCCGGCACCCCCAATGCCCTCCCTTCAAGGGTGGGGAGATATATTGAGGTCGCTAACGATCTCCCGCCTTACGCGGACGATCACGACGGAAGTGCTATTCCGGCCTGCCGGCAAGCGGCGGTCATGGTGTTGCGCAGGAGGCAAGCGATCGTCATCGGTCCCACCCCGCCCGGCACCGGGGTCACCGCGCCCGCGACCTTGACCGCCTCGGCAAAGGCGACGTCGCCGACGAGGCGCGGCTTGCCCCCACTTTCGGCCGCGACGCGGTTGATGCCCACGTCGATCACGGTCGCCCCCGGCTTGATCCAGTCGCCGCGCACGAGCTCGGGCTTGCCGACCGCGGCGACCAGGATGTCGGCGCGCCGGCACTCGCCTGCGAGATCGCGGGTACGCGAATGCGCGATCGTCACCGTGCAGCTGCGGCTCACCAGGAGGGCTGCTGTGGGCTTGCCCACGATGTTGGAGCGTCCGACCACGACGGCGCGCAAGCCGGCGAGCTGAGGCAGGTTCGCTTCCAAGAGGAGAAGACAGCCGAGCGGGGTGCAAGGCACCATGCCCTCGCCCCCCGTCCACAGCCGGCCCACGTTCTCGGTGTGGAAGCCGTCCACGTCCTTCCGCGGATCGAGGGCATCGATCACCGCCGCCTCGCGGATGTGCGGCGGCAAGGGGAGCTGGACGAGAATGCCGTGCACCGAGGCGTCGTCGTTGAGCCGGCGGATCTCCGCCAGCAACGCACCCTCGCTCGTCTCCCGCGGAAGATTGCGCTCGAGCGAATGCATGCCGACCTCGACCGTCATCTTGCGCTTGCTGCCGACGTAGACCTGGCTCGCCGGATTGTCGCCGACGAGGATCACGGCAAGGCCGGGGACGAGGCCGTGGCGCGCCGTGATCTGCCGCACCTGGCCCGCCACGCGGGCGCGCAAGCCTGCGGCGAAGGCCTTGCCGTCGATGATGCGCGCACCCGTCGCCGTCTCAACCATGAAGCCCCCTGAGCCAAGTCTCGAGCCGGGCGAGGAGCGCTCGCGGCTCGCCTGCGAGGTGAAGAATCTTGCGCCGCTCGCCCGCACCCCGCACGAGCGAGATGCTCGATTTGGGCAGCTTCCACGCCTTGGCGAGGAGCTTGACGAGCGCCTCATTGGCCTTGCCCTCGACCGGTGCCGCGTTGACGGCGCACTTGAGCGAGGGCGAGCCGTCCGCCTCGATCGTGATCCCCTGGATGCGGTCCGTTGCCGCCCTGGGCGTCAAGCGCACCGCGACGCGCACGCCATTGGCACCGGCGCTGAAGGGCGAGCCGGACTCAGAGGCCAAGCTTGTCGCGGATATTGCCAAGGACCATCTCGCCGAAGTAGAGCGCGAGGATGAGCACCACCGGCGAGATGTCGATGCCGCCAAGGTTGGGCAGGAAGCGTCGGAACGGTCTGAGCGCCGGCTCGGTCATGCGATAGAGGAAGTCGTTGATGACATAGACGACCCGGTTGTAGGTGTTGACCACGCCGAAAGCAATCAGCCAGCTCATGATCGCGGCCGCGATCACCACCCAAATGTAGAGGTGGAGTGCTATCTGCAGGATGGTCAGGAGTGGGCCAAGAACGACATCCATCGCTGCGCCTGATGTGGTTGACGGGCGGGGCGCTAAAACCTATCCGTTGTCAGGAGGCGAGGCAAGCCCGGCACCCCTCGCCCGCCCGCGTGGCCCCCGCTCAGCAGAATGAGGAAGGTGGGGGGCCATGGGGCGCCGAGCCTTGACAGGGCCGGGGACGGCCCACATTATCCCGCCGACCCGAATTTTGACCCAGTCCCGTGGGGCCGTAGCTCAGCTGGGAGAGCGCCGCGTTCGCAATGCGGAGGTCAGGGGTTCGATCCCCCTCGGCTCCACCAAACCTTCCCTGAAGCCGGCTAGAGGGATCAGGCGCGGCAGCGCCGCTCGCGCCGGCCAGGCGCCCCCAGAGGCCGCCCTACGTATCGCGCGGGCGCGGGTTGAACACACGCACGGTGGAGAGCAGGCGGACGAGATCGGCCTGCCGCTTCACGCCCAGTTTCCTGAGGATGGTGCTGAGCTCGGTCCTCAGCGTCGTGATCTGAAGGCCGAAGCGCGGCGCAATGTCGTTGAGCTTTTCACCCGTCATCAAGGCCGCCGCGAGCCGGCTTTCCGCTGGCGACAGGCCGAAGAAATCGGCCAAATCCTGCTCTGAGGGAAGGGGTCCGTCGGGGACGGCGACGAGGACCGCCGCCAGCGGCCGGCCATGAACGGCCGGCCCCATGCCGAGCGACGCCACGGTGATGAGATAATCGGGCCGGCCCGCGGCCCTTCCCACGGTCATGCGTCCTTGCGCTTCGCCGGCTTTCTCCGCTGCGGCCGCCGCGGCGATGAGCATCGCGAGCTTTGTCGATTCGAAGGCGCGCCGCGCGCAAAGCCTGCCGTTCCGGATCAGCAAGCCATCGCGGAGTTGGAAAATACGCTCTGCCGCCAGATTCATCTCGATCACGCGTCCGTCGACTTCGGTGATGAGCACCGCGACCGAGAGCTGATCGAGCGCGCTCAGCACGATCGAGCAGTCCGAGCCCGGGCGGCGGAGCTCATGATTCGGTTGCCCCGCCTCGCCGCTCCCCTCCATCGCAGCCGCGCACTCGATGTGGTGCTCGAGGTCGTCCATCAGTCACCCGACGGCAAGCGCCGCCTCCTTCGCAATAAGCCCGATCTCGCGGCAGCTATCCTTGCTGCTCGCTTCCGCGCCGATGCTCACCAAGCTCTTGTGCCACCTTACGAGCATCTGCCGGAATGCCATGATGAGGCCCTCCTATGTACTCGAGGGCACCGCCACGATGCGGCCAAATGAGCCGATGCGCGGATTCATCGTTTCGCGCACTTCAGCAAAGTTTTCCTGATGCCGCTTCTAGTTGGCGCGGCAGCTTGGCGCGGCAGCTGAAATGATTCCAGGCAAATTGGGGACAGCCGCCTAATGACTTGGGAAAGCCGTATAGCGCCTTCGGGCAAGACGCGTTGAGTAGGGGATGGGGCTATTACTACTTTGGTTTAGGGACACTACGACTTCGATTCGGCGGCTCCCAGCTGATCGGCCATCCGCACCAGCTCCACCAATCCCGCCGCGCGCATCTTGCGCATCACTTGGCCGCGATGGATCTTCGCGGTCGTCTCGCTGATGCCAAGCTCAGCCGCAATCTGCTTGTTCAGGCGGCCGGCCACGACCAACGCCATCACCTCGCGCTCGCGTGCTGTCAGCGTGTCGAAGCGCTCGCGCAATTGGGCCTTCTCCCTGTCCTCCGCGCGTCGAGCGCGATCTTTTTCCAGCGCGAGATGGATCGCGTCCAAGAGCTCCTGATCGCGGAACGGCTTGGCCAGGAACTCCACGGCGCCGGCCTTCATGGCCTGTACGGACATCGGAATGTCGCCGTAGGCGGTGATGAAAATGATCGGAAGGCGATTGTTGGCCGCAGCCAAGTCGCGCTGAAGAGCCAAGCCGCTTTCGCCTGGCAGCCTGACATCCAATACGATACACGTGGGCGAGTCCGTGAGCTCGCTCGCAAGGAATTCCTCCGTCGATGCGAAGAGCCGTGCCTCCAGGCCGACCGAGCGGAGAAGACGGTCAAGCGCCTTGCGAACCGACGGATCGTCGTCGATGACGACGACGGCGGGCTGCTCCTCCGTCATGAGACTGCCTCCGCCGCTGCCGAAAGAGTGAATTGAAACACGGCACCATGGGGAGAGGCGGGAGAGGCCCAAAGCCTTCCGCCATGGGCTTCGATGATCGAACGGCTGATCGACAACCCCATGCCCGTTCCGCTGGACTTGGTCGTAAAGAAGGCATCGAAGATGCGCTCGACGTTGTCGAAGTCGAGCCCTGTGCCGCTGTCCTCTACCGCGACGAGCACGCCGTCCGAATTGTCACGCTGCGATCGGATGCGCAATTCTCGTGGCCGATTTCCGACCGCCGTCATGGCCTCGAGGGCGTTCATGATGAGATTCAGCATGACCTGCTGCAACTCGATCCTGTCGCCCATCACGGGCGGGAGGCACGGCGACAGCTCGGTGCGCACCGTGACGCGCCGCCGCTCGAGCTCGCCGCGCACGAGAGCGAGTACGTCACGGACGGTCTTGTTGATATCAAGTGGAACCCTTTCCGGAGCCGCCCTTCTGAAGAGCGCCCGGACACGCTTGATGACTTCGCTCGCCCGGGTGCCGTCGTAGACTATGGCATTGACCGCCTCGTTCGCTTCGTCGATAGCGGGCGGCCGCCGGGCTAGCCAACGCAGGCAGGCGCCGCCGCTGGTGACGATGGCAGCGAGAGGCTGGTTGATCTCGTGGGCGATGGATGCCGCAAGCTCGCCCATCGTGGTCAGGCGCGCGGCGCGCGCGAGCTCCGCCTGCGTATCCCGCAGCGCCTCTTCCGCGCGCTTGCGCTCGGTCACATCGGTGCAGGTTCCGATCCAACGGATGGGTGCCCCATCGTCGTCGAAAAACACCGCCGACTCGTAATGGACCAACGTTACGGTGCCGTCCGGACGCGGGATGCGCAGCTCGACCGCATCCGCCGGCATGCCCTCATTGGAAAGATCCATCACGGCGGCCAGAATTGCGCCATCGTCCGGATGAAAGAGAGCGAGAAATTCCTCTCTGCCGGGCACGGGCGAGTTTCGCGCCATGCCAAAAATCGAATAGGTCTGGTCGGACCACTCGACGGTACCTGTCCGCAAGTCCCGCTCAATGCTGCCGGTGCGGGAGACTTCTTGGGCGCGCGCCAGATGCTCTTGGCTGCGGCTGAGGCGCATGGCCATGGCCGCTTCCCAGGCGAGGCGCTTGAGGCGGCGATCGTAATAGGCGAGAACGAGGCCGTTCAGCAGAATGACCGAGCTCGCGGCTATCACCCACGCGGCAAGCCCGGACGGCGACAGACCGGCGAGCGAAAAGCTCGCACTCTCGACAGGAGTGCAGATGAAGCCCGCCATCCCCGTGTAATGCATGCCCGCAATGGCAGCACCCATCAGGACCGCGCCGCAAATCTTCAGGATCACGCGCTCAAGGACAAACGTGAGCCATAGCGCGAGCGTCGCTGCGGCGATCGCGATGGCGACCGACAAGGCGACGAGCGAGGGCTCGTAGGTGGAAAGCGCGGGCATTCTGAGCGCAGCCATCCCGGTGTAGTGCATCGCCGCGATGGCTGAGCCGATCGCGCCACCGCCGAGAAGCAATCGCGGCAGCGACAGCTCGTGCCACAACACCACATAGAGACCGCAGGCAGCACCCAGGATCGCGATCAGCAGCGAGAGAGCGGTCACCGGCAAATCGTAGGCCACCGGCACTGGAAGGACGACGGCCAGCATGGCGACGAAATGCATCGACCAGATGCCGCCCCCCATCGACACGGCTCCAGCCAAGAGCCACACAGCGCGTGCCCACCCGGTCGCCGCTCTTATTCGCCCCGCGAGTTCGAGCGACACGTACGCGGCTAGGACCGCGAGCGCTACGGATACGACGACAAGCGACGGATCATGCGGATGAAAGATTTTGGCGAGCATTGACCGTATCCCTCTTGGGGACAAGCAAGGCTCCGCGAAGCTCCAAAATCTTGAGCCGCGGGGCCGGTCTGCTTCGACAAGTCGCTTGACGGCTGTATTATTGCCGAATCCAGAGAGGTTCTCCAGGCGGATTTCGCGATCCTTGAGAGACCATGCGCATCGGCGAGGGCCTTGCAATTGCTCAAGCACGCGCTCGAGGCAGAGTGAAAGAGGCGGGAAGTCGGTCGGCTACGGCCCGATGTAGAGCGTGGCGAGAATGAAGACCGGATTGGCGACGATGCGCAGGGGTAGGGGCTGGAACGGCATGGTGTTCTGGATCGCGTCCATGCCGGCGCGGTCGAGGGCGGGAATGCCCGTCGTTTGCACGATCGCGACTTTGAGCATGACGCCCTGACGGTTCAGCACGATCTCGTATTTGGCGATACCGCTCAAGCCGTGCGCGGAAGCCGGATAGATCAGGTTGCCGACGATGGCGTCGCGCAAGGCGTTGAGGTAGCGGTCGCCCCCGCCCTCGCCGCGCCGCTCGCTGTCGCTCCATTTGGGGGCGGAGAGCTCGCTCACGGCCGGGCCTGCGGGCGCAGCCGCGGGCGGCGTCGGTGCCGTGCGCGTGGGCGGAAGCGAGGCCACCTGGGGCGGCGTATTGGCACTCGCCGGGGCTGCCGGCGGCACCCGCGCCGCTTGCCCTTTCGCTGCCCTGGGCGGCGGCGGCTTGGCACCCGACATCGCCTCGGCGGGAGGCTCCGGTGGCAGCGGCTCGACGGGTTGCAACGCCGGCGCCGCTGGCTGAGCCGCAGGCGCAGCCGGCGCTTCGCTTGGCGCGGGTTGCGCCGGTGCCGGCTTTTGCTCCGGTTGCGCCTCGGCGGGGGGTGCGGCGGCCTTGGCGGCCTTGGCCGCCGCCGGTGCGCCGGAGGCCAACTCGGGGCTGCCGCCCGATTCGAGATGCGGCACGTCCGGCTGCGGCTGGGGCGATGCCTTGGGTTGCGGCTGCGGTGCGGGCTCAGGCCGTGCCCGGGGTGGGCGCTCGGCCTTCTTCGGCGGGGCCTCGAGGACGAGCTCGATGGGGATTACCGGCGGCTCGACGGGCGGCGCCTTGAAGACAGGCCCGAGCACGAAGAAGGCGAGCACGAGGACATGCAGCACGAATGCGGCAAAGCGCGCAAAGACGCGCCGCAAAGCCTCCCACTTGTCGCGCGAGGGCATGATCTCCGGGGCGCCTCGCCGGTAGAGGGCGCTGGCAGCCGAATCCTCGGATACGCTCACCGTCTATGCGTCCGTTCCGTCAATCGGGATAGCCCTAGATTAGCGCAAAGCGCTGCCCTCGCGCGATGCGAGGCGTGATGTCGCGGAGCGGCCCTCTATAACATGATACGAGGGCCGCATCGCTGTCCGACAAGCCAGACGAGGAGGGGGCGGAGCGGCGTTATCCGCTCATGCGGAGGGCGTCTCGGGAGCAAGCGCCAAGCCGATGACCGCGCCCTCGCGGAAGAGCTCGACAAGGGCGGCGGCCAGATCGAAGGCCGCATCTTCCGCGAGCGCGCGCTCGGTCGCGGCACCCAGCGCCTCGCCCGCCTTGAGTGCTGAGTGGAAGGCGAAGGGTGCTGCAGGCAGCGCGCGCATCACCACATCGCCGCCGCTCCGCCGCACTTCGAGCCGAGTGCCGCCGGCATCGAGGTCGATCTCCTCGCTGCTCACTACTCCGGGGCGGTTGGCGCGCCAGATACGGTCGATCGGCCAAGAAGACGCAATGAGCCCCAGCGAGGGATGGAGGCTGAGAAGCAGCCGCGGGGTTTCCTCGGGACGCATGCGCTCGAGCGCCTGCGGCGGCAGCGCGGCCGCATCCGGTGCTTCTGCCGCCGCATGCATGAGCCACTCGAGACGCGCTACGTCGGCGAGATAGACGAGCTCGCGGCACGGCGGAAAGGCCGCGAGGAACTCGGCAAAGCCTTCGCCGTAATCGGCGAGGCAGGCGCGCGCGGGCGGCTGCCGAGTGAGGAACTCATGCGCCGCATAGGCGAAGAAGCGCTCATCCACCAGGCGGCGGACCGCCGGGAAGACTTGTTCCAGCACCGCCGTGAGGGACGACACCACATTGTTGCGGTAGACGGCGAGCCGCTCCGCCGCCGTGAGACCGTCGCCGCGAATGTGGGGTACTACGGCCGCCTCCTCTCCCTCGAGGAGTGCTGCGCCCATGTAGCGCTGCAGCTCAGCCAGCGTCGGCATCGGCCGCCATTATGCTTTCGGCCACTTCTTGCGCGCGCCTCGCCTCGGCGAGGAGGGCGGCCCACGACGGCAGGTTCTTGTCCCATTCGATGAGCGTGGGCACCATGCCGAAGCGCTCGAGTGCTCGGCGATAGACCGCCCACACCTCATCGCTCACTTGGGCGCCATGATCGTCGATGAGGAGCGCACGCCCGCGGCGCTCGCTGCGGAAATGGCCGGCAAGGTGAATCTCGCCCACCGCTTCGCCCGGGAACGCGGCGAGATAGGCCGCGGCGTCCTCGGCGAAATTGGTGCAGCTCACGTAGATGTTGTTCACGTCGCAGAGCAGGCCGCAGCCCGTCCTCCGCACGAGCTCGGCGAGGAACTCGGGCTCGGGGATCGCGCTATGGCGGAAGCGGAGATAGCTCGACGGGTTTTCGATGAGAACGCGCCGCCCGAGCGTCTCCTGCATCAACGCGATGTTGCGGCTCACCACCGCGAGCGTCTCCTCGGTCAAGGGCAGCGGAAGGAGGTCGTTGAAATAGACGCCGCCGGTGACGCTCCACGAGAGATGCTCGGAGACGAGGAAGGGCTCGCTCCGCTCCACCAGCCCCTTGAGCTCTTGCAGATGCGCGCGATCGAGCCCCTCCGCCGTGCCGAGCGAGAGGCCCACGCCGTGAAGGCTCAAGGGATAGTCGCGGCGCACATTCATAAGCGCGGCGAAGTCGGGGCCGCGCCCCATGTAGTTCTCGGCATGGACCTCGAACCAAGCGATGGCGGGGCGGGAGGCGAGGACCTCGGCAATATGCGGCGCGCGCAAGCCGACCCCTATGTTGGCCGCGATACTGTCCGCAACAAACCGTGTCCGATCCATCTCCCGCTCCCGTCTCGGGGGCTGAGCTTACGCCTTCGGCGTCAAGCTGCCACCCTGGATTTTGGCGCAAGTGCCGATCGGCACGTAAAACCAGGACTTCGGATCGCTCGCCGTCTTGGCCTCGCCGGCGCAGCATTGGCGAGAAGCGGACGTGCGACGGTCGCGGCGAGCGCCGAAGCGACGCGAAGCGAGGTTTTCATGTTGGCCTCCACAGGTTGACACAGCTCGCGAGGCGCTTTCGCCCGCACCTCTTGACGCGCGCAACCTGGCAGCGGCGCTGCTCACGCATCGATCAGCAGTTCGTGAAATCACGGAGATGTGCGGGCGCGTGAACGCCCCGCGACGGTCACCAAGGCAGGTTACGCCGCCGCCCCACGGCGGCCCGATAGGGAGATGTGTCCCCTCACGAGCCGACGATGTAATTGCGCAGCAGGTCGCTCTCGGCGGAGAGCTCCTCGAGGCGGTTCTTCACGACGTCGCCGATCGAGATGATGCCGACGAGCCGGCCGCCATTCAGAACGGGAATATGGCGGACGCGCCGATTAGTCATCTCGCGCATGATCTCCTCGACCGTATTGTCGGGCGAGCATGTCACGACCGCCTTGGTCATGACGTCGGAGACAAGCATATCGAGCAGGCGCTGGCCGTGCTCGGCAAGCCCGTGAATGATATCGCGCTCCGAGAGGATACCGGCGACCTTGTCCTCGCCGCTCATCACGAGCACGGCGCCGATGTGGCGGCGCGAAAGCGTGCGGACCGCATCCGCTATCCGCACGTCCGGTGCGACGGTGGTGATCCCCCCGCCCTTCGTCTTCAGAATTTGTGCGACTTGCATAGCATGAACCCCCTCTCCGACGGTGCCGTATGGCTCGGCTCATAGGGACCGCCCGTTCTCGGGTCCGGTTGTTCTAAGCAAACCATTATCGCACCCGCCGGCTGGCTCTGCCAGATAAAAGCGCAGGTCGACGCGCGCGCTCCGCGTGACAAATTTACGCCCTCGACGCCGTGCCGGCGCTCGCCATTTCACGCCATGTCAATGTGGTATGACGAAGGCGTCGCGCAGCACGTTGGCCTCGAGCTCGATCTCCGCGAGCCGTTCCTTCACCACGTCGCCGATCGAGATGATGCCGCAGAGCCGGCCGTGCTCGAGCACGGGCAGGTAGCGCATGCGCTCGCGCGTCATGCGCGCCATCACCTGATTGATGCTCTCTTCCGGCGCGCAGCTTGGCGTCCCGAGGCTCATCAGCTCGTCGACACGCATGTCGAGGAGGGAAGCGCCATGCTCGGCGAGGCCATGGAGGATGTCGCGCTCCGTAATCATGCCGAGCACGGTCCTGTGGTCATTGCTCACCACCAGCGCGCCGACGTGCTCCATCTTGAGTCGGTGCGCCAAGGTCACGATGGAAACGTCGGTTCGCGTGGTCGCGACCCGAGAGCCCTTGGTCTTGAGAATGGCCGCCACCTTCATTGTTGCCTCGCGGAGGGACGGGCTGAGAAGCGCCTTTTACCAAGATAAGATATAAGCCGGCTGCGCGGCGAATTGGAAGGGGCCCGCCTATTCGTTGATGCTTACGCTGGGCAAGGCCGCCGCGTCGCTTCTCGGCGCGCGGCGCCTAGGCCGCCCGCTGTCGTTCGCGCTGCGGCGATGTCGGTTCGGGGGGCCGGCTGTCGCCGCCGGAGCGTGCTCACTCGACCGCTTGCCGCAGCGCAGCAGCACTCGCCCACGGCGAAAGGACAAGTGCGCCGAGCAAGAGCCCGCCCAGAACCATGAGATGGGGACGCATCGGGAAGCCGGCGACGGCTCCATCGACGGCCGCGACGCCGAAGATCAGCACGGGCACATAGAGCGGCAGGACGAGCAGCGAGATCAGCACGCCGCCGCGCCGCGCGCCCAGCACAAGTGCCGCGCCGATCGCCCCCACCAAGGTCAGCGTCGGCGTGCCCAAGAGCATGGCGAGGAGGAGGCCGCCCAAGCCGTCGGCCGGGAGATCGAGGAGAAGTGCTAGGAGCGGTGCCGCCACGATGAGCGGCACGCCGGTGGTGAGCCAATGCGCGAGGCATTTGGCCAGCACCGTGCTTTCCAGCCCGATGGGCGATAAGACGAGCAAGTCGAGCCCGCCGTCCTCGTAATCCGTCTGGAAAAGGCGCTCGAGGGAGAGCAGCGAGGCGAGGAGTGCCGTCACCCAGATGACGCCGGAGGCGATGCGGGCGAGCACTTCGGGCTCGGGGCCGACGCCGAAGGGGAAGAGTGTCACGGTGAGCACGAAGAAGAGCACCACGACAAGGGTGTCCGCCCCTTGGCGCAAGGCGAGGCGCAGGTCGCGCTTGAGAATGGCAAGAAGCGCCGTCACGCCGCGGCTTCCGTGCCCGCATAGCGCGCCAAGCCGAGCTCGCGCGCCCCTGCGAGCGCAAGCGGCAGATGGGTGGCAATGAGGAGAAGCCCGCCCTCTGCGCGGTGCGCCGCGAGCACCGCCTCAAGGGTCGCGACCGAGCCTTTGTCGAGGCCGACCGTGGGCTCGTCGAGGAGCCAGAGCGGTGCTGGTGCCGAGAGGAGACGCGCCAGGTTGAGCCGACGCCGCTCGCCGGCCGAGAGCATGCGTCCCGGCACGTCCGCGAGGGCCAAGAGGCCGAAGCGCTCGAGCGCCTGGGAAACCGCTCTGTCCGCTCCGCCCTTGAGCCGCGTCCAGAAGGCGAGGTTCTCGCGCACGCTCAAGACCGGCTTCACCGGATCCTGATGGCCGACGTAAGCGAGCCGGCCGTGGTGCGCTTGAGGATCGTCCGCGATGGGGCTCTCTTGCCAGAGAATGCGCCCGGCGGCTGGACGCAAGAGCCCGGCCAAGAGACGCAAGAGGCTCGATTTGCCGCTGCCGTTGGGGCCGGAAAGCACCAGCGCCTCGCCCGGCTCGAGCGCGAGGCTCAAGCCGGCGAACACCGTGCGCTCGCCGCGCACGCAAACGAGATCCTGAGCCTCGAGGAGCGCCATGGGCTCCTTGAATAGCGGCAGCCGCGGCTGCCGTCACAGGAATTCGTGGGGTGCGCAGGAAACAGAGGGCAAAAAGAATTGCAGCCAGCGGTGTGAGCCGCTGGCTGCAAGGGGGTTCCGGGTCTTGGCGACCCGGATCCGGAGGCTGAGGGGGCAGCCTCTGGCAAAGAGGGGAGGTCTTTACCGAGGATGATATTCAGCGCCGAATGTGACCCAGCTGGGCCGGAAATAGGGCAATAGTGTGATTTTTATCACTAAGGCCGGGGAACGGCCCAAATTCTTAGCGTATTGAAATTGCTAACTTATATTGTCGGCAGGCCATCGCTGGGAGGGCGCGGGGCGCGCCTGGAGGGCTGCGGGGCCCTCGTCGACCAGCGCAGCTGGGGTGAGATCAAGCGCATGTATGTGGCACGCGAGGCCCGCCGGCAGGGGCGCTACTCATATTTGCGCACGTCGTCGATCACCTTGCCGTCGTTGGGCAGCGTGCCGGGGGCCACGAGCGTGACCGTGGCGCGCAGCTTGGCAATCGCGAGAAAGCTCTCGGCGATCGCTCGCGCAAGAGCGGGGGCTGCCTCGCCTTTCACCTCGCAGCTGAGCGTTGCGACATCCAGGCGGTCCTTCTGGTCGACGACGAGGCGGGCCTTCACGATCTCGCCGTGGCGCTTGGCGACCTCGGCGATCTGGCTCGGGCGCACGAACATGCCGCGCACCTTGGTCGTCTGGTCGGCGCGGCCCATCCAGCCCTTGATG
>DATNIJ010000272.1:0-9823 GCA_035604475.1 Alphaproteobacteria bacterium
GCGATCGCTGAGCCGGCCCCAGATGGGCGAGAAGAAGAACTGCATGAAGGAGTAGATCGCCATCACCAGCGTCACCATCTCGGGCCCCGCCTGGAAGTGCTCCGCGTAGAAGGGAAGCAGCGGAATCACGATGCCGAAGCCGACCAGGTCGACGAAGACGGTGAGAAAGATGGCAACGAGCGGGCTGAGACGATTCATCACGAACTCTGACTTGGTTGAGCGGTGAGCGGCGGCGGCCCGCTTCGTGCAGGACCACGATTGTCTGCCAAACATCGTGGCATTCGCGTCCTTAGGCAAGAGCGTCGCGAAGGCGGATGGCGCCGCGCGGCCTCGTCCATTCCGTCGAGTCAGCACTCGAGGCGGACCAGACGCGTACCCTCTATGCCGTGGAATATGCCTCGTATCCGGCAAACGTCTGGAGAGTGCGGGCCATCGCGGTGCGCGAACTAGAGCATGTTCCGTTGATTTGGAAGCAGCCCCCTCACCCTACCCTCTCCCCCTCGGAGGGGGAGAGGGTTGCGTAGGCTTAGCGAGACGAAGTCGAGCTTAGCCGGAGCTGGGTGAGGGGGTGATTCCGCGCCATCGGAACATGCTTTAGACGAGCCCACGCACGCCGCTACGCACCACTCGGCGCCGCCGAGCCGAAGGCGGCCTTTGCCAACTATCTCCGCCCCGACGATTTGGCGCGCGTCAGCCAGGGTCCGGCGCCGCAGTGAGAAGAGCGGCTCCCTCTCCCGCGAGCGGGAGAGGGAGACAGGGTGCAAACGCCAATCTTAGCTCGAGCTCGAGCCCGAGCCCGTTCCCGAGAACGGCCATGTCGAGCCGCTCGTGCCCGACGTGGACGAGCCGGTGGAAGGTGCCGCCGGCTGCGGTGCTGCCGGAGCGCTGGGTGCGGCGGCTGGTGCCGCGGGCGCCGGCTTCGCTACCGGTGCCGCTGGCGCCGGTTTCGGCGCCGGAGCGGCGGGCGCAGGCTTCGGTGCCGGAGCGACGGCGGGTCTCGGCGCCGGAGCCGCGACCGGCTTCGGTGCCGGAGCGGCGACAGGCCTTGGTGCCGGCGCCACGAACGGCCTCGGTGCCGGAGCGACGACGGGCCTTGGTGCCGGAGCAACGACGGGCCTTGGTGCCGGAGCGGCGACGGGCCTCGGCGCCGGTGCCACCACCTTGGCAAGCTTCTTGGGCGCCGGCTTCTTCGCGCGCACCTTCGCCTTCACGACCCGCTTCTTCGCTGCCGCCTTGCGGGGAGCGGCCTTGGCGCGGCTCTTCACCTTGCGCGCTCTCTTCGCCGCTACCCTCTTGCGGGCCGGCTTGCGCGCCGCGGCGCGCCGAGTCCGCCGCGCGGTCGTGCGGCGCGCCACCTTGCGGGCCGCCGGCTTCCTCGCGCGCGCCCGCTTCTTCGTCTTCGCTGTCTTTTTCCGACGGGTGGTCCTAGCCATCTTGAGCACTCCCTCGTTTGCGCGATTTATCGGTTTCTCTAGTCTTCTCGCAAATCCTCCACTAGATGACGCGAGTTGCGCCGGAAGTAAAGCTTGCTGATGAGTTCGCGCGCGGCCGCTCGCGCGCGCGCCGCGCGGAGGGCGCACACGTCCGGGGCGCGGACTCGGCTTTTTAGGTTATCTTATTGATAATGCTAAATGATTTCTAGTCCCGCGCGGCCAGGCGGCGCACCGCGATCTTGACCGGCTTGCCCTCGAGCCGGTGCTCGCTCCTGAAGGCGTCCTTGGCATCGGCCGAGAGTGCAAGGTCCAAGGCGAGCGTCTCCTCGCAGATGAAGCGGCGGTGACGCTCGACCGCTCCGGCAAACTCCGGCGGGAGTGCCAAGCCGAGGGCGATGCGGTCGGAGATGTGGAGCCCGGCCTCCTTGCGCGTCGTCTGGATGAGGCGCACGAGGTCGCGCGCGAGCCCCTCCTCCCTGAGCTCGGGTGTTAGCGTCACATTGAGAATGACCGCCCCTTGCCCGCGCAAGGCGAGTGCGGACTGTCCTTCGGGCACGTTGAGGCGAAGAGCGAAGTCCTCCCCCGCCAAGGTCTGTCCCGCGACCGCGACCGTGCCGTCGGGATTGTGCCGCCACTCGCCCGCCTTGGCGGCCGCGAGCACCTCCTTGAGCGCCTTGCCGATGCGCGCGCCGATCTTGGGATTGACGTGAAGCTCGAGCGTGCCGAACTTGCGCACGTCGGGGTCGAACTCGACGCGCTTCACGTTGACCTCGTCCTCGATCAGGTAGCGGAAGGACTCGAGTGCCGCCGCCTTGGGCGTCGCCACGATCATGTGCGAAAGCGGCAGGCGGACGCGCAGATTGTGCTGCTCGCGGATGGCAAGGGCCACGGAGCAGATCTCGCGCACGAGATCCATGCTCTCCACGAGCTCAGGCTCCGCCGGGAGCGACTTCGCGTCCGGCCAATCGGCCAGGTGCACGCTCGTCTCGCCGCTGAGCCCGCGATAGACGGTCTCGCTGAGATAGGGGACGAGCGGCGCTATCGTGCGGAGCAGCGTCGTCAACACCGTATAGAGGGTATTGTAGGCCGCGAGCTTGTCGCGGTCGCGGCCCGCGCGCCAGAAGCGCTCGCGGCTGCGGCGGATGTACCAGTTGTTGAGCACGTCCAGGAAGCGCACGACCGCGGCGCAGGGGCCGGGGATGTCGTAGGCGTCCATGCGGCGCTCGACGTAGAGCACGAGCTCGCGCGTCTTGGCCAGGATGTAGCGGTCGAGCACGCCCTCGGCTTGGCTGATCGGCTCGGCCTTGATGCCGTCCGCGTTGGCGTAGAGCGAGAAGAAATAATAGGCGTTCCAGATCGGCTTGAGCACCTGGCGCTGCACCTCGCCGATGGCGCGGCCGTCCTTGGGCATGGCGAGATCGCCGCCGGCAAGGAGTGCCGAGGACACCAGATACCAGCGCAGCGCATCGGCGCCGAAGGTGTCGAACATCTCGAGCGGGTCCGGGTAGTTCTTGAGACGTTTCGAGAGTTTCTGGTGGTTCTCGTCGAGCACCACGCCATGGCAAAGGCAATTCAGGAACGGCACCTTGTCGAAGAGGGCCACGGACAGCACCACGAGCGTGTAGAACCAGGCGCGCGTCTGGGCGACGTACTCGACGATGAAGTCGCCGGGGAAGTGCCCCTCGAACCATGCCTTGTTCTCGAAGGGGTAATGCACCTGGGCGTAGGGCATGGAGCCGGATTCGAACCAGCAGTCGAGCACGTCCTCGACGCGCCGCATCATGCTCTTTCCGCTCGGATCGTCGGGATTGGGACGCACGAGCGCGTCGATCCCGGGGCGATGGAGGTCCGTGGGCCGCACGCCGAAGTCGCGCGCGATCTCGTCCAGCGAGCCGTAGACATCGATGCGCGGATAGCGCGGGTCGTCGCTGCGCCAGACCGGGAGTGGGGAGCCCCAAAAGCGATTGCGGCTGATGTTCCAGTCGCGCGCGCCCTCGAGCCAGTTGCCGAAGAGCCCGTCGCGGATATGACTCGGGATCCAGTTGATGCCCTTGTTGAGCTCGACCATGCGCTCGCGAAAGGCGGTCACCTTGAGGAACCAGGCATTGATCGCGCGGTAGATGAGCGGGGTGTCGGTGCGCCAGCAGTGCGGATAGTTGTGCACGATGGTGTCGTGACGTATCAGCACCCCCATCTTGCGCAGATCCTGGATGATGTGCTTGTTGGCGTCGAACACCAGCATGCCTTCGTAGGGCTTGATCTCGCCCGTGAAGCGGCCCGAGTTGTCGACCGGCACGATGACGGGAATGCCGTTCTTGCTCGAGAGGTCGAGGTCGTCCTCGCCGAAGCCGGGCGCGATGTGCACGATGCCCGTACCCTCGTCGGTCGTGACGAACTCGCCGGCGAGGACGCGGAAGGCGTTCGGCGTATCGGCGAAAAAGGGGAAGAGCGGCCGGTAGCGCCTTCCGACGAGAGCGCTGCCCTTGAGCGTGCCGACGCGGGCGGCGTTCGCGAGCTGTTTCTCGTACTTGGGGGCCACCGCCTCGCCCAGCACGTAGCGCACGCCGGCCTCCTCGAAGACCGCGTAGTCGATGTCGGGCCCCACCGCGAGTGCGAGGTTCGAGGGCAGCGTCCAGGGGGTCGTCGTCCAGGCAAGCAGCTTGAGCGGCTTCTCCTCGCCCCTCTCCGGCTCGAGGGTGAAGGCGACAGTGACCGCCGGGTCCTGGCGCTCGCGGTAGGCGTTGTCCATCCGCGTCTCGAAGTTCGAGAGCGGGGTCTGGATCGCCCAGGAATAGGCGACGACGCGGTAGCCTTCGTAAATGAGGCCCTTGTCCCACAAGGTCTTGAACGCCCACATGACGCTCTCCATGAAGGAGAGGTCGAGCGTCCTGTAGGCGTGCTCGAAATCGACCCAGCGCGCCTGCCGCGTGACGTACTTCTCCCACTCCTTGGTGAAGCGCAAGACCGAGGTGCGGCAGTGCGCGTTGAAGCGCGCGATGCCGTATTCCAGGATGGCCGGCCGGCCCGAGATGCCGAGCTCCTCCTCGGCGGTGAGCTCGGCGGGAAGGCCGTGGCAGTCCCAGCCGAAGCGCCGCTCGACTCGTCTGCCGCGCATCGTCTCATACCGCGGCACGATGTCCTTGACGAAGCCGGTGACGAGGTGGCCGTAGTGCGGCAGCCCGTTGGCGAAGGGCGGGCCGTCGTAGAAGACGAACTCGTTCGACTCGCCGTCGCGCAGGGGCGGGCGGAACTCGACCGAGCGCTCGAAGATGCGCTCGCGTTTCCAGAACGCGAGCACCTCCTCCTCCATGCGGGGGAAGCTCGGATTGGGCTCGACCTCCGGATAAGGCCCGCTCTGGGCCCGCTCGGCGGGCGCGGCCCCTCCAGCGGCCAAACGATCGGCGGCTTTGTCGTCGGGTGCGGTCATGGCTCGAAGGACACCGGAAAATCCATCATTTAGGTCGCATTGCCCGCTTCACATAGCCCGCGGGGCGAGGGCGTGTAAAGCGGAGAGGAGGGCGCTCGAGCCGCTCTCCGGACCCCTGGCCCTTTCGCCCTCCGCTCCCGATATGATGAGCTGTCGCCTGTTCATCCCCCGGGAGGTGCGATGATCGACACCGCGCGTCTCAAGGAGTTGCGCCGCCGCAACGCCGTCCAGTCGGCGGGAATCATCCTCGGCATGGCAGCACTCATGGCGGCCCTTGGCTGGGCGGTCGCGGGGTGGAGCGGCATCGTCTGGGGTATCCTCGGCGGCGTTATCGCCCTCCTCCTCCAGCCGCGGCTCTCCTGGCGCATGCTGCGCGCGGTCTATGGCGCGCGGCCGCTCTCCTACCAGGAGGCGCCCGGGCTCTATGGCATGATCGGCGAGCTCTCGCGGCGCGGCGGGCTCGCGTCCGTCCCCGCCCTTTTCTACATCCCCAGTCCGGTCGCCCAGGCGATGACCGTCGGACACGACAAGGAGTGCGCGATCGGGCTGACCCACGGGCTCTTGCACGCGCTCTCGGGGCGCGAGCTCAAGGGGGTCATCGCGCACGAGCTGAGCCATATCCGTCACCGCGACCTTTGGCTCCTCGAGCTCGCGAGTGCGGCAAGCCGGCTCACCAGCCTCTTTTCCACCTTCGGCCTGGTGCTCGTCGTGCTCTATTTTCCGCTCCTCCTCATGGGCAAGGTGCAGCTGCCGTTCTCGGTCCTCCTCCTTCTCGTCTTCGCCCCCACCTTGAGCTCGCTTCTTCAGCTGACGCTTGCGCGCACGCGCGAGTTCGACGCGGATGCGGGTGCCGTCGAGCTGACCGGCGACCCGGCGGGCCTTGCCTCGGCCTTGCGCAAGCTCGAGCGGCTGCAAGGCGGCCTCTTCGAAGGCTTCATGCGCACGCGCCAAGGCTGGCTCGCCCGGCTGCTGCGCACCCACCCGGTGACGGAGGAGCGCCTGGCGCGCCTCGAAGCACTCGAGTCGGGCCACGCTCCCCCCATTCCCGCACCCGCCGAGCTCCTTTTCGACGCCTTCAGCCGGCCCCTTCGCCCGCACTCCTTCTGGCACGATTGGCTCAGGCGCAACTGGTACTGAGCCTCCGAGCGCCATTTTTCTCTGTACAAGGGAGGGAGGCGGACGCTTGAATGGCCGCGCGAGCGAGGGCTTTCATTGAGGCGGGGTGGACGATGGCAGGCATTCTTCTCGAAGGCGAAAATGTATCGGGGGAGGAGCGTGCCGCGCATGCGCGCAAGCTGGCGGCGGAGAAGCGCCAGGCCTCCCTCAAGCGTGCCAAGGAGCTCAAGGCGCTCGTCGGCGCGGGCAAGCTCGGCAAGGCGCTCCAGTTCCCGGGCACGGCGGCGAGCGACCGGATCGTCGAGCCCGGCCCCTTCTCGATCGAGCTCAAGGCCGGCGACCATCTCCGCATCATCGACCTCGAGGGGCAGCAGGCGGTCGATTTCCTCGTCTACGATGCGGCGAACGAAGAGAACCGCTACAACGCGGCGAACACCATGAAGCTCAACCGCTCGATCTATCTCGGCGCCGGCTTCAAGCTCTACTCCGATCTCGGCGAGGTCTTGATGACGATCGTCGAGGACACGGTCGGCCGCCACGACACGCTCGGCGGCTGCTGCAGCAAGGAGGTCAACTACCAGCGCTACGGCATCAAGGACACGGCCAACTGCCGCGACAACTTCATCACCGCACTCGCCGAGCACGGCATGCACGCGCGCGACATCCCCGCCAACATCAATTTCTTCATGTACGTGCCGGTGCGCCCCGACGGCTCGACCGAGATCACCGAGGGCCTCTCCGAGCCCGGCGACTATGTCGACCTCCGCGCCGAGAAGGACGTGCTGGTGGCGATCTCGAACTGCCCGCAGCTCTACAACCCATGCTCGGGCTGGAACCCCACGCCGGTGCGCATCATCCAATGGCGGCCGAAGGAGCGGGGCTGATGTCCAATCCCTCTCCTCCTTCAGGAGGAGAGGGAGGGGCCCCCGCGGGCCAAAGGCCCGCTTCTTCTGCATCATGCATAAGAGGCGCGCTGCGCGCGCCGGGCGCGGCGACGGGAAGGTGAGGAGGGCGAGCGCAGCGAGCTTCTGCCACGCCAACCGCATTTTGCCCGTCCGCCTCCTCACCCTGACCCTCTCCTCCTGAAGGAGGAGAGGGAAGCTCGCGGCAGCCGCTGGTGGGCCCGGGTAGACTCGAACTACCGACCTCCCGCTTATCAGGCGAGCGCTCTAACCACCTGAGCTACGAGCCCTGAAAGAGCCTGTTGCTAGCCCACGGACGGCTCGGGTGTCAAGCCGCACGCCCGGCTGCTCAGAGCTCGATCACCATGCCGTCCTCGGCGGCCTCGTGCCTCACCTCACCGAGCCGGCCCAGCATGTCGGCGCTCATATGGGTAAGCACGATGCGCTTGGGCGTGAGTGCCTCCAAGTGATCGAGGAGCGTGCGGTAGCTGAGATGGAACTTGACCGGCTTCTCGAAGAAGTAGGCCTCCACGATGAAGAGGTCGGCCGCCTCCGCGGCGGGCACCAGGGCATCGGTCCATTCCGTATCGCCCGAATAGCTCACCACCTTGCCGCCCGCCTCGAGCCGCAAGGCGAAGGGCGGTGCTGCGCAGGGGTGGGAGACCTCGAAAGGCGTCACCGCGATGTCGCCAAGGGCGCGCCGCCCGCCGGGTGCGAGCTCGACGAGCTCGAGCGGGAAGCGCCGCTGCACCTTGGACGAGCCGGGAAAAAGCGCCTCCATCGTCTCTTCGAGCCGCGCCTCGAGCCCCGGCGGGCCGGCGATGGTGAGCGGTCCCTCGCGCCGGCTCACCAGCTGGGCATCGAGGATGAGGAAGGGCAGCCCGCCGAAGTGATCGCCATGGAGGTGACTGATGACGATGGTGCGGATCGCGTTGAGCGCCACGCCGAAGCGGCGCATGGCGACGAGCGAGGAGGCGCCGCAGTCGATGAGGACGCCGCCCGTCTCCGTCTCCAATTGAATGCACGTATTGAAGCGGCCGCCACTGCCGAAGGCGTCGCCGCTGCCGAGAAAGCGCACCCGCATGGGCTTCTCCTCCCGCGCTCGGAACGAAATTGTTACCACGGAGGCACGGAGGGCACGGAGAAAAAGCAGGATTCCAGCGCAGAGGTCGCGATGGATGCGCGGAGGGCGCAGGGTAGAAGAAGCTCCTCCGCGTCCCCTGCGAAACCTCCGCGACCTCTGCGCTAAATCTACACCACTCTTCTCCGTGACCTCCATGCCTCCGTGGTGCTTAAATGCCGCCATGCAATGGGCGCTTATCTTCGCCGGCGTGAGCGGTGCGGTGGCGGTCGCTATCGGGGCCTGGTCGGCCCATGGTGCGGAGGCGGTGCTAAACGCCCAGGCGCTCGGCTGGGTCAAGACCGCGGTCCAGTATCAGGTCTGGCACACGCTTGCGCTTGTCGGCACTTACGTGCTGATGGCGCTCAAGCCCGGGCGCTTCCTGCCGCTTGCGGCCGGCGCCTACGCAGGCGGCATCGTGCTCTTCTCGGGAGGGCTCTATCTCCTCGCCTTGAGCGGCGTGCGCGCCTTCGCCTTCGCCATACCCATAGGCGGGATAGCGCTCCTCGCCGGCTGGCTCTTCATCGCCATCTATGCGCTGATGCTCGACCGGCGCTGAGCGGGAGCGGCTAACGTCCGGCCGCAAGCCGATTGCCTTGCGGGCTGGTGCCACGTTCCGCGATCTCGCCGATCAGCTTGTTCACGATCGCCTGCCCGAAGCTCTTGAAATCCTCGATGACGACGAGGAAGGCGGCGGGTCCGCCGATCACGCTCTCGCGGTAGTAGTTGGGCAGCCCGCCGGGCGGCTGGATGTGGGCGATATAGCCGGGATGCGGGTTGAGATTGATGATGGCGAGGCCATTGATGGTGACCCCTTTGGCGACCGCCTCGTCGCGCGCGAGGGTGATCGGCCGGCCGGAATTGTTGGTGCCGTCGCCCGAGATGTCGATGATGCGCCGCTCCGCCTTGAACTCGGCCGCGGCGAGGCGCTCGATCGCGAAATCGATGGCCGCACTGATCGAGGTGAAGCCGGCGAAGGAGCGCGGTGCGGCGAGCAGCTGGGAGGCGAAGGTCGCGGCACTTTCGCCGTCCTTGATCACGCTCCAGTCGACCACCACCTTCTGCTGGGAGGCGCCCGACCATTCGATGAAGCTGACCGCGAGCGCGCCATGGGGACCCGCCTGGATCGCCTTCATCACGCGGGGATCGCTGAAGGCGTTGGCGTAGCCCTCGCGCTGCAGCTTGAACTCGTCCTCATCGACGCTGCGCGAGACGTCCGCGGCGAGCACGAGGGCGATGTCGACCGCATCCGCGGCAAGCGCGGAGGGCGCAGCCGCAATACCCATGCCGAGGACGAGAAGTGCAAGTGCGCTGCGCGGGAGCACGCCGCACTGCCGGCCTCGATGCTTCTCGCGCATCACCCCTCCCGCAAAGAGCGAGCCTGCCCTGCGATCATACGCCGCATTCGCGGGCACTCCCGAGGCTTTTTCGAAGGGCGCACAGCACCCGCGAGGCACCCCTCATGGCGCCGGCGCGATGCCGCGCGAGTGCGTCCGCCGGAGAGATTTGGTCGGCCGATTTTCCGGGCGGCTCAATCCTGGCGCGCGAGCGAGATCACGCGCTCTCCGCCATGCGTCGACGCGCGCGCGGCCGCCGCCGGCCGGTCGGTCACCAGGCAGTCGGGGACACCGCGCGGCCGCATGAGGCCGAGCTCGATGCCGATGCCGAAGTAGCTGTTGAGCGGCCTGAGCGACCACCAGACGGAAGCGAGCTCGCTGAGATGGAGCTGCGCATAGCGCTCGAGGAAAGGGTTCTCGACATCGACCGCTATGCGGCGGCAGCGCCTGAGCGCTTCATCGCGCGCCGCCAGGTCCCAGGAGAGTGC
>DATNIJ010000273.1:0-26318 GCA_035604475.1 Alphaproteobacteria bacterium
CGAAGACGACGGCCTGCGGCCAGCGAAGGAAGGCGTCGCCATAGGCGGAGAGCCAGCCGCTATCGACGACGACATCATCGTCGGTCCACAGGATATAGGCGCCCTTGGCCCCCTTGACGGCGCGGTTCCGCGCGTTCGACAAGCCGGGCCGCGCCTCGAATTCACCGCGGATGGGCAAGGCCCCCCGGTATTTCTCGATGATTTTCGCGGTCGCATCGCTGCTGTTGTTGTCGACGACGATGAGCTCCCACGCGACGCCGCCGGGAACCGCCATACGGGCGACCGAGGCGAGTGCGCGGTCGAGCGAACCGGCTCGATTTCGGGTGCAAATCGCAACCGTCATATCCATGGCCAAGATCCCCGCCGCGCCCTCAACCGGCACGAGGCATTGTCACCCCGATCCCCTTGTCCGCGGCTGCCTTCCCCTTGATGACGCCGATGTCCATGGTCAACCGCGTGAGGAGAGCGAAGATCTGCATCGCCGCCCGCCCCGCGATCGGCCGCGCTGCATAACCCGGACGGGATCGGATATAGGCGATGCTCTCCTTGATGCGCCGGAGCCAGGAACCCCATGAATGGTCGTCGATCGGCCAGAGCTGGCGGTCGGGCGAGGTCCGCTCCACCTCCAGCTCGACGGCAAGCCAATAGCCATAGGCGAAATAGCGGCGAAGATGCCGCCCCAGCGTCGCTGTCATATCGTGATAGACGTACCAGCTCGGGTCCACATAGGAGATGGCGCGCGCTCTCTTCAATCGAAAGGTCAGGTTGCGGTCCTCGCCGACGCGCACCGATTGATCGAACCCCCCTATCATCTCGAACCGGCTGCGTCGGACCGCGAGGCAGGCGCTGACCAGGATCATGACCTCGTCGCCGTACAGGATGGGCATCGGGTAATAGCCGCAATCGATTAGCAGCGGCTCGAGCAGGCCGGGAAGCTCCGTCGTGAGCGGACGGGTGGTCCCGCCGACCATGTCGAGGTCGGGGTTTTCGACAAGGACGGCCGAGAGCCAGTCGAGCCAATAGGGCGAGACCACGCAATCGTCGTCCACGAAGACGAGGAATTCGTGCCGGGCGCGCGCCGCGCCCGCATTGCGGGCCGCCGCCGGTCCATGGTTCTCAGGCAGAACGACATATTCGACATAGTCGCGGTGGCGCTCGATGACCGCGGCATAACGCTCGTCATGCGCGCCGTCATTGGCGACGATGCATTGGCGATCGGGCGGCACGGTGAGCTGCTTCCGCATGCTGTTGAGCAGGCGGTCGAGATTGTCCGGACGGCCATGGGTCGGGATGACGACGCTGAGGCCGATACCTCTGCGGCCCGCGTTCGTGCTTCTGCTCGGGGGCTGCGGGGCGGGGCGCGACGACGCCGGACGGGCCGCCGCCGCGGCATGGCGGTCCAATAGCTCGAGCAGCCGGTCGAGGACGGCGTCGGGCTGAATCGCGAGACGCTCCGAATGCTCGCGCGCTGCGGCCGAAAGCGCTGCATATTCGGCTTCCTCGTCCCAGATCCGGGACAGTGCCTGCGTCCAGGCGGCGATGTCGGCATGCGGGTCTAGCAGGATGCCGCCGCGCCCGACCGTTTCGGGCAATCCCCCGAGCATGCTTCCCAGCACGGGGATACCGCTCGCCTGCGCCTCGACCACGGCCCGGGGCCATTCTTCTTCCTGGCGGCTAGGTGCTAACAGGAGTTTGGCTTCGCGGTACGCCTCGCGCATCCCCCCCAGAGGCCGCGGCTGCAGCAGGACGTTCGGCAATTTCCGCGTTTCCTCCACAAGCCAATAGTGCTCTTCGGCGGCGATCGGGCGATCTGCGACGAACGCAAAGACGATATACGGTCGGGCGGCGGCAAGTGCTAACGCCAGATCGAGGCCATTGGCCGGAACAGGATCGACGAAGATTATTTTGCGTCGCGTCGTCGCGCTCCGGTAGAGCTCGGGACGGACGAAGGGCGGAATGACCTCTATCGCCCGCCCGAAGACGCGTTCGTACCGGCCTGCCGTGAAATACGTGCTTGCGATCTGGGCGAGCAAAGGGTGCGCGAGATCGAGTTCGGCCGCCCGTCCGCCATGCTGCGAGAGCTGATGGAGCGCCACATCCTGGTGATAGATGACGGTGGGCAGCCCGACCGCGAGGCAGGCCCGCGCGATAGCGAAGCGGTGACCATGTTGAACGATGACCACCGTCGGGCGGAATAGCGCCGCCACTTCAGCGATCGACTCCGTGGGCCGGCGCCGCCCGAAGACCGGATAGCCCAGGCGCTCGTGCGCGGCATACTCAGCCGAGACGCCGCCGGTTCCGGGCTTGAGCGCCTCATCGGGAGCATCCGGCGCTAGCGCTACCAGCGCCGCGACGGTGACGCCGCGGGCTTGCAGCGCCGCGATGAAATCGTCGGCCACCTGCTGCGGACCCCATGCGCTGTCGGCAGGAAATTCGCCGCCCCTTGGCGTCGGCAGCCAGAGATGGTCGAAGACCGAGAGCACCCGCATCGCGTCGCTCACTCCCTGAGGTCCGGTCAGCGATATTGGGATTCCACGGACCGGTCAATCGCGATCAAGCCTGCATCGCCCTAGAGTCCCGGCCGCCCGCGAAGATGGCGCCGGACGATGCCAGGACCATGGAAATCAAGACGCCAGTGGCAGATTGACTTCTCACCCCATCATCTTGAGGCACGCCTCAGTCACGACGCCGAGCCTGTCCCGGTCGGTACGGACGGCAAGGAACTCCCCGATCCGGGTCGCGTTCCTCGCAAGCTTATCGTCACGCAGCACCCGCTCGAGTTCCGCCGCGATGAGGGATTTCGGCGCGCGGCTCCAGACCCACCGGCCGACGTTGAGGCTGGCGAGCGCGGAGGCCGTCAGCTCCGCCTCGAGATGAAGCGGAAAGCAGAGCTGCGGCCGGCCCGCCGACAATGCGGCATGTGTTATAGCGGACCCGGCCTGGGAGAGCACGGCCGAGACGTGCGGCAGGAGCGTGTCGAGCGGCGGCGGCCGATCATGCACCATCACACCGCGTGCCGAAAGCAGCCGGCGAAAGACGCCCGCCTCACCGCGCAAATAGACCTCGGAGGGAGTTTTGAGCTCGACCAGGCACTCGACAATCGTGGGGAGCGAGGGGTTCTCGTCGCCAAGATAGGCAAAGATCCGTTGGCTCTCCGGCAGCGGAGCGAGGCTGGGCAGCGGCTCGAGCGGGCCCAGCACCGGCTCCCGGCGAACGACACGATAAGGATCGAGCTCGGGAAAGGCGGCCACCACGCGGAGCGGTGCGTCGAAGAGGCCGGGCAGGCTCGGCGGCAAAGGCCGTTTGCGGTGGGCCTGAACCGACTGCACGGCTTCCAACAGCCGCCATTCGGCCACGAGCGGCGGCTGCTCGCGCGCAAACGGCGGGAAGCGCGCGTCATGCACCGGCGGCACCGCAAAGCCGGTTCCGAAGACGACCGTCGGGATGACCCCATAAGCCGCAAGGCAGAGCGTCGGGCTGTGATCGGCGATGACGAGGTCGGGTGCTGCGAATCCGAGCAGCCGGTCCCATGCCTCCACCATGGCGGCGAGACCCTCGGCGCCGGCAAAACCGTGCAGCGCCAGGATGTCCGCATAGCTCGAAATCCGGCCGGCGCGGCCACCGAGATGCGCCGAGCCCGGCCAGATCGGTGCTTGCAATATCGGAAAATTCTCGTCCGCGAGCAGCGGCCGCGGACCGACCACGTCGCGCAACGCCAGGACCGCATGGTGACCGTGGCGGCGGAACTCCCGCGCGAGCCGAAGCAGCGGCCCCACATGCCCGAAATTGGTGCCGAGCTCCGCGGCCAACAACACGGATTTAGCGGGCATCGGGCATCGTCAGCGTGGGGCCTAATAAATTGAAACATAAGGCGGTTTTGCTGCGCACCGGGGTTACGGCAAAGGGCGGAGACTGAGTACCGGCGCCGTGGCTGCTCCTATCGCATGCCGCGCGGAGCCATCGCCCTCATTTCGTTCCGTAGGCGGTGTTCGTGGGCGGAGTCAGATCCAGGAAATCCTGACCCGTGACGTTGGGCGGATCGTCCTCGCGATGCCGCCGAATGAGGGTCTTGTCCGCGCCGAAATAGTAACGGAAGCCGATGACGCCGTATTTGGCGCCCCCTCCGGACACGGCTGCCTCGGCAAAGGCGCTCAACCCCGGCAGGGCATGGATGCCGAACATATATTCGACCCCGAAATGCGCCAAGGTTTCCCGCGTGTTTACCTCGGGGCCCGCGGTCAGTTCGAGATTGTCGATAGGGTAGAAGGAGAGGTCGACTCGTCCGAACCCGCCATGCTTCGCCGCATTGTCCTCGTAGCCGGCCCGGCCGCTGACGGTGAACTGGCCGAGATAGGCCTCGGCTTCCGGACCCACCCGGGTGAGTTTGGCACCGCCGCGACTGATATGGTCCGCAAAGCCGCCGACGAGCCCGGTCGTAGGGTCGCGCCAAAACAGCTGTCCGCCGACGCCCCAAACAAAGTGGTCGCGTGCGTCGCCGGCCAGCCCATCGATCTGCCCGCCGAAATCATTGCCGAGCGGCAGGGTGACGCTTCCCGTCCCCGCGCCGAGCGCGCCTGCATTGTCACCGCCCTCGATCGACAATTTGGCGTTAGGCTCGGACACGGCCTGCGCATGTGCGGCATCCGACAGGCCGAACCACGCGGCGAAGCCGCCGGCGATCGCACCGAGACGAAGGGCGGCGACCGGCGCGCGGGCCGGGACATGGACCGAGATCGACGCATCATCGATCGCGACGACCGGAAATGGCGGCGGCGGCGTGCCGAGCCTGACCGCGACCTCGAAGGCGTCCGGCTCCTCATCGAGCCAGCTTTCCATCACCGCTATCGTCCGCGCTGCGAGGCTGGCCCGAATCTCGGCGTCGGTCGAGCCGTGCGCGGTGGTCTTCTTCGGCCGCAGCACGAGGTAGAGGGTCCGGCTGCGGGGCTCTAGATAGGCCCCCCTGATGACCTCGCCGAGGCGGCGTCTCAACCGCGTAACGCAGCCTATCAGCGCCCGCGTGCGCGCAATGCTCAAGGTTGGGTCGTAAACCGTCGTGTCGTGCGGCAAGGCGCGCAAGACCGCCTCGAGAGTGTGCGCGCGTGCGAGGCGCCGATAATCGAGCAACCGGACCCGGCAACGTGCTGCGATCCCGGCGCGCCCAAGCGCACGCTCGGCCTCCTGCAGCAACCGCCGTCGCCGGACGGAATGTGGAACATGAAGCGTGAGGCGGGGGGGCGCCCCCTTGTCCAACCCTGCAAGAAAAACAGGCCCGGATAGCGCCTCGACAACGGCCCTGAACGCGGACGCGTCCGCAAACTCCACCAGGTAGCCCCCCCTTGTACGAACCCGAAATAGATTGGCCTCGATCACCCCTACGTGTCCATATTGTCGCTTTTTCCTTCGTATTTCAATCGCGGCCCTCGATTTAATCGGTGAGCGCGCCGGAGGTCGAACCCGCGCGCGAGCCGGCGATAGGCGATGGCGCGAACGCGGCAGCGTGCGGCAATGCCGGCGCGGGCGAATGCCGCCTCGGCCTCGGCGGCAAGCACGCTCCGCTTGTGCTCGGGCGCCACATGGAGCGTGACTCGCGCCCGCGTCCCCCCGTCGATGCCAGCAAGGAAAATCGGCCGTGACATGCGCGCGAGCACCTCGCTCGCCGCAAGCGGCCGGCGGAGCTCCGCCATCGCCCCTCTCTGTCCCATCCCCAGTCTTGCCTCGGAGGCGCGAAGCTCGCGCCGCGCCGAGACGTTCTAAAGAATGCATGCAAAGAGGCGCTTCCGCAAGTTGAGATTGCCGGGATCGCCGAGCCGAGATTGCCGAGATTGCCGGGGAGGAGCCGTCCGGGCCCGGTGCTGCAGGGCGGGCGCGGGCCGCGCTCTGAGGAGGCCGCCCCTGATCCAAGCCGGGTGGGCTGTGCGTGGCCGCAGCTTCTGCTATGCTTCTGCTCCCTCTGCGCGCCTTTTCGGCAGCTGTCGAGCCGCAGGGGCCCTTGCGAGAGAGAGGCGATGAGCGACGGTTGCGGCGGCGAGAGGGTGAGCGATGCGATGGCTTAGCGGCGCGCTCCTGTTCCTCGGTCTGCTCGCATCCTCCGGATGCGGCTTCCATCCGATTTACGCCGAATCTTCGGGTGCGACCCCGGTCGGCACCCAGATGGCCCAGGTGAAGGTGGATCCGATCGACTACTCGGCGCTGCAGGCGTCGAAACTCTTCCGCTTGGGACAGGAGCTCCACAACGCGCTGCTCGCCCGCATCAATCCCGACGGCAGCCCGGGGAAGGCGACTTATGCGATCAGGGTGACGCTGAGCGAGGCCGAGTCCGACACAGCGGTCGATCCCTCGGGACTGTCGCAACGCGCGAGCATCGTGGAGACGGCGAGCTTTAAGCTCGTCTCGCTGGCCGACGGCAAGCAGGTGATGACAGGCACGAGCACAGGGGTGAACAGCTTCGGCAACGTCTCGAACGCCTTCGCGACCGTGGAAGGACGCGAGGACGCGCGCAGGCGCGCGATTGGCTTTCTCGCCGGCGATATCGCTGCGCGCGTAGCGCTTTATTTTCGCCAGCAGCCGGCCGAAGCGAAGAAGTAGCCGAGCGAGCCTCGCCGGCCGCCTTAAGCAGGTTTAGCAGCGACCGGAGCGGCGCTCTGTGCAGAGCGCGGCCATTTGCGCCGTGGGCTGCTTGAGCGCTCCCTTCGGCGTGTCGGCAGGGGCCTCGGCCCCGTATCGCGCGGACAAGATTGTATCTAATCGATGGAGCGCTCAGAGCGCGCACGACCGCGTCGCCGAGGCCGGCCAGGGGAATTCGTAACCTTGTTTTATTTTTTTGCGGCTACGCTTCCAGCCTATGGCGCGACAGGATTCCCCCACTTGCTTCGTTACGCCGGCCAAGATGGCGGCCGGCCGCAAGACGGCACAAGGGAAGCCCGCCGCGTCCGGCGCTGCGCGCGGGTATAAGCTGGTGAGCAAAATACCGATTTCGCAGCTCGTGATGCGCCAGCAGCCAAGCGCCAAAGCGCGAGAGGTAGGGCCAGCGCGCTCGGCCGAGACGACGGCATGCGCGCCCGCGGGCCGCCGGCCGGCCGCGGGTGGAGCGGCGCTCAAGAGAAGGCCGGCCACCAGGCATCCGGGTGCCTTGCTGCGCGATGACGTAGTACCCGCCTTTGGCCGCTCCCCGGCCCAGATTGCGCGCCTGCTCGGCGTGTCACCGGGGCGCCTCGCAGCACTCCTCGACGAGCGGACCGCGCTGACGGCGGAAATGGCGTTACGCCTCGGCAAGCTGTGCGGCAACGGGCCGGAGCCGTGGCTCGAGCTGCAAGCCCACTACGACCTCGCGCGGCTCAGCAAGGCTAAGCGTGCGGCAATCGCCGCCATCCCCACGCTGGCGGCGGTGTAGGCCGGTGCTGCCGAGGCGGAGAGCCGAGGGCTCGGCTTGGCCGCGAGCGGCGCCTTGAGCGCCTTACCTCACGCGCCGGCCCCACGTCAGTTCGATGACAAGCCCCAATACGAGCAGGCACAGCACGAGCGGCAGCCTGAACAGCGTCGCCAAGACCCGGCTCGACCCGCTCCACGTGAGGTCCGGCACCTCGACGCCGATACGGCTCAATCCGCCCCCAACGGAAAAATCCGGCCAATGGCCGGTCGTCTGCCAAGTCACGATCTGATAGACGAGCGTACCCACGGCGAGCAGGACACACGCCACGGAGAGGATCCTATACATAAGCAGGCAGGCTCCTTCGCCTGGGGCCGGGGTGCGCGCGGCGTGGCGAAGCCGCCCGGCGCAGCTTTTTATCATATCGCCCCGGATGGGCGGTGCGAAACCGCGATTATGGCGCTCGGCTCGATCTTCGATGCGGGAGGCGATGGTCGTTTCCTCCGGCACCCCTGGCATGCTCGCCACCTCGAGCTCAAGCCCCTCGAGCGGGAGCCAAGGACGCAGCACGGCGAGGATCGGCTCGCGATTGCGCGCGACGGCGGGTGCGAAGAGCCGCCGGCCAGGGGTGGAGGGGGGTGCCATCAATGCAACACTGCCTTTTTCCGCTCTCCCGAGGCCGAAAACAGCCCGAATCATGCCCATCAGCAGGACCAGCAGCGCTGCGAGCGCCGCGGCGGCGGCCGAGGCGCCGTCTTTGACCTGGATCAAAGCGCGACCGGTATCATGCGGTTAATACCAGCCTAAATACCCCCAAGGCCTAGGAAATAGTGAGCTTAGACATGCTTCATGCGGACGGTGGCAGCGCTGGGTTCGAGATCATAGCCCGTGAGGACTTCTCGGACGTGACTTATCTGTTGGAGATTCGCCATCCTTTGATGGCAAAAGCCGCCAAACCCGGGCAGTTCGTCATTGTCATGTCGCATGAGCACGGCGAACGCATACCGCTCACCATCGCGGACTTCGACCGCGAAAAGGGAACGGTCACCCTGGTCATTCAGGCGGTCGGCAAGACGACCCGGGAGATGCAGCAGAATTGCAAAGTCGGAAGCACGCTTTACGCGCTTGTTGGGCCCATGGGCCTGCCAAGCGTTACGGGCAGCGCAAAGAAGGTCGTGTGCGTCGGCGGGGGGCTCGGCGTGGCCCCGATCTTTCCTCAGGCGCGCGGCTTCAAGGAGAGCGGTGCGCACGTGATCGGCATCCTCGGCTTCCGCACGAAGAAGCTGATCTTCTGGCAGGAGAAATTCGCGGCCTGCTGCGATGAGTTAATCCTGTGCACGGACGACGGCTCGGCGGGGATCAAGGGCTTCGTCAGCGACGGGCTAAAGCTCGCCATTGAGAAGCACCGCGACATCGACGAGGTGATTGCCATCGGCCCGCCCGTCATGATGAAGGCGTGCGTCGAGGTGACGCGTCCCCGCGCGATCAAGACCCTCGTGAGCCTCAATCCCATCATGGTCGATGGAACGGGGATGTGCGGCGGCTGCCGAGTCAGGGTGGGCGACCAGGTGAAGTTCGCCTGCGTCGACGGTCCCGACTTCGACGGCCACAAGGTCGATTTCGACGATCTGGTGATGCGCCTCAAGCGCTATGCCGAGGAGGAGAAGGCGGCCATGGAGCGCTGGTCCGAGGCCTGCCGCATGAGGAGCGTGGTCGATCCGGCCTCGCTCGCCACGCTGGCCTCGCTGGCCGCGCGGCCGCCGGAGCCGAGCGCGCGGCGTTGAGCGGGGGCGCTCTCTTGGATTGTCGAGCTTACGTCAAAACCTGACTGGTGAACGGCGATGGCGAAAAAAAAGACGATACGGACCATTCCGCAGAAACGGACTCCCGTCCGCGAACGGGATGCGCGGGAGCGGGTGACGAATTTTGCCGAGGTGAATTGCGGCTACGGCCAAGCGGAGGCGCTCAACGAGGCCGAGCGTTGTCTCTTATGTCCGGACCCGGTCTGCGTCGCGGGCTGTCCGGTCAACATCGACATCCCCGGCTTCATTCAAAAGATCGCGTCCAAGGATTACCGCGGGGCCTACGAGACGATAACCCGGACCAATCTTCTGCCGGCCGTTTGCGGCCGGGTCTGCCCGCAGGAAACCCAGTGCGAAGGCGTCTGCGTCGTGGGCGAGACGCTGGAACCGGTTGCCATCGGCCGGCTCGAGCGCTACTTGGGCGATCTCGCCATCGCCGAGCGTTGGACCAGCGTTCCTTATATCGAGCCCAACGGCTTCAGAATCGGAATCGTGGGCTCCGGGCCCGCGGGGGCTGCGTGCGCGGCCGATATGGCCAAGGCGGGGTGCGAGGTCACGGTATACGAGGCTTTCCATCAGCCGGGCGGCGTGTTGCGCTACGGCATCCCCGATTTCCGTCTTCCCAACGAAGTGATCGACGCCGAAATCGGGAACCTGCGCAATATCGGCGTCAAGTTCGAGTGCAACACGCTGGTCGGACGCCTGTTCACGATCGAGCAAATGATCGGCGAGCTGGGTTTCGACGCCGTGTTCATCGGCACCGGCGCGGGCTACCCATCGATGCTCGGGATTCCCGGCGACTCTCTCAACGGCGTGCTCTCGGCCAACGAGCTCCTGACGCGCTGCAACCTGATGCGCGCGAAGGAGTTCCCGAACTACGACACGCCCCTACCCCTCGGCCGCCGCGTCGCCGTGATCGGCGCCGGCAACACGGCGATGGACGCCATGAGGGTTTGCTTGAGGCTGGGTGCTGAGAAGGTTTTCTGCGTCTACCGCCGCAGCCGGACGGAATGTCCCGCGCGGGCGGAAGAAGTCCATCACGCGGAGGAGGAAGGCATCGAATTCCACTGGCTCAACGCTCCCGTCGAGATCCTCGCCGACGACAAGGGGCTCGTCCGCGCCATGCGTTGCATCCAAATGACGCTCGGCGAGCCCGACGAATCGGGTCGGCGGCGCCCCGTTCCGGTTCCTGGCAGCGAGCATGAGCTGGAGGTCGATCAGGTCGTGTTCGCAATCGGAACGAACGCGAACCCCATCATTGGCCAGACCTCGAAGCTTCGCCTCAATAAGCGGGGTTACATCGAGACGGACGAGAGCCTTGCGACCTCGATGGCGGGCGTGTTCGCCGGCGGCGATATCGTCACCGGGGCCGCGACCGTGATCGAGGCGATGGGTGCCGGCCGCAAGGCCGCGAGCAGCATGAAGGCGTATCTCGGACTCCGCGATTACGGCGAGGACGCTTCCGCCGCAGGAAAGGCCCCGGCCGGCATGCTCTTTGGCATCGATCTCAGGGAGCGCAATTTCGCGCGCATCCGCGTCGCTTAGGCTTGCGGGATCGGAACGACCGGCACGGCTCGAGGCAGAAACTCAAAAAGGCTCTGGCAAGACCATGAACGAGACCTCCCTATTGCAGCCCGCCCGCAACGCCGTCCCGCCGGCAAGGTTCTTAGCCGCCAAGAAGGCGGTCACCACCTTGAGCGAGCACATCGTCGAGGTGATCAGCGATTCCGGCGAGGGCGCGCAGAGATGCGGCCAGTCCCTCGGCGCCATCGCGGCACGGATGGGCAACGGCGTCTGGACGGTCGAGATCATCCCCGCCGAAATCCGGCCGCCGGCGCGGAGCGTCGCGGGTGCGAGCGGAAACCGCATTCGCCTGGGTTCCCGCCGCGTCACCAACGGGGGCAACGAGACGGACCTCGTGGTGGCCTTCAACGAGCAGGTTCTGCTCGGACGGGTGCAGGCCGGAGAGCTCAAGCCCGGCTGCATCGTTCTTCTCGAAAGCAAGTGGCGCGAGGACCCCGATGCGACGATCGCGGCATCCTACGTGGCGATCCACGACCAGCTCGTGACGGCCGGGTACAAGGTGCACGAGATTCCGATGGAACGGGAGTGCTTGACCGTCGTCGCCGATGCGCGGCGCGGCAAGAACATGTTCGCGCTCGGCATGCTCTGCAATCTTTACAGCCTGGACCTCCAGCTGGCGCGCGAGCAAATAGCGCTCACCTTCGGCAAGAAGGACGCGAGCGTGATCAAGTCGAACGTCAAGCTCCTGGAGGCGGGCCACGATTGGGCGGAGCGGAACCTCGACCTCAAGTTCCGAATCCCCGCGGAGCGGGTCACGGAGCCGCAGATCGTGATCAACGGCAACACAGCACTGGCGCTGGGCATCCTCGCCTCGGGCATGGAGGTCTGCGCCATGTATCCGATCACGCCAGCGACCTCGGCGTCGCACTATCTGAGCGACGTCTTCGAGAAGGTGGGCGGGGTGGTCCATCAGGCGGAGGACGAGATCGCGGCCTGCGCCTTCGCGATCGGGGCCTCCTACGCCGGCAAATGCACGGTCACGATCACCTCAGGCCCCGGCTTTTCGCTCAAGCAGGAGGCGATCGGGCTTGCGGTGATGGGTGAGATTCCGCTGGTCGTCGTGAACGTGCAGCGCGGCGGTCCCTCGACCGGCCAGCCGACCAAGGCGGAGCAGGGCGACCTCTTGGCTGCCATGTTCGGCAGTCACGGCGATGCGCCCAAGGTGGTCATGGCGGCGAGCACGATCGAGGACTGCTTCTATTCGATCATCACCGCGCGCAAGATCGCCGAGACCTTCAACATGGTCGTGGTCGTCCTTACCGACGCCAATCTGGCCACCTCCCAGCAGCCCTTCCCGCGGCCGCAATTCAGCGAGGCGTGGGTGGCGCCGCCGGTCGACCAAAGTGGGGTTGGCGCCGGCGCGAAGCCATACGACTGGGACGCCACGAGCGGCCTCGCGCGCCGCTTCATACCGGGTCAGCCGGGCGGCATGCACACGCTCACCGGGCTCGCCCATGACAGCCTGAGCCACGTCGCCTACGACCCGGAGAGCAACGAGCAGGGTATGCGCGCCCGCAGCCTGAAGCTGGCAGCACTGCAGAAGACGCTGAAGACGCCGCCGGTGTTCGGCGACGCGACCGGCGAGCTCCTGGTCGTCGGCTGGGGCAGCACCAAGGGTGCGATCGAGGAGGCCGTGGAGAGCCTGCGCGAGGAGGGCCGCAAGATTTCCTCTCTGCACCTGACGTTCCTTCAGCCCATGCCGCCCGGGATCAAGGAGATCATGCAGCGCTTCAAGAAGGTCGTGACCATCGAGAGCAACTGGTGCGACCGGCCGGACGACGAGATCATCGACGAGACCAATCGGCGCTACTCGGCCGTGGCGATGCTGCTGCGCTCGCGCTACCTGATCGACGTCGACTGCTGGAGCGAGGTGCGGGGCGAGCCCATCAAGCCCAATACCATCCGCCGCGTGATCCTCGAAAGATTAGCGCGGCATTGAGAGGACGCCGTTATGACGATTGCCGCCACTGAATGCCTGCTCCGAATGTACGACGAGCATTACGAGCTCGAGGACTACCAGAGCGGCGTGCCGCGCTGGTGCACCGGGTGCGGGGACAACGCCATCCTTACGGCCGTGCAGCGGCTCTGCCGCGACGAGGACCTGCGGCCGGAGAAGACCGTGTTCGTGTCGGGGATCGGCTGCTCGAGCCGCTTTCCCCATTACATGAAGACCTACGGGTTCCACGGCATCCACGGGCGTGCGCTTCCGGTTGCCGAAGGCGTCAAGATGGCGCGGCCGGATCTGCATGTCTTCGTCAACACCGGTGATGGCGATTGCTGCAGCATCGGCGCCGCCCACTGGATCCACGCCATCCGCTACAACATGAACATGACGGTGATGCTGCACGACAACCAGATCTACGGCCTGACCAAGAAGCAGGCCTCGCCGACCTCGCCCATCGGGCTCAAGAGCAATACCACGCCGAGAGGGGCCTACCTCGAGGCGCTCAACCCTCTGACCGTGACGCTCGGGGTCCAGAACGCTTCCTTCGTGGCGCAGGCGGTCGATTGGATACCGGAGGTACTCTACGACATCATCAAGGCGGCGTTCCACCACAAGGGCTTGTCCTTCGTGCGCATCATCCAGCGCTGCCCCGAATGGCTGCCCGATCTGCTCGATCCCTGGCTTCATGATCCTCAGAGGGTCCTGCTCCTCAACCACGAGCAGGGTCTCCACCTCAGTCCGGCCATCGCCAAGGTCTACAAGACCCAGGAGCAGCACGACCCCGCGAATCTCAACCGGGCGCGGGAGATCGCCTCGACCCTCGATCCCATCCCCGTGGGCATCCTTTATCGCAATCCGGACGTCCCTTGCTACGAGGAGCTGAGGAAGAGCGCGCAGCTGCGCTCGAGCGAGCTCATCAAGGCGGGGCTCGAGAAGGAGTTCGACAAGTTCACGGTCTGGCCGCAGAAAACGGAAAAACGGGTTGCGTCCACCCCTTCGAGCGTTCACGCGTCCTGAAGACGGAGCCGGAACGCGATCTTCGCGCGCCCGGCTCAACAACGAAAGGCGACATCGGCATGCAAGGCGGACCTCAGGCGTATGCCGCTTTTTATCTGACGGGGAAGCGAGCGGGCGGCGAGCTCGACGCCATCGACGGGCTGAACTTGCGTCCCGCCCTCTTCGCCGCATATCGGGATTTGACCAAGCTACGCTACGACTTTCCCCTCGTGCTTCTTGGCACCGGCGCCGGCGAGGCATCGGTGCAATCCCTCTCCGGCCTCTTCGACACAGCACTTCACGAGATCGCGCAAGGTGGCGACGGCGAGCGGCTCAAGAGGCACGCGCTCCGGCTCGAGCAGGAAATCCGCACGCTCGCCGCCGAGGGCGCCGGCGGCACGCTGTCCGCACTCTCCGAGGTGGCCGCTAGCCGGCTCACGACGAAGAAGGATGATCTGTTGCGGGACAGCCTGACCCGCATCCGCGCCGTCCTCAAGGCGGACGGCGAGCTCGTCGATTGCGACCAAGGGATGCCGGTGCGCTTTCTCAAGCACGTCTGGCAGACGGTGCAAGGGAAGAAATCCCGGATGTTCCGCGCGGAGCTCAACAGACTGGCCGTCAAGCTTTCCGACATCCTCAAGGCCGCTTTCGTCCGCTCGGAGGAAGGCCGCAGTGCCGCAAGCCTCAAGGCCTCGATCGGGCCGGCGCATGAGGGGGTCTTCGATTTCAACGCGATGTCGCGCCTGCTCGGCAAGGCCGCAGGCAAGGACTCGCTCTCCGAGAGCCGGCGCCAACGCATTCGCTGGCTGCTCTCGGTGCTCCAGTCCCAGAAGTTCTTCCCGCGCTCGGATGGGGCCGGCAAAGCAGGGGAGGCTGCCGCACCCTACTCTTTCGTCTTCGCGAGCTGCGCCGCCGCCCTCGAGGCCTACCGCGCGCGGCAGCCCAAGATGGTCGAGCTCGCCAAGGCCATCGCGATCGCCGAGCTCGAGATCGAGGGCGAATACCACGAAGCGCGGCACGATTCCTTCTTCGCGGACTTCGGTACCAACGGGCTCGATCCGCGGGACACCGCCTTGTTCCCGGACTATCTCGTCTCTCTCAACGCCGCCGAGATGACGCCCGTCGAGACGAGCAAGCTGGCGGAGGTTCTTGCCGCAGGCTTGCCGATGAAAATCCTGGTCCAGAGCGACGACATCCTCGAGCCATCGCCGACGGGCGACGGACACCCTACCTTCGGCTCGCGCGGCAGGCTGATCGCGAGCTCGATGATGGGATCGGGCGAGGTCTACGTGCTGCAGTCGAGTGCTTCGAACCTGCTCCGCTTCCGGGACCGCGTCTTGAGCGGACTGGCCTACAATGGGCCCGCCCTCTTCAGCGTCTTCTCCGGTGCCACCGGAAATGCCGGCGACCTCCCGGCCTATCTGATGGCGGCGGCGGCGATGGAGTCGCGCGCCTTCCCCACCTTCGTTTACGACCCCTCGGCAGGGCCGGACTGGGCGTCGCGCTTCCATCTCGAGGACAATCCTCAGCCGGAGCTCGACTGGCCGGTCCACAGCCTTGCCTTCGAGGACGAGGCGCACCAGAGGGTTCCCGAGCGCCTCGCCTTCACGCTCGTCGATTTCCTGGCCTGCGATCGGCGCTTGGCCAAGGATTTCGCCAGGGTCCCGCGCGCAGAATGGAACGGACACATGGTCCCGGTTCCCGAGTGTCTGGCCCACGCGCCGAACGGCCTGCCCGAGAAGCTGCCCTCTCTCTTCATGGTCGACCGCGACAACGTGCTCCAGAAGGTGATCGTCGGCAGCACGCTGGTGCGGGAGGCGCGGCGCTGTGCCGACATGTGGCGCAGCCTGCAGGAGCTCGGCGGGATTCATAACTCGCATGCCGAGCGGCTTCTCGCGAAGGAGCGCGCGGCGTGGCAAGAGCAACAGAAACGCGAAGCCGAAGCACGCGGAAGTGCTCCGGCACAGGCGAAGGAGACGCCGGCCGCAGTGCCGGGCGCACCGGCGCCGGCGCCGGCACCGACCCCGCAGCAGGCCGAAGCGGAGGCAGAGCGGCCGTCCGACGAGCCCTACATCGAGACGCCGCGCTGCAACAGCTGCAATGAGTGCACCCAGATCAACAACAAGATGTTCGCATACAACAAGGACAAGCAGGCGTATATCGTCGACCCCGCGGCCGGAACCTATCGTCAGCTCGTGGAAGCCGCCGAGAGCTGCCAGGTCTCCATCATCCACCCCGGCAAGCCGCGGAATCCGAACGAGGCGGGGATCGAGGAACTGATCGCGCGGGCCGAGCCTTTTCTCTAGTCCGCGCAAAACGGCCGCTCCTCTGGACGTAACGCGAGCGGTCAACAGGGAGGAGTCGCAAGCTTAATTGTCCGATCCCTTTTCTTTTGGGTCGGGCTCCACTCAAATCTTGAGACATTTGGGGTGCTCATGGTCACCATGAATGCGGGCCGAATTGGCCCGGGTCTTGATCGCGTCGAATGCGCGATTATCGCCATCCTCACTCGGACGCGGCACCTGTCCACGCAGCTTCTCGCCTGGGAAGTGGCCGCACCATTCGCTCAGCCGTCCCCGACCATCTACGCCAGCGTGCGCAAGGCGGCCGATCATTTGCAGCGAGAAGGCGTCTTGCGGCGCACCCGCTACGGCGAATGGATGCTCGCCGACCCTGCGGCGCAGAGCGAGACGAAGGAGCGCCTGGCGTCCATCCTGGGGATGCTCGGCAGCGCGCATGACGGCGAAATCCTGGCGGCGGCGAGGGCCGCCGAAGCGGAACGGCAGCGGCTTGGTGCGACTTGGCGACAGCTGCTCAGCGTGCCGTCGCCGGCAGCGCACGCGCGAGCCGCGTGAAATCGACGCGCCTGAGCGTATTCGCGCAACGCTCGGCAGCGCATTTTGCCTTGGTCCGTCCGCGACCGCTGTTCCCAGAGCGCCCGGAAACGCGCAAGGCGGCCCTTGCGGGGTTCCGCCCTTCCGGCCTGGGAACCGAGCAGCGATGAGAGATCGGCCACTGCCGCCGGCACGGTTTGTCTCGGACCTTCCTTCGGAAAATAAAAATCTTTGTGGTTTCCCGCGTTTCGTCGCCGCGGCTAATATTGTCTGAGAGGGGTGACTTGAATGGGATTCGTCGAGATCTGGTGGGCAGTCGGCTTCCCGATTTTCCTCGCGGCGGTCGGCGTGGGAACGGCCTACGCCATGATCGACTCCTCATCGACCGAATTCTGGATTGCGCGAATCGCATACATATTAGCCGCCTTTGATGTTGTCGGTTTCCTCACCTATTGGCTTTGGGCAGTTCTGAAATGGCCCGCTCCCTTTCGGCTCGCCTTGGGAGCGTTAGCCGTGCCGATTTTATTTCTCGGCCTCGACCTAACTCTTCGGTGGGTTGAACTGCAAGAGGTTCGGCTCTCGGTGACATTGACGCCGAGAAACGTCGAAACGCCGCTGATACCTGCCACGTGCAAGGTCCCCAAGGGTGCGTTCATGGTATTCATGGGGCCGAATCTCGCCATTGCGACCAAGATGCCGACCACCATTGTTCAAATGGGCGGCCAGGAAATGCTCACCATCGACATGAGCGCGCACCAACGCCTGATCATCAGGACGCTGCGAATTCTCGACGAAAATAACGACGCAATCGCGCGGATCGAGGACGATGACGTTTGGGCAGCTCCTTCCGCGCGGCATGAGAAGCCGGATCCAAGCACCTTCGTCGTGTATGACCAGAATAATGCCGAGCTATTGAGGATTTCGTACTTGAACATACAAGCGGTGTTGGTCAGGGTGCAATTCCACGGCGAAAATCTGCCTCCTCTCATTATCGGAGACGATAAGGTCCAGTGGGGCGACAAGACGTTCGTGGACAGCTGTTTTGGAGATTTAGGCCGCGGCGGAATTTTACAGAGCCAATGACGGCGTAGGCTTAGTCCTACTGGCCTCGGTGAGTCTGCAGAGTCCCAGGATAAGCGTCGAACCCGCAAGTTGCATGTGTGCTCGGCTGTGCTAGACTGTGGTTATATGCACTCGAGGAACGGCGAGATGGCAAAGAGCGCGACGATGACGGTGCGAATACCCCCCGAGGTAAGCACGAAGCTGGGTGCGCTTGCGCGCGATTTGAAGCGGAGCAAATCCTATCTAGCCGGCGAGGCGATCGTCTCATTTGTTGAGCACAACGCTCAGCAGATCGAGGAGATAAAGCGGGGCCTGTCGGAGGCCAAATCCGGCGCTCCCGGTGTCGCTCATTCCAGCGTTGAGAAGTGGGTGAGGTCATGGGGCACAAAGCGCGAGCTTAAGCGCCCGCGCGCAAAAACATAGTGGTCCATGGAAATCATCTGGCGCGAAGTCGCGCTCGATGGCCTTGAAAACGCACGCCGCTATATTGCGGAACACAATCCCTCGGCTGCCGACCGCATTTTTGAGGCAATTCTCTCATCGGTAAAGCGCCTCGCGGAAATGCCTAAAATCGGGCGCCCAGGACGAGTGCCGGGCACCCGTGAGCTGGTCATTGTCGGCACGCCTTACGTCGTGGCTTATGCCGTGGTCGCGAACCGGATCAACATCATTGCCGTGCAGCATGGGGCCCAAGAATGGCCCGAGCACTTCTGATACCATTTGCCGATAGGTGACGCCGCAGCAGCCGGCGCTCCATTGGGAGAAGACAGCCCCTGGACGGGAAAACGGCTCGACCAAGCCATATCTCAACGTTGACTAAGTCTTTGAAATTATGGTGCCGACGCGAGGATTTGAACCTCGGACCTACTGATTACGAATCAGTTGCTCTACCCCTGAGCTACGTCGGCGCCGGATGGCGGAAGAGGCGGCGGAAGCCGCCCTCGATGGGCGCGGCGAAGCTACGCTCGGCCCGGCGCTCCGTCAACCCGAAGACGAGGCCGCGACGGTGCCGCGGCGCTCGCGGCCGGTCGTCCGCCGCCCGCCCCCGTCGAGGCGGCGCGCGCCCGATAGTTGCAATTCCGTGTATTTTAGGTTACTCTCTTAAGTAGAATATCTCTATGATGATTGAACCGCCGGGCGTACCATGCCGAAGGCGCTCTCGACCCTCCTCCTCTTCGCCGCCCTGCTTGCCGGTGCCTTCGCGAGCGCGGCGCCGGCGACGGCCGCGAGCGAGGAGGAGAGGCGCGTGTGGGCGAGTGCTGGCTCCTGCCGCGAGGTCGTCACCCTCGAGGGTGGCCGCATGGCCCAAGGTGCCGACCCTCGACTGCGGGTCGCCGCCTGGAACATCGAATGGTTCCCCGACCATACGGACATCGGCTGGCTCGCCTGCGCCATCGCCTGGATGAACCTCGACCTTTTGGGCATCGTCGAGATCCGCGACGGCGAGAGGGCGCGGGTGCGGATGGGCGAGCTCCTGGCCGAGCTCGAGCGCTTGACCGGCGAGCCTTGGCAAGTCGATCTGCAGCGTTGCGGGGCCCGCTCGAGTCAACACGTCGGCTTCCTCTGGAACGCCGCCCGCCTGCGCCTCCTCGCCGCCGACGACGCCTGGCCGCTCAACGCCCGCGCCCGCGGGCCCGAGGAGCCGTGCGCGGGCTGGCTGCGGCCCGGGCGGCATGGCTATTTCGCCCCCGCGCACGGCCCTGGTGCTGGCTTTCACGCGATCGTCGTGCATCTCAAGAGCGGCGCGACGGAAGCCGCCGCAGCGGAGCGCGCGCAAGCTCTCGGCCGTCTCGCGCAGGCGACGGCGTCGCTCGGCTCCGATGGCGCGCGCGTCCTCCTCCTCGGCGACTTCAACACCATGGGCGACGGCGGCCGCGGCTCGGCCGAGGCGGAAGTGCGCGGCATCGCGAGGCTCGCCTCCGCGAGCGCGCTCGGCCTCCGCCAGGAGACGACGGCACCCGCCTGCACCGAGTATTATCGCGGCAAGGGCGGCCGCCTCGATCATGTGTTGGCGAGCCGCGCCATGGGCACGATCGAGCCCGAGGGCGCGCGCGTGAGCGGCTACTGTGCCGTGGCAAGCTGCGCGCCCATTTCGCCCTGGCGCGCCGGCGAGCGTCCCGCCGCTTACGAGAGCCTCTCCGACCACTGCCCCGTCGTCGTCGAGATCGGGAACGCCATGCTGAGCCGGGCAAGGAATTAGACCGGCGACGGACCGACCTACACGCCTGCGTCGGTGACCGCCTCCGCGGGGTGGGGGGCGTCGTTTCCCGGCAAACTGCTCTTGGCCGGCGGCACGGCCGGCAGCGCTTTTCCGAGCGCCTCCACGCGCTCCAGCGCCGGTGCGGCCGCATGCGAGGGGCTGCGCCAAGCGAGCGCGCCATAGGCCCCGCAGCTGCGGCAGAAGGGCGCCCACTCGCCATGTGCGGCACCGCAGCGCGCGCACACCCATTGCGGCTCGGGCTCGGCGCGCGCGGCGCGCGAAAGCCACGCCCGCGCCGCGGCGCCGTCGCCATGCTCGGCCTCCTCGAGGGCCGCCCACAGCCGGCAGGCGCGGGCGCTCTCGCGCGAGCCCTCCGTGCGCGAGAGCTGCTCGAGCGCGCGCCGCGCCTCGCCCCAGAGGCGTGCGGCAATCGCCGCCTCGGCGAGCGCCAAACGGCTCTCGAGGTGCGCGGGGCGAAGGGCTGTCAGGCGTTGCATGCGCATCATGCGTTGCAGCGGCTCGGCTTCCCCGCCGAGGGAGAGATACTGTGCTGCGAGTGCCGGGTGCGGCAGGCGCTCCCACGCGCGCTCGATCACGCGCTCGGCGCGCCGGCGCTTGCCGTTTTGCGCGAGGAGCCGCGCTGCGGCGAGGGCTGCGGGCGTGAAGGCGGGATCGAGCGCCAATGATTTGCGCGCGGCTCCGAGTGCCGCCTCGGAATTGCCCGCGGCTGCGGCGGCGAGGCTTTCCTCGTAGAGCGCGATCGCGCGGTTGCGCACGCCCACTTCAGCCGTCATGCTGCCCCGCCGCACGGCAAGGCGCGCGGTCTCGCCGGCACTCCGCCAGTCGCCCGCGCGCGCCTCGAGCTCGTGGAGCGTGGCGAGCACCCACTCCGTCTTGGGCCGCAAGAGCTTGGCGCGGCGCGCGAGTGCCAACGCACTAGCGGTATCGCCCTTTTTCGTCGCCTGCATGATGAGTCCGCGCAGGCCGAGGAACTCGGTCTCGCGCCGCTCGAGCATTGCCCTGAAATAGCGCTCGGCCGCCGCCTCGTCCCCGTTGAGCTGGGCCGCCTGGGCCGAGAGCAGCATGGTGAGCGGAGGCTCGTTGAGCAGCACGTCGGCGCGCCGGGCCTGGCGCCGGGCCTCCGCCGCGTCGCCGGCCGCGACCGCGACCATGCCTTGCGTGAGCGCGTGGTAGCCCTTGAGGCGCCGGTGCTCGCGCCGGCTGCGCGCGAAGGCGCGCGGCGCGCGCCGGAGCCAGCGCCAAAGCTGGTAGAGCGCTGCGACGGCGGCGGCGATGACGGCAACCCCCGCGGCAAGGACCGCAACCGAGGTGTCGATGCGGATGTCGGCCCAATGGAGGGTGACGCTGCCCGGATGATCGGCGAGCCAGGCAACGCCCGCGGCGAGGACAACGGCGAGAAAGAGATAAAAAGTCGCCCGTATCATCATGGCTCAATCATGGCTCGCCGAGGCGCGCTAATGCGCGGGTCGAGAGCTCGGCCGCAGCCGCATCGACCGCGAGCCGCGCCTTGGCACCCTCGAGCCACGGCTTCATCGCGTCGGCCGCCGGAGCGCTGAGGCCGCCAAGTGCTGCAACGGCAGCCGCGAGATCGCCCGCCTTGAGCAGCACCTCGGCGCGGGAGAGGAGCGCATCGGGGCTGCTGCCTGCGAGCTCGCCCATGTGGCGGATCACCACGAGGTGCTTGAGGCGCGCGAGCGTCTCGCCGATCCAGCCCGGCCGGTCGGGCAAGATGGCGGCGCGCGCGGCGGCAAGCGAGGCCGCATCGAAGCGCTCGCTCAATTCGCCAAGGGTGGGCACGCCCGTCGCCGCAGCGCCCTTGAGCGTCGCCACGGCCGCCTCGAGCTCGCCGTCGCCGGCGGCAAGCGCTGCGACCGCGGCGAGCGGCTTCTCATAGGAGAGTGACCGCGTGAGTGCCTCGCGAAGCTCGGCGATCGCGAGCACGAGGGCGAGCCCGCGCGCCTCGGCCGCTTGCGCTTTTTGGAGCGCCGTCTCGAGGGCTGCGAGGCGCTGCTGCACGGCCGCGCTCTCTTGGCCGAGTGCTGCATTCCCGCGCTCGAGGGCTGCGAGGCGCTCGGAGAACGCTGCGAGCTTGGCGGCACTGTCGGCCGCCTCGCCTGCTGTGGGCTGCGGCCGGCTCGCGAGCTCGCCGAGCGTGCGCTCGAGCGCCGTGACGCGCGCCTCGCTTTGCGCCAGCTCCTCGGCAAGGCGGGACTGCTTCGCCGCAAGCTCGGCCGCATCGCCGACCGGAGCGCTCTCGCGCGAAGCCGAGGCCGATGCCTTCCCTTGCGCTTCCAGACTGCCGAGCCGCCCCTCGATCGACTCGAGGCCCTTGCCGACCGCGCCAAGTTGCTGAGCGAGTGCGGTCGTGCTCGCCGCGGGCGGCGGCGGTGCCGCTTCCCGCTCCTTGAGACCGAGGGCCGGCCCCCAAGCGGGCAGGCTCACGGCCACGGCAAGCAGGATCGCAGCGAGGGCAAGCACCCAAAGTGCCGCTGCCAGGCCAAGCCCGCGCGGCAATCCGCGCTCCACGTGCGAGGTACTGCTTGCCGCAGGCGCGCTGTGCGATCCTTCGTCTGCACCCGGTGGAGAGGGCGGGATGTGGGGGCCGGTCGCCGCGGAAGCGGGGAGCGGGCGCGGGGCGGCCGCCGCGGGTGCTAGAGCCGCCTCGTGCGCCGCTGGGGCGGCGAGATCGGCTGCTCCGAGCGGCACGCCGTGGAGTGCCGCCGCGGCGAGCACGTCGGCAATGCGCGCCGGCGGGATATGGCCGCGCTCCTTCCAGCCCTGCACCGTCGTCGCCGGCACGGCGAGCTTCGCCGCCATCGGGCGAATGCCGCCAAAGGCGCGGATGGCGCGCAGCACCTGGCTTTCGCCCGCGGCGCTGCCTGTCTCCTGCGGCCTCTCGCCCGTCCCCTCCGACATCGGATCCTCGCTGCGCTCAGCGCCGAGACATGCGAGGAGAGCGGATTGCTCGGGCCGGACGGCCGTGAGACTCTGGCGCCAGGCGAGCGCGCCCGCCTCCTCGGCGACCGCCGGACTCAAGGAGATGGCGCGGAGGCGCGCGCATGCTCCGGCCAGGCCCGCGGCTAGCGCGAGACTAACAAAGGTCGCCGCCGTGCGGGGGGAAAAAAACAACACCGCATCGAGCTCGCCCGCGGCGAGTGCCGCGCGCGTCGCTTGCTGGAGTGCCGTTGCCGGTACGGCCTCGTAGAGCACCACGCGGCGCAGGGTGAAGCCGTCGGCTGCGAGGAGCTCGGCGAGCTCGCCCTTGACCACGGCACCGGCGCCATGAAGGAGTGCCCCGCGCCGCGGATCGAGCCTTGCCCGCACCAGGCGGGCGAGGTCGGGAAGTGCACCCTCGGCACTCTCGACCTCGGTGAAGCCGGCCGCACGTGCAACCTCGGCCGTGCGCGCGCCGACGGCATAGACGGGAAGCGTGCGGCGGGACTCCCTCTCGGCGAAGGCGCGCGCGCCGTTCGCCGAGGTGAAGATGAGCGCCTGCACCCCCTCAAGGGAAAGCTCGACCGACGGCAGCAGCCGGATCTCGAGGAGCGGGTCGATCAGCGAGGCGATGCCGCGCTCGGTCAAGAGGGCGGCGAGCGCCTGCGCTTCCTCGAGGGGGCGCGTGATGAGGACCCGCATCGGCAAGCTCTACCCCGCCCAGAGCTGGAAGGAAAGGGCAAGGAAAGAGGTGCGGTCGCCCTCGGCTCCCCTTAAACTGCCGCCCCCATGATCGTGCTTGGCATCGAGACGAGCTGCGACGAGACGGCGGCGGCGGTGGTGCGGGACGACCGCACGATCCTCGCCGAGCGCCTGCTCTCGCAGCTCGCGGAGCATAGAAGCTACGGCGGCATCGTGCCCGAGATCGCGGCGCGCGCGCACCTCGAGCATCTCGACCGCCTGATCGCAGAAACCATGGCCGCGGCGGGACTGAGCTTCGCCGAACTCGACGGCATCGCCGCGACCGGCGGGCCGGGCCTCATCGGCGGCGTCATCGTCGGCGTCACCACGGCAAAGGCGATCGCCGCCGTCGCCGGCAAGCCCTTCCTCGCCATCAACCACCTCGAGGGCCACGCGCTTTCCGCGCGCCTCACGGCCGAGCTGCCGTTCCCCTATCTGCTGCTCCTCGTCTCGGGCGGTCATTGCCAGCTGCTCGCCGTCGAGGGGGTCGGCCGCTACAAGCGGCTCGGCACCACGCTCGACGACGCGGTCGGCGAGGCCTTCGACAAATGCGCGAAGCTCTTGGGCCTCGGCTATCCCGGCGGGCCGGCGATCGAGCGCCGCGCGCGCGAAGGCAACGCGCGCAAATACCGGCTGCCGCGGCCGCTCATCGGCCGGCCCGGCTGCGACTTCTCCTTCTCAGGCCTCAAAACCGCGGTCAGGCAGGCAATCGAGGGGCTCGGCGTCGATGGCCTTACGCCCGCGGCGGTCGCCGATCTTGCCGCGAGCTTCCAGGCCGCCGTCGCCGACGTGCTCGCCGACCGCACCCGGCACGCGTTGGCCGCGTTCCGTGCCCGCTATCCGAGAGGCCGCACGCTCGTCGCGGCCGGCGGGGTCGCCGCCAACGAGACGTTGCGAAAGCGGCTCGAGGCGACGGCGGGTGCGGCGGGCTTCGCCTTCTTCGCACCGCCGCAGAAGCTCTGCACCGACAACGGCGCCATGATCGCCTGGGCCGGCATCGAGCGCCTGCGCCTCGGCCTCACGGACGCGCTCGATTTCGCGCCGCGGCCGCGCTGGCCGCTCGACCCGAACGCCCCCAAGGCGATCGGCGCGGGGGTCAAGGCTTAGGGCCGGAACCATGAAGAGCGCAACCATGCAGCGGATCGGCATCGTCGGTGCGGGCGCCTGGGGTACCGCATTGGCGCTCGTGCTGCAGAGAAAAGTGCCAGAGGTCCTCATCTGGGCCTATGAGCGCGAGGTCGTACAGGCGATCAACCGCGAGCATGCGAACGCGCTCTACCTTCCCGGCGTGGCGCTTGATCCGGCGATCCGAGCGGAAAGCGAGCTCGCCCCCGTGGCGGAAGCGGACCTCGTCCTCTTGGCCACCCCGGCCCAGCATTTGCGCGCTTGCGTTGCTACCCTCGCACCGCGCTTCAGCGCGCACGTCCCGCTCGTCATCTGCACCAAGGGCATCGAGCAGCAGACTGCCGCGCTGATGAGCGAGATCGTGGCCGAGCGGTTGCCGCAGGCCCCCTTGGCCGTACTCTCGGGCCCGAGCTTTGCGAGCGAGGTGGCGGCGGGCCTGCCCACGGCCCTCACCCTTGCCACGTGCGATCACGCCCTCGGCGCGCGGCTCTTGGGCGTCCTTGGCAGCCCGCAGTTCCGGCCCTATCTCTCGGACGATCCCACCGGCGCCGAGATCGGCGGTGCGGTCAAGAACGTGATCGCGATCGCCTGCGGCATCGTGACCGGCCGCAGGCTCGGCGACAATGCGCGCGCCGCCCTCATCACCCGCGGCCTCGCCGAGATGGCGCGCCTCGGCCTTGCCAAGGGGGCCAAGGCCGAGACCTTCATGGGGCTCTCGGGCTTGGGCGACCTCTCGCTCACCTGCAACGGCGCGCAATCGCGCAACTTCTCCTTGGGCCAGGCCTTGGGCGAGGGGCGCCGGCTCGCAGACGTGCTCGCCGAGCGCCGCTCGGTCGCCGAAGGTGTTACGACGGCACCTTCGGTCGTCGAGCTTGCGCGCCGCCTCGGTGTCGATATGCCGATCTCGCGCGCCGTGACGCATGTGCTGTACGAGGGAGCGGCGATCGATGCGACCATCGAGCGGCTGCTCGCGCGCCCCTTCAAGAGCGAGCGGCTCAGCGGTACCGGAGAGTAGCGAAGAACGATGGCCCATTGGCTCTTCAAATCCGAGCCCAGCGCGTTTTCCTGGGACGATCTGGTGAAGAAGGGGAGCACCGGCTGGGACGGCGTGCGCAACTACCAGGCGGCCAACAACATGAAGGCGATGAAGCTCGGCGAGCGGGGCTTCTTCTATCACTCGGTCGAGGAGAAGCGCATCGTGGGCGTCGTCGAGGTCTCGGGTCTCTACCGCCCCGACCCGAGCGACGCGAGCGGCCGCTTCGGCATGGTCGAGGTGCGCGCGCTGATGGCGGTGAAGCACCCGGTGACGCTCGCCGAGATCAAGGCCGAGCCGCGCCTGGCGAAGCTCGCGCTGGTGCGGCAGTCGCGCCTTTCGGTCGTCCCCATCGGCGAGGCGGAGTGGCGCCTCCTCTCGGCCATGGCCGGTATCAAGGCCTGAGGCGGGCCTGCGCACGATGAGCGAAGCGCTCGCACCGCGGTATCTTTGCCGGCTCGAGGAGATCCCGGACGGCCAAGGGCTCGGCTTCGCATACGGGGAGGGCGAGGGCCGCACGCTCATTTTCGTGGTGCGCCAGGGCAAGCGCGTTTACGGATATCGCAACAGCTGTCCCCACATCGGCACGCCGCTCGACATGATTCCCGACCGCTTCATGACGCACGACAAGCGCCACATCCTGTGCATGACGCATGGCGCGCGCTTCCGCGTCTA
>DATNIJ010000274.1:0-11977 GCA_035604475.1 Alphaproteobacteria bacterium
ACGCCATATCGCCCTCGCCCGGACCCACGCACGAGACGCCGCGCGCGAGAAGCGATGCGAGGTTCGCTTGCGTGGCCGGATGGAGCCACATGCGCACGTTCATCGCCGGCGCCAGCAAGACGGGCTTGTCGGTCGCGAGCAATGCGGTCGAGGCGAGATCGTCGGCAAGCCCGGCGGCCATCTTGGCCATGAGATCCGCACTCGCCGGCGCCACCACCAAAAGGTCGGCCGCGCGCGAGAGCTCGATGTGGCCCATCTCGCTCTCATCGGTAAGCGAGAAGAGATCCTGATAGACCTTGTCCTCGCTCAAGGCGGCGAGCGAGAGCGGTGTGACGAACTGGGCCCCGCTCCTGGTCAGAATCGTGCGCACCTGAGCGCCGCGCTCGCGCAGGCGGCGGATCAGCTCCAGGCTCTTATAGGCGGCGATCCCGCCCGAGACGATCAGCAAAATCCGCTTGCCGGTCAGCACTGTAAAAATTCCCTCAATTTACGCGTGGTTGCTGTGAATAGCCTACAGGCCGCGTATCTTAGAAGCAACCGCATTGTGGGAAGGAGAGGACGCCTTTCCGGCTATGAGGGGCCGAGGAGCGCCAGCAGGATCAAGAAGAGAAGGGCGACGGCGAGCCAAAGCGGCCAGAGCAGCGCCCGGCTTCCCGTACCCCTCGCGGCGAGTGCGGCGAGCGTGTCGGGATGCAATCTCAAGCCGCCGTTGGCGAGCTCCCTCAAGAGCGACTGCGTCTGGCGCGCCAACTCGGGCAGACCTTGCACGGCCTCGGCAACAGTCTGTGCCATCTCGCCGAGCACGGCCTCGGGAGTGCGGTTCTCCCGCACCCAAGCCTCTACGAGGGGGCGCGCGAGTGCCCACATGTTGACCTCCGGGGCGAGCTTTCGCCCCACCCCCTCCGCCAGCAGCATGGATTTCTGCAGGAGGAGGAGCTGAGGCTGCGTCTCCATCTCGAAGGTCTCGGTCACGGCGAAGAGTTGGCCCAAGAGGCGCGCCAGCGAGATCTCGTGAAGCGGCTTGTTGAGGATCGGCTCGCCGATCGCGCGGCAGGCCTGCATGAACGCATCGCGCGATTTTCGCGCCGGCACGTAGCCCGCGCGGAAATGCACTTCCGCGACCCGCAGATAGTCGCCCTCGAGGAAGCCGATCAGCATCTCCGCGAGATAGTCTCGCGTCTTGCGGTCGATGCGTCCCATGATGCCGAAGTCGACCATGACGAGACGGCCGTCCGCGTCGACCGAAAGGTTCCCCGGATGCATGTCCCCATGGAAGAAGCCGTTGCGGAAGACCTGATTGAAGAAGCTCTCCGCTGCGTGGGCGATGACGGCGAGCGGATCGTGCCCTGCCGCGATCAGCGCTTCACGCTCGTCCACCGGAATACCGCCGATGCGCTCGAGCGTCATGACTCGTCTGGCGGTGCGCTGCCAGTCGACCTTGGGAATGCGCACGCGCGGATCGTCGGCGAGCGATTCCGCAAACTCGCAGGCGGCGGCGGCTTCGAGCCTCAAGTCCATCTCCAGCGAGACCATGTCGCGAAAGAACGCGACCACCGCCCGCGGCTTGAGCCGCCGGAGTGCGGGCCGCCTTTCCTCCGCAAGTGCCGCGAGCCACTCGAGAAGCTCGAGATCGCGCGCGAAGGCTTCCTCGATGCCGGGCCGCAGCACCTTGACCGCGACGGGCGCTCCCTCGCTGGTGACGGCGTAGTGCACCTGGGCGATCGAGGCGGCGGCCACCGGCTCGTCCTCGAAGCTCGCGAAGAGCTCTCCGAGCGGCTTGCCGAGCTCGGCCTCGATCGTGGCGCGCGCTTCCTCGGGCGCAAACGGCGGGAGCCGGTCCTGAAGCGCCGAAAGATCCTCCGCCATGCGCTCGCCCAGGATATCCGAGCGCACGGAAAGCGCTTGGCCGAGCTTGATGAAGCTGGGGCCGAGCTCCTGCAGCGCAAGGACGAGGCGCTCGCCCGGTCGGCCCGCCTCTTTCCTCCGTCGCGCAAGGATGCGCGCGAAGAGGACGAGGGGCGGCGCGAGCCCGGCCTCCTCGAGCGGGAAGAGCGCTGCGTGGCGCGCAAGAGTGCGCGCGATCACAAGGAGACGGGCCACGTGGCGGAGTGTGGCAATCATCGCCGCAATGGCTTAGAGCCGCCAGGCGGAGTGGAGTGCCGCGATGCCACCCGAGAAATTGCGAAACCGCACGAGGCCAAGCCCGGCGTTCGCGATACGCTTGGCGAGCTCCTTCTGCGGCGGGAAGCGGCGGATGCTCTCGACAAGATATTGGTAGGCCTCGCGGCTTCCCGTGACCCGCTCGCCGAGCCAGGGGACGAGCGCGAAGGAGTAGCGCTCGTAGAGCTCAGCCAAGAGCGGGACGGTGACGCGGCTGAATTCGAGGCAGAAGAAGCGCCCGCCGGGCTTGAGCACGCGCCGCACCTCCTCGAGCGCCGCGTTGATGTCGGTCACGTTGCGCAACCCGAACGCGATCGTGTAGGCATCGATGCTGCGATCGGCGATGGGAAGCGCCTCGGCGTCGCCGACGAGCCAGTCGATGCCGGCGAGCTTGCCGCGGTCGAGCGCCCGGTCGCGGCCGCGGCGCACCATCGCCTCGCTCACGTCGCAGACCGCGACGCGCGCCTCTCCCCGCGTGCGCTCCAACAGGCGAAGGGCGATGTCGCCCGTGCCCCCGGCCACGTCGAGCAGGAGCTCGCCCGCGCGCGGTGCCGCAAGCTCGACCATGGCGTCCTTCCACAGCCGATGGATGCCGCCGCTCATCAGGTCGTTCATCAGGTCGTAGCGCAAGGCGACCCGGTCGAACACTTCGCGCACGAGCCGCCCCTTGGCGCCATGGGGAACCCGGCGGAAGCCGAAATCGGCTTCCTCGGCCCTATCTTCGCGCTCGTCCTCGTGGCCTTCTTGCGACATGCAGCGGACCATAGCGCAGCCTCCCCCTATAGGCTAGCTTGGCCAAGGAGATTGGTCTTATGCCTGAACTGCCCGAAGTCGAGACGGTCTGCCGCGGCTTGGCCGCCAAGCTCGTGGGCCGGCGCCTCGCGCGCGTCACGGCACGGCGCCGCGACCTGCGCGCCCCGCTGCCCGAGCGCTTCGCCGAAGCGCTCGAGGGGCGCAAGGTCGAGGGCATCGATCGACGCGCCAAATACATCCTCATGCGTCTCGAGGGCGGGGTCGTGCTGCTCGCGCACCTCGGCATGTCGGGCCGCATGGTGATCGCCGATCACGCCCCGCCGGGCCCCCACGACCACGTCATCTTCGTGACCGACGACGGCACCGAGGTGCGTTTCTGCGATCACCGCCGCTTCGGCCTCATGACGCTCACCTCGGAGGCGACTTGGCGGGAGCATCCCTTGCTTAGAGGCCTGGGGCCTGAGCCGCTGGGCAATGGCTTCAATGGTGCAGCACTCTCGGCCGCCCTTGGCGGCAAGGCGACGCCGATCAAGGCGGCTCTCCTCGACCAGCGCGTGGTTGCCGGACTCGGCAACATATATGTGTGCGAAAGCCTCTATCGCGCCGGCGTGTCGCCGCGCCGGCTCGCCGGCTCCTGCGTCGGCGCGCGTGCCAAGCGGCTCGTGGCCGCGATCCGCGCCGTGCTCGAGGAGGCGATCGCGGCAGGCGGCTCGTCCTTCAGCGACCACGTGCAGCCCTCGGGCGAGCTCGGCTACTTCCAGCATCGCTGGGCGGTCTACGGGCGCGAGGGCGAGGCCTGCCCGCGCTGCGCCGCCGCGGGCGAGGCTTGCCGCATCAAGCGCATCCAGCAATCCGGCCGCTCAAGCTTTTTCTGTTCTCGCCGGCAGCGCTGAGGTAAAAGCCGAATCCGATGGCTTCGTCCTTACTCATGCCGGGTCCGAGAGGCGCGCGCGCCGTGCGCGCGCTGGGGCTTTGCTTGGCCCTCCTGGCGTTAGCATTCGCAAGCATCGCCACCTACGCGGCGGACGCTTTCGTCACCGGCACCGAGGATCTGCCGCTCATGCCCGGCCTTGCCATCGTGGACGGCGCAGGGGTCGTGTTCGACACCCCTCAGGGCCGCATCGTCGAGGCCTATGCCAAGGGCACGGCCCGGCGGGACGCCGTGCTCGACTTCTATGCGGCGACGCTGCCGCAGCTCGGCTGGCAGGCGCTGAGCCGCACCTCCTACCGGCGCGAGGGCGAGATCTTGCGCCTCGAGCTCTATGAGGAGGGTGGCGGGCTCACGCTCCGCTTCTACCTCTCGCCGAGCTGACGACGCGCAGCCCTGCCGCCGGCCCCACCGTCCGTCTTAGGGAAGGAACAAGCGATGGCCTACGAGCACATCATCGTCGAGACCCGCGGTCCTGTGGGCCTCATCACCCTCAATCGCCCGCAGGCGCTCAACGCGCTCTGCACGCCGCTGATCCGCGAGATGGGCACGGCACTCGACGGCTTCGAGGGTGACGACACCATCGGCGCCGTGGTCATCACAGGCAGCGAGAAGGCCTTCGCCGCCGGCGCCGACATCAAGGAGATGCAGCCGCAGAACTTCGTCGACGTCTATCTGGGCGACTTCATCACCAGAGGTTGGGAGCGCGTCACCGGCTGCCGCAAGCCGATCATCGCCGCCGTCGCCGGCTTTGCGCTTGGTGGGGGCTGCGAGATGGCGATGATGTGCGACTTCATCATCGCCGCCGACAACGCCCGCTTCGGCCAGCCCGAGATCAAGCTCGGCACCATCCCCGGTGCCGGCGGCACGCAGCGCCTGCCCCGCTTCGTCGGCAAGTCGAAGGCGATGGAGATGGTGCTGACCGGGCGCATGATGGATGCGGCCGAAGCCGAGCGGGCGGGCCTGGTGAGCCGGGTCGTGCCGCTCGCCGAGCTCCTGCCCGAGGCGATGAAGGTTGCCGAGACGATCGCCAAGCTCTCCCGCCCTTCGGTCTTCATGGCGAAGGAGGCGATCAACCGCGCCTTCGAGAGCACGCTCGCCGAGGGCATCCGCTACGAGCGCCGGCTCTTCCACTCGACTTTTGCGCTTGCGGACCAGAAGGAGGGCATGCAGGCCTTCATCGACAAGCGCCCGCCCAACTTCAAGAACCGATAGCTTCTTGAAGAACCGACGGCATCAGGCACGCTTTACGGGCCGGCGAAGGTGCTTAAGCTGCGAGCGTGGCGGCGCTTGACGGAGCCCGGCTCCGCCGCTATAACCCGCCGCTCATGGGCGCGTGAGCCTTCTACCCGAGCCCAGCTGATTTCCCGAGCGTGCGCGAGCAGGCACACCAGGTGAGACATGGCGCATCATAAGTCGGCAAAGAAGCGCATTCGGCGAAACGAAGGACGGCACGAAGTCAATCGCGCGCGCCTGAGCCGGCTGCGCAGCTTCACCCGCAAGACCGAGGCGGCTATCGCAAGCGGCGACAAGAGCGCTGCGGAGACGGCTTTCCGCGCGATGCAGCCGGTGCTGCAGAGCGCCATCACCAAGGGTGCCATTCACCGCAACACGGTGGCGCGCAAGCTCTCGCGTCTCTCCGTGCGCATCAAGGCGCTTGAGCGGCGAATCTGACGTAGCGCTTGAAACCGCACCCGCGATGTCGCGGTGCTGCCATCGCTTTTTCGCCGAACCGTCGCACAAGCGACTCCCAATTGTTATCAAATCATCAAAAATTCCCTCCGTTCCCTTTTCGTCTTATTGCGCGCCGCGTCGGCCGCGAGTAGATTCCCTTCGCGCGCGGTGATCGACCGTCGCCGCACAGGTGATCGCAATCGCAGTCAAATTTTCCGCATGCAGGAGTAGCTCGCGAGCAGCCGAGGAGGGATGTCTCGCCCGATTTGAGACTTCGCTGCGGAAAAATTCGGGGTGGCAACAAAAACCGCCGATCTGAGAACAAGAAAGGCCGTCGAAGGTTATGGATCGAGCGAGATTCTTCGGCCGTTACGGGGAGGCCGTCGGGGCGGAATTCCTGCATCTCTTCGAGCGCCGGAGCGGCGAGGCGTTTGGGCTTGCGATTTGCCTCAGCCGGTGACGACGGGACGCGATCAGGCAAGCGCGCAAGGGGTCGGGCACGGAGCCGGTTGGGGGCCGGCGTGGCTTCGGGGTAGGATCGGGCCATGGCGGAAAGCGCTTATCCATATAAGGTCGATGCGCAATGGGCGCGGGTTCGCGGCCGGCTGCGCGCCGAGTTCGGCGAGGCGGCCTATAAGAGCTGGCTCAAGCCGCTCACGTTCAAGTCGTTCGAGGGAGGTCTCGTCAGGCTGAGCGCGCCGACGCGTTTCATGCGCGATTGGGTCGCGACCCATTATGCCGATCGCATCCGCAGCTTCTGGCAGGGCGAGAACGCCGCGGTGCGCGCGATCGAATTCCTGGTCGAGACCGTGCGCGACACGGCAACGCGCGCGAAGGGGAAAGCCGATGCCGAGCAGGTCCCCGAGGCCGCCGAGCCCGAGCACGACGCGCGCGTGAGCCGCTCGGCCCCGCTCGATCCGCGCTTCACCTTCGAGAACTTCGTGGTCGGCAAGCCGAACGAGCTTGCCCATGCCGCGGCGCGCCGGGTCGCCGAGTCCAACACGGTGCCGTTCAATCCGCTTTTCCTCTATAGCGGCGTCGGCCTCGGCAAGACCCATCTCATGCACGCCATCGCCTGGCACATCCGCAAGCGCGACCCCAATCGGCCGGTCATCTATCTCTCGGCCGAGAAGTTCATGTATCAGTTCATCCGCGCGCTCCGCTACAAGGACACCGTCGCCTTCAAGGATCAGTTCCGCTCGGTGGACGTGCTGATGATCGACGATGTGCAGTTCATCAGCGGCAAGGACTCGACCCAGGAGGAGTTCTTCCACACCTTCAACGCGCTCGTCGACCAGAACCGCCAGATCATCATCTCGGCCGACAAATCGCCTTCCGATCTCGAGGGCCTGGAGGAGCGCCTGCGCTCGCGCCTCGGCTGGGGCCTCGTCGCCGACATCCATCCCACGAGCTACGAGCTGCGCCTAGGCATCCTGCAATCCAAGGCCGAATCGATGGGCGCGCAGATCCCCGGCAAGGTGATGGAGTTCCTCGCCCACAAGATCACCTCGAACGTGCGCGAGCTCGAGGGCGCCTTGAACCGCATCGTGGCGCATTTGACCCTCGTCGGCCGGCCGATCACGCTCGAGACCACGCAGGAGGTGCTGCACGACCTCCTGCGCGCCAACGACCGCCGGGTCACCATCGAGGAGATCCAGAAGCGCGTCGCCGAGCATTTCAACATCCGCGTCTCCGACATGCACTCGGCGCGGCGCGCGCGCGCCGTGGCGCGGCCGCGCCAAGTCGCCATGTATCTCGCCAAGCAGCTCACCGCGCGCTCGCTCCCCGAGATCGGACGCAAATTTGGCGGCCGCGACCACACGACCGTGATGCACGCGGTACGCAAGGTGGACGAGCTGCGCACCACCGACGCGAGCTTCTCCGACGACGTGGAGCTCTTGCGCCGCATGCTCGAGGCTTAAGACTCTTTGGACAAAAAGCGCTGCATGCTTGTTCCCACTGTCGTCACACCCGCGAAAGCGGGTGTCCACCCCCGCGTACGCGCTAGGGGATTCACACATTTCGGAGCTCCCAACCTGCAGCCATGGCGCGGAAGTACTCCAAGCCATGCTTGAAGGTGATCGGCCCTGGTGGCCTGGTAGAGCGGTAGCCGTCCCAGCCGCCGAGATGGGCGATGATCCATGCTGCCCAGGCGAGGCTATGTCGGGGGTGCGGGTTCTTCTGCAGCTGCGTCTTGCCTTCGATCCGCGGGTTGAGCGCGTCGAGCGTAGCGACCTCGTCGTCAGTGAAGGTGAGAGTGGCTGGTTCGGTGCTGCGACCATCGCGCGCTTGGACAAGCTGGATGGTGACCGCGGCGGCCTTGGCAGCGATGGCGGCAAGCTTGAGCAGCCGCTCGGCGGTCTCAAGCTGGCTGTCTTCGAGCTTCAAGCCCTGCCTCTTCATCACCCGAAAGAGCTGCTCGATCGTCCAGCGCATCTTGTACCAATCGACGATCTGCCAAGCGGCCGCCGTAGTGGCGACGTCATGGGTGGTGAGCAGTCGCCAGTGCACCGGCTCGACCCCAGCCGGCGGATCAAGCTCGACGACCTCGATCAGATTCACCTTGACGCGCTCCGGAAGCTCGGGGGCGCTGTCCTGCGGCCGTCTCAGCTCCACCGGGCCGAAGCGCAACGTCAGATGGGCGCGGCGCACCGGGTCATGGGCGCCGCGGGTGCGCAACGTGATGTCAGCACTCCCGGCAACCGGAAAGCCTGCCCCCCTCTCATACAGCCTGCCGCCGCCCGCCAAGCGGCGATCCTGCATGGCGCGCGTCACCATATGGAAGTTCGGCGCCGGCAAACTTGCCCATTCGGCATAAATATCGCTCTCCCGGTCGGCCACCACCGTCACCGTCGTGGCGGCGGCGAGCACCTGCTTGGCGCGTTCGGCGGTGCTGATCCAGCGCTCGGACTCCTTGTCCGCCAGCGCGCGCTCCTTATGCCCGACCGCGACCCGGCCCTGGCGCGTCCACACCCGGCCCGCGACCAGCCCAAGCCAGCTGCCACGCTCCGCGTCCAGCGCCACCATCGCATGCACCAGCAGGCCGCGACCAACGCCCTTGCCGATCTCGCCCAGGCCGCGCTGCCGGCCGGCCGAGGTGTGGAAGTTGATCTCGCTGGTGTCCTGGATCGCCAGAACGTGCCGGCCCTTCGCCGCCCCTGCCGTCCGCTCGCCCCACCCCTCGAGCAGGGCCGCAACGCTCACTTTGGGATTCGCCAGAAAACGCCCATAGCGAATGATCTCAGAGCGCCGCCCGCGCGCCAGCCGCCGCAGGCAAACGCTTTTCCGCGCAACCATGCGCTCGAGCACCGCAGCCCCCCTTTGTCGAGGCGGCGATCCCCGAACCGACCAAGCGACCACTCCATGCTCAACATGGCGACACCTCGGCTGGTCCAAAGTGTCGACCATAGAGTCACACTCCCCGGTCGCTTGGGAATCTGTTACTTGCATGGCGAGTCAATTTGTCGCACCAAGATGTGTGCATACCCTAGCGCTTTCGCGGGGGTCAGACGACGCGCCGGATTGGCCGCTCTGGATGCCCGCTTTCGCGGGCATGACGACAACAAAAGCGGCGGTTTATTTCCCTGCGAGTCCTTAACCGAGGACTACGGGGTTTATCGGTTAGGAAGGGTGCCTCCGCCCGCGCCAAAATTGCTTCTGAGCCCAAAACTTATGCTATAGTGCTTCCCCGCTCATGGGCGCCCTTCAGGCGCCGCCGGGCGGGGCCTTTGGCGATGCGTCGCCGCCTCTTGGATGAGCGTTCCTTGGGTCAATTGCTCGGCTCCGATCCGTCATGAAACTCACCATCGAACGTGCGGCCCTTCTGCGCTCGCTCGCCCATGTGCAGAGCGTGGTGGAGCGCCGCAACACGATCCCGATCCTCGCCAACGTGCTCATGCAGGCGAAGGCGGGCTCGGTCGGGCTGACCGCGACCGATATGGACCTCGAGATCGTCGAGTCCGCACCGGCCGAGATCGCGCAGGAGGGCTCCACCACGGCACCCGCGCACACCTTCTACGATATCGTGCGCAAGCTGCCCGAGGGCGCCCAGGTGCGCCTCGAGGCGGCGGGCGAGCGCTCCCAGCTCCTCATCAAATGCGGGCGCTCCCAGTTCACCCTGCAGACGCTGCCGCCCGAGGATTTCCCGGTGATGACGGGGGGCGAGCTGCCGACCGAATTCAGCCTTGCGGCCGGCGAGCTGAGGAGCCTCATCGACCGCACCTCCTTCGCGATCTCGACCGAGGAGACGCGCTATTACCTGAACGGCATCTACCTGCACGGCGCCGAGCAGGACAAGGTCAAGTTCCTGCGTGCGGCGGCGACCGACGGCCATCGCCTGGCGCGAGTCGAGATGGCGCTGCCCGCGGGGGGCGAGGGCATGCCGGGCGTGATCGTGCCGCGCAAGACGGTCATCGAGGTGCGCAAGCTGATCGACACCACCGAGGCGCCGGTCGCGATCGGGCTCTCCGAGACGCGCATCCGCTTCGGTTTCGACGACACGGTGCTCACCTCCAAGCTGATCGACGGCACCTTCCCGGACTATGAGCGGGTCATCCCGCAGCACAACGACAAGGTGCTCGAGGTCGATCGCACGGAGTTCGCCAATGCGGTCGACCGCGTCTCGACCATCTCGACGGAAAAGTCGCGCGCGGTGAAGCTCTCGCTCGCGGACGGCACGCTGACGCTCTCCGCCAGCAGCCCGGAGGCGGGCAGCGCCACCGAGGAGCTCGAGGTGAAGTACAACGCGGGCGCCATCGAGATCGGCTTCAACTCCCGCTATCTCCTGGACATCACCAAGCAGATCGAGGGCGAGGGCGCCAGATTCGAGATGTCGGATGCGGCATCGCCCACCGTGGTCCGCGACGTGGCGGACCAGAGCGCTCTTTATGTGCTGATGCCGATGCGGGTGTGAGGGACTCAGCACGCCATAGCTTCGAGGAGAGCGCTCCCGCACCTGCGAGTGCCGCGGCGCCGGCGGGCCGGGTTTGCGTGCGGCGCCTGGTGCTCGGCGATTTCCGCTCTTATGGGGCGTTGCGTCTCGAGGTCGACGCGCGGCCCGTGGTGCTGACCGGACCCAACGGTGCCGGCAAGACCAATCTGCTCGAGGCCCTCTCGTTCATGGCACCCGGCCGCGGCTTGCGGCGCGCGCGGCTCGATGAGGTGGGTCGGCGCGGTGCCGGTGCTGGCATCCCTTGGGCGGTTGCCGCGACGGTTGTGACGGCCGCGGGCGTGTTCGAGATCGGCACGGGCCGCGATCCCGAGGCGGGGCCTCTTTCGCTGCGCCGGCTCGTGCGCATCGACGGCAAGGCGGCGCGCAGCCACGCGGAGCTCGCGCGCCACCTGGCCGTGCTGTGGGTGACGCCTGAGATGGACCGGCTCTTCCAGGAGGGCTCGAGCGCGCGCCGTCGCTTTCTCGACCGCATGGTCTATGGCCACGACGCGGAGCATGCCGCGCGCGTCGCCGCCTACGATCACGCGCTCAGGGAGCGCGCGCGGCTCTTGCGCGAGGGCTCGAGGGATACCATCTGGTTGGACGCCTTGGAGGACGCCATGGCGGAAACCGGCGTCGCCATCGCGGCGGCGAGACGTCGGCTCGTGCGGCGGCTCAGAGGCTCGCTCGAGCTCGGCCGCGGCCCCTTCCCCGCCGCCTCGATATCGCTGCAAGGCACGCTCGAGGGTTGGCTCGACGAGGCTCCGGCACTCGCCGCCGAAGAGCGCTTCCGCGCCCTCCTCGCCGCTTCGCGCGCCGAGGATGCGGTCGCGGGTAGTGCCAAGGACGGGCCCCACCGAAGCGATCTCGCGGTCAGCCACCTCGCGAGCGGCATGCCGGCGGCGCTCTCCTCGACCGGCGAGCAGAAGGCCGTCCTTCTCGCGCTGGTGCTCGCGCACGCACGTCTCGAGACGCTCGAGCGCGGGAGCGCACCCCTCCTGCTGCTCGATGAGGTTGCGGCCCACCTCGACCGGGTGCGGCGCACCGCACTTTACGAGGAGCTGGCCGCCCTCGGCAGCCAGGCCTGGCTCAGCGGCACGGACGAGGCGATGTTCGAGAGCCTGGGGGCCGGCGCCCAGCATTTCCGCGTGGTCGACGGCAACGTCGTGGCGCGGTGAAGGACAAGGCAAGGCGATGACGGAGAAAGAGAAAGAAAAAAAGCCGGTCGAGAGGAAACGCGCCCACGCGCAAGAGAGCGGCGAAGGGACCTACGACGCCCACTCGATCAAGGTTCTGCGCGGGCTCGATGCCGTGCGCAAGCGGCCGGGCATGTATATCGGCGACACCGACGACGGCTCGGGCCTCCATCACATGGTCTACGAGGTGGTCGACAACGCCATCGACGAGACGCTTGCCGGCTATTGCGACCGCATCGAGGTGACGCTCAATGCCGACGGCTCGGTCACCGTCAAGGACAACGGGCGCGGCATTCCCGTCGACATCCACGCGGAGGAGGGGGTCTCCGCCGCCGA
>DATNIJ010000275.1:0-13984 GCA_035604475.1 Alphaproteobacteria bacterium
GAGCGCGAGCCCGCCCCAGCCGGAACCGATGTCGAGGACCCGATGGCCGCGCGCGATGCGAAGCTTGGAGGCGATGTGGCGCTTCTTGTTGTCCTGCGCGACCTCGAGGCTCTCGTTGCCGGAGGTGAAGTAGGCGCAGGAATATTGCCGGTCCTTGTCGAGGAAGAGCTCGTAGAGCCGGCCGGAAAGATCGTAATGGTGCGCCACGTTGCGCTTCGCCCTGCCCACTTGATTGAAGGTGCATAAGGGGCGCAGCCAACGCTGGAGGGTCTCGTAATAGAGCTGGACCGGATAGCTCTCCTGCCCCTCGATGTTGCTCAGCATGAGCTCGAGGAAGCCGCCGAGGTCGCCCTCCTCGATGGTGAGAGTGCCGTCCATGTAAGCCTCGCCGAGATAGAGGCTCGGATGGAAGAAAAGCTTGTAGTGGAGTTTGCGGTCGTGGAGCCGAATCGCCGAGGATCGCCCGCCGCCCTCGCCGAAGCGATAGGCACGGCCGTTCGCATCGACCACCCTGAGCGTGCCTACGCGGACCAACTGCTTTAGGAAGTGACGAAGCAGCATGGCCCTCTCCCATGCTTTGTTCTTTCCGCGCGCCGGCGACAGGCTCAGCCGGTGCGCCGCGAGCGGTTCTCAAGTGCCATCTTGCAGACTCTTTGCCGCCCTGTACAGAGCGGAGCGAGGCCGCTCCTCGCCTTCTCAGGAGGTGGGGGGCTCCGCCGCGGGGGGCTCGCCGGCCTCGGCCTGCGCCGGCGCTTGCTCGGCCGCCGGCTCGGCGACGCCGATGATGGCACCGCCGCGTTCGATCTGGAGCTGGGCCTCCTCCGGCGAGCGCGCCACGTTCACGGTGACCGTGACGACGACCTCGGGATGGAGGGCTACGCGGACGGGAAAGAGGCCGAGCGCCTTGATCGGCTGGTCGAGCTGGACCATGCGGCGCTCGACCTTATGCCCGGCGGCGACGACCGCCTCGGCGATGTCGCGCGCGGAGGCCGAACCATAGAGCTGGCCGGTCTCGCTCGCTTGGCGCACGAGCGTCACGGTAAGGCCGTCGAGCTGGCCCGAGATTCCGCCCGCCTCCTTCAGCTTCACCTCGTTGAGCGCTTCGAGCTGCGTGCGCTGCGTCTCGAAATATTCCAGGTTTGCCTTGGTTGCCCGCAGCGCCTTCTTTTGCGGCAGGAGGTAGTTGCGCGCGTAGCCCGGCTTGACCTTGACCACGTCGCCGATCTTTCCCAGCTTCTCGACGCGCTCGAGCAGGATGACGTCCATAACGCTCACTCCCAACTTCCGTCCGACCGACCGTGCGGTCGAGCGAGGCGCCGTCTCAAGCCGGCCACCTGATCAATCAGTCCAAGGGCCGCGATCGCCATGATCGCGAGCCACGTCAAGAAGAAGATGGCGACCGCCAGCACCATATACAACGGCCCGATCAGGCGCGGGCCGGCACCCCAGCGCCGCGCGAGCATATGGAGGCAGGCAAGCCCGCCAAAAAAATAGGGCACGGTCAGGACGAAGCATAGGTTCCGCGCCGCGAAGCTCATGCCGTCCGAGGCGAGCAACCCGACCGCCGCGGCGACGGCCACGGCAAGCGCCAGCCACCACGGGAGCGCCAGCGAGGCGAGCTCGGCGCCGGGGCGCAGGTTGTGTCCGAAGCGCTGCAAGAGCGCTTGGGCGAGGACTGCGTTGCCGGCGGTGATGAGGAGCCAGGTGGCTCCCCCCAGGCCCGGCATGATCCCGACGAGGGCGTCCAGCAGCCGCTTCGCTTCCGGCGGAAGGCTGACCTCGAGACCCTGGAAGAAGGCGACCATGCCGCGCTGCAGCTCTCCCTCCAGCCCACCCTCGGCATTCATGTAATAGAGCATGACGGCCAGGAGCACGGCCGCGGCGTAGAGGCTGAGCCAGACCAGAAGGCGGCCGGCCGGATACCACTCGATGCGCCCATCCGCTTGACTGCGGCTCAAGCTCGCCTGGCGCACCAAGACGATGGAAGGTACCGCCTCGGCGATCGCATAGTTGCCCGCACCCCACGCTCCGGCGGCGAGTGCTACCGCGAGCGTACCCGCGCCACCGGCGAGTGCGGCTCCTCTCCACCCCTGCTCCCGGCTGAGCCCGACGAGGAAGAGCGGCAGCTGGACCAGGAACATGAATATCATCCCGCCCGAAGCACCGGTGAGTGCGGAGGCATAGAATACGGCGCTGAGGGCGCCGCTCCCGAGGGCGAAGATGATGACTGCGGACATTCATTGCGCGCCCGACCGCTCCCGCGCTCTCATTGAATGAGGTAGGGCAGCAGCGCGAGAAAGCGCGCGCGCTTGATCGCCCGTGCGAGCTCGCGTTGTTTCTTGGTGGAGACCGCGGTGATCCGGCTCGGCACGATCTTGCCGCGCTCCGAGACAAAGCGCTGCAGGAGCTTCACGTCCTTGTAGTCGATCTTCGGCGCGTGCGGTCCCGAGAAGGGGCAGCTCTTGCGGCGGCGAAAGAAAGGACGGCGGGGAGCGCCCGTGTTCATGGCGCACCTCCCTCGGGAGTGGAAGCGGGGTTGTCGCCGGCCTCGGCGCGCGGCGGGCGCCGGCCTCCGCCGAAGCGGCGGCCCTCGTCATCGCGGAAGCGGCGGCCCTCGTCGTCGCGGAAGCGGCGGCCCTCGTCGTCGCGGAAGCGACCACCCTCGCGCCCTTCGCGTCCCTTGCTCTGCATCACCGCGGAAGGGCCTTCTTCCAGCGCCTCCACGCGCACCGTGAGGAAGCGGATGATGTCCTCGTTGATGCTCATGTTGCGCTCCATCTCCTTGACCGCCGCGGGGGGCGCGTCGAGATTGAAGAGCACGTAATGCCCTTTGCGGTTCTTCTTGACGCGGAAGGCGAGGTTGCGCAGGCCCCAATATTCCTTTTTGGTGACCTTGCCGCCTTGCTCCTGGATGATCTTGGCGAAGCCGTCGGCCAGGCTGTCCACTTGGGCAGACGAAACATCCTGGCGCGCGATGAACACGCTCTCGTAGTAGGCCAAATTTTAACTCCTTCTGGCTGTTTTGCGGCCCGGCGCTGTGTCGTTTTCGCTGGCTCGACCAGCCGCCCGGGCCTAGCCGGCAATGGCCGGCAAGGAGCGACGAAGCCGCGCATCATACACAAATGTTCCAGCCGCGCAAGCGCTGCAAGGCGCACTGCCGCAGGCCGGCCCGGCCCGGCTAGTCTACAATGCTGCCCGGCTCATGGACACTTCGAAGGGTACAGGGACATGGATCTGGAATTGCGGGGACAGCGCGCGCTCATCACCGGCGCCAGCAAGGGCATCGGCCGCGCCATTGCCGAGACGATGGCGGAGGAGGGCTGCCATCTCGAGCTCGCGGCGCGGGACGAGGCGGCCCTCCTTCGGCTTGCCGATGAGCTCCGGCGGCGGCACGGCATCGAGGCCCGCGCCCATCGCGCCGATCTCAAGAATTCGGAGGAGCAGCAGCGTCTCGTCGCTGCAGCGGGTGCTATCGACATCCTGATCAACAATGCGGGCTCGAATCCGCCGGGCGGGATCGAAGAGGTCGGCGAAGAGCTCTGGCGTGAATCGTGGGACCTCAAGGTGTTCGGCTACATCAATATCATCCGCCTCTGCTTTGCGGCGATGAGGGAGCGCGGGCACGGCGTGATCATCAACGTCATCGGCATGGCGGGCGAGCGGGCCAACGCACGCTATGTGCTCGGGAGTGCTGGCAACGCCGGGCTCATGGGTTTGACGCGCGCGCTCGGCGGCCGCTCGTCGGATTTCGGCATCCGCGTCGTCGGCGTGAACCCCGGCCTCATCGCGACCGAGCGGGCCACCACGATGCTGCGCGGTTGGAGTCAGTCGGCCTACGGTACGCCGGAGCGCTGGCGCGAGTTCCAGGAGTCGATGGATTTGCCCTTCGGCCGCATGGGGGAGCCGCGCGAGGTTGCGGATGTGGTGGCCTTTCTTGCCTCTCCTCGCTCGTCTTATGTGAGCGGGACGATCGTGACCGTCGACGGCGGCAGCGTCAATCGGAGCCGCTAGCGCGGGGCGAGGGGCGAAAACACGGTGCGCGGCTTTGCTTGACACGAGCGCGTTTGGCGTTATGAGTCCTGCCCCGACCCGGCCGGCAGACCGGCGGAAGCGCTAACCCCATCGGTGCCAATGGCACGAGCGTTCGTCTTTCCCGGACAAGGTTCCCAGGCCGTCGGCATGGGCCGTGAGCTTTGCCAGGCCTTCGAGGCGGCCCGCCTCGTCCTCGAGGAAGTGGACGAGGCGCTCGATCAAAGGCTCTCGAAGCTCATGTTCGAAGGGCCGGAGCGCGAGCTTACGTTGACGGAGAACGCCCAGCCGGCACTCATGGCCGTGAGCATAGCTGCTTACCGCGTGCTCGCGAAGGATGCGGCACTTGCCTTGCCGCAGGGAGCCGCGTGCGTGGCGGGGCATTCGCTCGGCGAATACTCGGCCCTTGCCGCCGCCGGCACTTTCATGCTGGCGGACGCGGCCCGCCTGCTCAAGGCCCGCGGGCAGGCCATGCAGAAGGCCGTGCCCGTGGGCGAGGGCGCCATGGCGGCCCTCCTTGGCGTCGATCTCGCCAAGGCCGAGGAGATCGTCAAGGACGCGGCCGAAGGCGAGGTGCTGGCCGTTGCCAACGACAATGCGCCGGGTCAGGTGGTGGTAAGCGGGCACAAGAGCGCGGTCGAGCGCGCTGTCAAGCTCGCCGGTGAGCATGGGCCTGCGCGCGCACTCATGCTCCCGGTGAGCGCTCCTTTCCATTGCTCGCTCATGCAGCCGGCAGCCGACGCGATGGCCGAGGCTCTCTCCAAGGTCGCCATGGAGGCACCGGCCGTCCCGCTCGTCGCCAACGTGACCGCGAGTGCGGTGAGCGACGTGCTCGCGATCCGCAACCTGCTCGTCGCCCAGGTGACCGCCCGCGTGCGCTGGCGCGAGTGCGTGCTGGCGATGAAAAAAGACGGCGTCGATACCATCGTCGAGATCGGCTGGGGCAAGGTGCTCTCGGGATTGACGCGGCGCATCGCGCGCGAGATCAATGCCGTGTCGATCCAGACGCCTGCCGATATCGATGCCTTTCTCAAGACCGTTTGAATCGTGGAGCAAGAGCAGGAGCGGGGCGTGTTCGATCTCACAGGGAAGACCGCACTCGTGACCGGGGCCACCGGCGGCATCGGCCACGCGCTCGCCAAGGCGCTTCATGCGCAGGGTGCCGTGGTGGCGATCTCGGGCACGCGAACGGAGGTGCTCGAGACGCTCAAGGGCGAGCTCGGCGACCGCGCCTTCGCGTTCTCTTGCCGGCTCGACGACGCGCAGAGTATCGAGGCGCTCGCCAAGGAGGCCGAAGCCGCCATGGGCTCGATCGACATCCTCGTCAACAATGCGGGGATCACGCGCGACGGGCTCGTGGCGCGCATGCGCGACGAGGAATGGCTGCAGGTGATCGAGATCGACCTGACCGCCGCTTTCCGGCTCGTGCGCGCGACGCTGCGCGGCATGATGCGCAAGCGCTGGGGACGCATCATCAACGTGGGCTCGGTGGTGGGGGCCACGGGAAACGCGGGCCAGGCGAACTACGTCGCGGCCAAGGCGGGGCTTGTCGGCCTCACCAAGGCGCTTGCCGCCGAGATGGCCCCGCGCAACATCACCGCGAATTGCGTGGCGCCGGGATTCATCGACACGCCCATGACCCGGGCGCTCAACGACAAGCAGCGCGAGATGATCCTCTCCCGGGTGCCGCTTGCCCGCCTGGGCACGGGGGCCGAAGTGGCCGCCGCCGTGGCGTTTCTCGCCAGCGAGGAGGCGGCTTATATCACGGGACACACTTTGCACGTGAATGGCGGCATGGCCATGCTTTAGGCAGGCCCCTCTCCGGGGGCCGAGCCGGCTGGCCAAGCCCCCCGGAAATGTGTTAGAGAACCCCGCTTTCGTTCCTGGGCTTGCTGGCCAAGGGCGCAAGCGGGGAGGCTTCATTACCGCGGATCCTTCCGGGGGTTCGGCGGCTAACGAGGGTCAAGCACATGAGTGACGTTGCCGAGCGCGTTAAGAAGATCGTCGTCGAGCACCTCGGGGTCGATGAGGGAAAGGTCACCGAGAGCGCCAGCTTTATCGACGATCTCGGTGCCGACAGCCTGGATACCGTCGAGCTCGTGATGGCCTTCGAGGAAGAATTCGGCTGCGAGATTCCGGACGAGGCTGCGGAGAAGATCGTTACCGTCAAGGACGCGATCCAATTCATCGAGCAGCACGTCTGATCCCGCACAAGAGCCTCACGCACAGCCGCTGGCGGCATTGGACCATCCGAGCAGCCGGGCGGTGGAGGTCCCCATGAGACGTGTCGTCGTTACCGGCCTGGGCCTGGTCACACCGCTGGGTTGCGGCGTGAACGCGGTGTGGCGGCGCCTCATCGACGGCGAGTCGGGAATCCGCGCGATCCAGAGCTTCGATGTCTCCGATCTGCCGTGCAAGGTCGCAGGACAGGTGCCGCAGGGCGAGACGGCGGCAGGCTACTTCAACGCCGACGACTGGATGCCGCCCAAGGACCAGCGCAAGGTCGAGCCCTTCATTCTCTTCGCGATGGCGGCCTCGGTGCAGGCGGTCGAGGATTCCGGCTGGAAGCCGACCGACGAGGAGTCGCGCGAGCGCACCGGCGTCATGATCGGGTCCGGCATCGGCGGGCTCGAGGGGATCGCGGATGGCGCACTCCTCATCAAGGAGAAGGGCCCGCGCCGGCTCAGCCCGTTCTTCATTCCCGCGTGCCTCATCAATCTTGCGTCGGGCCATGTCTCGATCCGCTACGGCTTCAAGGGGCCGAACCATTCCGTGGTAACCGCCTGCTCGACAGGCGCGCACGCCATCGGCGACGCGACGCGCCTCATCCAGCTCGGCGACGCCGACGTCATGGTGGCGGGCGGAACCGAGGCCGCGATATGCCGCATCGGCGTCGCGGGATTTGCGGCGGCGCGCGCGCTCTCGACCGCCTTCAACGACAACCCGCCCGCCGCCTCGCGGCCGTGGGACAAGGACCGCGACGGGTTCGTGATGGGCGAGGGGGCCGGCACCGTCGTCCTCGAGGAGCTCGAGCATGCCGTGAAGCGCGGCGCCAGGATCTACGGCGAGGTACTGGGCTACGGCATGTCCGGCGATGCGTATCACATCACGGCACCCGCGCCCGACGGCAGCGGCGCCTTCCGCTCGATGCGCAACGCGCTCAAGAGCGCCAAGCTCGATCCCGAAGCGATCGATTACATCAATGCGCACGGCACCTCGACGCCGCTTGGCGACGAGATCGAGCTCGGCGCCGTCAAGCGCCTTTTCGGCGCGCAAGCCTATAAGCTCAGCATGTCCTCCACGAAATCCGCGATCGGCCATCTCCTGGGGGCCGCGGGCAGCGTCGAGGCGATCTTCTCGCTTCTCGCGATGCGTGACGGCGTCGCCCCCCCGACGCGAAATCTCGACAATCCGTCAGAGGGCTGCGACATCGATCTGGTCCCGCACCAGGCGAGGAAGCGCCCGATCAAATACGCCCTTTCGAACTCCTTCGGTTTCGGCGGCACCAACGCGTCGTTGATCTTCGGCCCTGCCCCCTGAGTGCCGGGCGGGCTTTCGCCATGCACCGGCTCGTCCTTTGCATCGGGGGCCTCGCTCTCTTAATACTCCTTGCCATCGCCGTGCTGATCTGGGGTTATGCCGAATTCACCTCTCCGGGGCCGCTCGCGCGCGCGACTGCGCTCGTCATCCCCAAGGGCCTGAGCGTGGAAGGCATCGGCCGCCGCCTCGCGGAAGGGGGAGTGATCCGCGACCCGCGTATCTTCACCATAGGGGTGCATCTCCTGCGCAATCACCGGGCCTTGCGCGCAGGGGAGTACGAGTTCCCCGCGCATGCGAGCGCCGAGGCGGCGATGGAGGTTCTCATCTACGCCAAACCCGTGGTGCGGCGGCTCACCATTGCGGAGGGCATCACCAGCGCGCAGGCGCTCGAAGAGATCGAACATGCCGATGGGCTCGAGGGCGCCATCAAGGAGACGCCGGCGGAAGGCAGCCTCCTGCCGGAAACCTATAGCTTCTCCTGGGGCGACAGCCGCGAGGCCATGGTGCGGCGCATGCAGAAGGCGATGAGCGAGACGCTCGAAGCGCTTTGGAAGACGCGCGCGCCGGATCTCGCGTTAGAGACGCCGGAGGAAGCGCTCGTGCTGGCCTCGATCGTCGAGAAGGAGACGGCCAAGCCGGAAGAGCGGCCGCGCGTCGCCGCGGTGTTCCTCAATCGCTTGCGCCACCGCATGCGCCTGCAGTCGGACCCGACCGTGGTCTATGCGCTCACGCACGGCAAGGGTGCGCTTGGACGCGCGCTCACGCATGCCGATCTCGACTCGGGGAGCCGCTACAACACCTATCTCGTGGACGGCCTGCCGCCGGCGCCGATCGGCAATCCGGGCAAGGCGTCCATCATGGCGGTCCTTCATCCTGCCGCGGGCGACGACCTCTATTTCGTGGCGGACGGCAGCGGCGGCCATGTCTTCGCGAAGACGCTCGCCGAGCACAATCGCAACGTCGCGCGCCTGCGGCAGATGCAGGGTGGTGCTCTGGGGCAGAAGGCCGAATAGGTGCCGCTTCTACTGCTTCTTCGGCAGCCGCGCGAGCCACCGGTCGGTGAGCGCGGGCGGGAGTGCCGCGAGCAGCCACATCGCGGCATAGAGCGGGAAGGGAAAGGCGATGCGCGCCCTATTGCGCGCCAGGCCGCGCCTGATGATGGCCGCAGCATCCTCGGCCTCCATCAGGAAGGGCATGGAGAAATCATTGGCCTCCGTCATGCGGCTCTTGACGAAGCCCGGGCAGATCACCGAGACCGCGATGCCGAGCCCCTCAAGCTCGCCGCGCAGCGCCTCGCCATAGGCCTTGACCGCCGCCTTGCTCGCCGAGTAGGCGGCAGCACTCGGCAGTCCGCGCAAGCCGGCGAGCGAGCTCATGATCGCGATCTGTCCGCGCCGGCGCGCCGCCATGAGCTGAATGGCGGGCTCGACCGTGTTGACGACGCCCATGAGGTTGACGGCGAAGGTGCGCCGCACGCGCTCGGCGCGCTCGCCATCCTGGCCTTGGCCGAGCGAGACGCCGGCATTGGCGATCACGAGGTCGAGCGGCTGAGCAGCGTCCTCTGCCCGCAGCCATTCGGCCATGGCCGGCGCAGCGCCGACATCGAGCAGGGCGGTCGCCACCTCGGCCCCCTTGGCGCGGCAGCGCGCGGCTGCCACCTCGAGCCGCGCCGCGTCGCGGCCGCTGAGCGCAAGCCGCACGCCGGGGCCGGCATAAGCCTGGGCCAAGGCAGCACCTAGGCCGCTGCTGCCTCCGGTGATCAGGATATGGCGCGGCATCTTTCGAGCGCTCCCAACAGCATCGTCAGTGCGGCCTTGTTGCGGGGTATCCCGCCAGATATAGTGTGCGCAATCAGGCTTGATCTACAAGGTAAAGGGGCTGCGTGTCCATTTCCAGCATGACGGGCTACGCCCGCGCCGTCGGCCACGACGAGGCGCTGAGCTGGACCTGGGAGGTCAAGAGTGTCAATGGCCGGACGCTCGACATGCGCTTTCGTCTGCCGTTAGGCATGGATCGGCTTGAGGTCTCCGCACGCGGCCTCGTGAACCGTTATGTGAAGCGCGGCTCGCTCACGGCCTCGCTGCAATTGAGCCGGGCGGGGGCGGGGGCTGTTTGGCGCGTCAATCGGGAGCTGATCGAGCGGCTCTTGGCACTTCACGAGGACTATGCCGGACGGATCGCCTCTGGACCTCTCCACCTCGACACGCTTCTGACCGTGCGCGGCGTGGTCGAGCAGGTCGAGGAATCGGAAGGCGAGGAAGCGGCAGAGGAGCGCGGCGCCAAGATCATGGCGAGCTTCGAGACGGCGCTCGAGGCACTCGCCGCGGCGCGGGCGGCCGAGGGCGGCCAACTGGCAAAGTCGCTCGCCGGGCAGCTCGAGCAGATCGCGCGGCTCACTGGCGACGCCGAGGCGCTCGCGGCGCTGAGCCCGCCCGCGGTTGCCGCGCGCATCAAGGAGCAGGTGGCAACGCTGCTTGCCGCGGAGCCGCAGCTCTCCGAAGAGCGTCTCGCCCAGGAGGCGGCACTCATTGCCGCCAAGGCCGACGTGCGCGAAGAGCTCGACCGCCTGAAAGCCCATATCGTCGCCGCGCGCGAATTGCTCGCTTCGGCGGACCCGGTCGGCCGCCGGCTCGATTTCCTCTGCCAGGAGTTCAACCGCGAGGCCAACACGCTTTGCTCGAAGGCGGCGGACGTGGCGCTCACGCGGCTCGGGCTCGAGCTCAAGGCGGTCATCGAGCAATTGCGGGAGCAGGTCCAGAACATCGAATGAGCCGCCATGCCGGATCAGGAAATCAAGCGCCGAGGCCTCATGCTGGTGCTGTCCTCCCCCTCGGGTGCGGGCAAGACGACAATCGCGCGCAAGCTGCTCGAGCGCGAGCCGAACCTCGCGATGTCGGTCTCCGTCACCACGCGCCCGCGCCGGCGCGGCGAGGTCCAGGGTATCGACTATCGCTTCATCGACGCGAACGACTTCGGTGAAATGGTGAACCGCGGCGAGCTCCTCGAGCACGCCAAAGTATTCGGTCACTATTATGGCACGCCGAAGAAACCGGTGGAGGCTGCCCTCGCGGCGGGACGCGACGTGCTCTTCGACATCGACTGGCAGGGCACCCAGCAGCTCGCCCAGAGTGCGCGCAGCGATCTCGTGAGTGTGTTCATCCTGCCGCCGACGACGGCCGAGCTCGAGCGCCGGCTCAAGAGCCGCGCGCAGGACAGCGCCACGGTCGTGGCCTCGCGCATGGCGAGGGCGGCGGACGAAATGAGCCACTGGCCCGAGTACGACTACATCGTGGTCAACGTCGCGCTCGAGGAGAGCGTCGACAAGGTGCGGGCCATCCTCCTGGCCGAGCGCCTGCGGCGCGAGCGCCAGACCGGCCTCGTCGACTTCGTCAAGCGGTTGCGGCAAGGGCAATAGAAAGGCGGCTTTGCACTCAGGCCTTATCGCGCCGCCGCAGTTTTTTCCCGCTTTGCTCGCGACGCGCAAAATCGGTCTCAAGCGCGAGTGTCTTTTGCCGCAGGATGGCGATGGCACGGTAATGCTCGTCCGCGCTCGCGGGCGATTTGTCGGTCTCCGCGGGCATCACCCGCGTGTGTTCGTTGCAAATCGCGAGGAATGAACCGCCGTCTGCCACCCTGGGAAAGTCATGCATGGAATAGGCGCAAACAAGGGTCATAGAATATGCCTTGGCAAGCTTGTTCCAGAGCGCTTCCAAGCGAATTGCCGCCTCGTATTTGCCCTCACTACACAATATGGGCGCTAATTCCCCATAAAGCCACGCCCGTCCGTTACCGCCATAGGTCGCTCGCTTCAGGATGGACATTATCCAATCCGAGGCGCGTCCTTCGTCCAGCCGCCCATCTTTAGCGAACTTCGACAGAACATCGGCGGCATCCAGCGCCACATACTGCCCGCCACGGGGGTATTGAGCCGCTGCGCGCGAGATATTCGTCCGTAAGCGCCTTTCAAGAACGTCGCGATGCGGCTTCGTGGCAAAGACAACGGCATTATCCCCGCCATGGAGGCCGACGCGGACGAAATCCGTCATCTGGTCGACGAGATACGCATCATTCTCGTAAAACTGAATGCTATGCTCGAACGCTCGCGGCTTGGAGGCAAAGTGTTGCTGCCCGGTCGAAGCAATCAAATGCACTCCGTCCGATGAGAATTCGATCCCAGCGTCGTTCAGCGCTCGAGCTATGGCCTGGAGTGTGCTCATACGGGTATCCACCCCGCCGCTCTCTAGGCGGTTCAGCGCGTTCACGGAGATGCCCGCTCGATCGGCCAAGTATCTTTGGCTCCAGCCAAGGTATCCCCGTGCCGCCCGGATTTGCCGGGCTGTAACGACGATCATGTTAATAACATCTGAGACAACGAAGCCTCCCATTCGTTGACCTAGATCATTCGCAGACGCCGATCATTCAAAGGCCTTTTATCGTGAAAAGGCGCTAAAAAACATTCTTGACATGTATCAATCACGGAAGATCAACGGAAAAAGCCCTTGACATTACCTATAAAGGTATATTTTACACCCTTATCGGTATCGACCAGAAATGCGGATTGTGCCCCGGACGGCGAGAAAGCCATGGCCCGACGGTCAGATGAGGCGCCGGTTCAGTGCCACCCGGTCCCGGGCAGGTCAACGTCGCCAAATCGCTTCGTCCGCAAGGACCAAACGATACGTTGCGCAGGGAAAAAGCCTGTCATCTGGGGAGGCTTTCCGGATCGCCTGCCGCCAGGTTTGTCAAAGAAGCGCCAGGACCCGATGACGCAGTCTCACGAACATGGCATCACCAACCGCATGCTGCGTTCTCTCCCGCACGCCACGCTGGAGCGCATACTGCCGGCTCTGGAGCCCTTGAACACGGTACGACAGCAGGTCCTCAACCATACGGGCAGACCGATCGAGCATCTATATTTCGTGAACCGCGGCCTGATTTCGCTCGTCAAGACCATGCAAGACGGCCGGACGGCCGAGATTGGAACGGTCGGCATCGAGGGTGTGACCCACCCAAATGCCTTCTTAACCGGCATGGGTAAGGCGATTACAGACACCGTTGTCCAAATTCCAGGAACGGCGTTTCGCATCAGGAGCGATATCCTGAGACATGAAATGGCAAAGGACGATGCACTGCGTGAGGCGATGCTGATGTGCGCCCGCTTCGCAATCAGCCAACTCGCGCACAATGCCGCCTGCAATCGCCTGCATTCCATTAAAGAACGCTGTTGTCGCTGGCTGCTGATGGCTCATGACAGCGCGCTATCCGAGACATTTCCACTTACCCATGAATTCCTGGCAATGATGCTCGGCGTGCAGCGCGCCGGCGTGTCGATCGCCGTGGGTTGCCTGCAAAAGGCAGGATTGATCCGGTACACGCGCGGCCGCGTAACAATCACGAACCGATCGGAGCTCGAAGATCGGGCCTGCGAATGCTATAGCGCCACTCGGGCCGACGTCGAGAACCGACCCGGCACGCCGCAACGAGGCTAGACCAATTGGGTAAAGCAAACCCCGGCATTCTCCGATAGGCGCCAGCCTTGGTCCCTGCGTTCGAAATCGCACAGACACGCCCGCAGGGAAGAGCAATGTTCAACTAAAATAGGTAGCGGAAAGTCGGATTACTGCGTCACTTTTGAGGTAGGGCAATGACCTCACGTGTGTACATCGTCGACGACGATGAGCGCTTTAGAAATTCGTTGTGCGCGTTGATCGAATCCGTCGGCCTGCGGGTCGATGGCTGGAGCAACCCGGAGGACCTGCTGAACAGGACGAGCCTCGACCGCCCGGGCTGCGTCGTACTCGAGTACCGCTTGCCCTCGCTGTCGGGCCTTGAGGTCCTGCGCATCCTGAGACGGACGAGCTCGATCCCGGCGATCCTGATCAGCGCCTATGCCGACGTCCAGACGGTGGTCGCGGCTATGGAAATGGGAGCATCGACGGTGTTCGAAAAGCCTATCGACGACAACGCGTTCCTCAATGCGCTCGAGCGCTTCTGCTTCGAGGACACGCAGCGGGTCCTCAAGCGTCGGCTCTGCCTCGCCGTCCAGCAAGACATCGCCAAGCTGAGCGAGATTGAGCGCTCGACGCTCGAGCAGATGCGGCTGGGGCTCTCCAACAAGGCCATCGCCCGCAAACTGGGGAAGAGCGTGAAGGCGATCGAACGGCACCGGCAATGCATGGTGCACAAACTGGGCTGCGCTTCGGCCATGGAAGTGCTGCAGAAGGTCCAGGCTTGCCCGCTGCACAGTTACAGCCCGCTCAGCTGCGCCAAGGACAGTTGTCCGGAAGGCCGATACATCAGCATGAAATAGAGGATCCCGTCGTGACCATTCGACGTCACTCAGCCCAAAGTCCGTATATGACGTCGTCCCCGCGACAAAGATGCGGCGGGCGGCGGCTGATGAGAATGCATTTCA
>DATNIJ010000276.1:0-8228 GCA_035604475.1 Alphaproteobacteria bacterium
CGTCGCGCACTACCAGGCGATGGGCGAGAACGTCGTCCACTTCACCCTCTCGTTCTGGATCGCGATGCCGCTCGCCGCCCTCGTCGCGGCCTTCTTCGGCGTACTCTTCGGAGCGCCCACGCTGCGCCTCAGGGGCGACTATCTCGCGATCGTGACGCTCGGCTTCGGCGAGATCGTGCCGATCGTGGTGCGCAACTGGCCTACGCTCACCAACGGGGCCATGGGACTGAACGGCGTGCAGGCGCCGTCCCTTTTCGGCTATTCCTTCGGCGTGACCTCGAGCCCTTATTATTATCTCGGCGTAGCGCTCATCGCCTTCCTCATCTTCGTCAGCTCGAGGCTCAAGGAGTCGCGGGTCGGGCGCGCCTGGATGGCGATCCGCGAGGACGAGATCGCGGCCGCGGCGATGGGCGTCAACCGGGTCAAGCTCAAGCTGCTCGCCTTTGCCGTGGGTGCGGGCTTCGCGGGTGCCACCGGCACCTTCTACGTCGCCAAGCTGCAGACCGCGACGCCCGACATGTTCATGTTCCCCGTCTCCGTCATGATCCTGGTCATGATCGTGCTGGGCGGGATGGGCAGCGTCTACGGCGTGGTGCTGGCGGCCGTCATCCTCCAGCTCCTGCAATCCTGGTTTCTCCAAGACCTGTCGGGCTGGCTGCACGTGCTCGGCCGCGCGGTCGGCAACGACTGGATGCAGCAAATCGACCTAACGCAGTCGATCGAGCTTATCTTCGGCATCATCCTCGTCCTCATGATGCTCTACCGGCGCCAGGGACTCATCCCGGCGACGCGCGCGACCAAGGCGCTGACGCTCGAGCAGCAGACGGCACTGCCCTCGCGCGGGACCATCGACGTCGATCTGCGCGTGGTCGCCCCGGGCGAGCTCAAGCCCGGGACGGCGATGCTCGAGGTCGAGAAGCTGCTCAAGACCTTCGGCGGCATCACCGCGGTCAAGGACGTGGACCTCCGCGTCGAGCCCGGCAGCATCGTCGCCTTGATCGGCCCGAACGGCTCCGGCAAAACGACGCTCTTCAACCTCATCACCGGCATGAACGCGCCCGACCGCGGGCGCATCTCGCTTCTCGGCGAGGACATCACGGGGCTGCCGTCGCACGTCATCGTCGAGCGCGGGATTGCGCGCACGTTCCAGAACCTCCGCCTCTTCAGCAACATGACGGTATTGGAGAACATCCTCGTCGGCCAGCATTCGCGCACCAAGACGGGGGCGGTCGGCGCCGTGCTGCATACGCACGCCATGCTCGCGGAGGAGCGCGAGACGCGCGAGCACGCGATCGAGATCCTGGGCATCTTCGGCAACCGCCTCATGCCGCGCCTCAATCAGGTGGCGAAGGAGCTCTCCTACGCCAACCGCCGCCGCCTCGAGATCGCAAGGGCACTCGCCTCCCGGCCCAAGATCCTGCTGCTCGACGAGCCCACGGCCGGAATGAACCCGGCGGAGACGATCGAGCTGGCCAACCAGATCAAGAGCCTGCGCGGGATGGGGCTCACGGTCTTTCTCATCGAGCACAAGCTCAACGTGGTGAACGAGCTCGCCGACAAGATCCTCGTGCTCGACCACGGCGAGAAGATCGCCGAGGGCACGGCCGAGCAGGTCCATGCGAGACCCGAAGTGCTCGAGGCCTATCTCGGGCGCAAGGTGGCGCATGCTTGAGTTCCACGACGTCGATACCTACTACGGCGAGCTCCACGTCCTCAAGCGCGTCAATTACGACATCAAGCAGGGCGAGATCGTCTGCCTCTTGGGCGGCAACGCGTCCGGCAAATCGACCACGATGAAAACGGTGCTCGGCCTCGTGAAACCGCGGGCGGGCACCGTCGTCTATGAGGGCGAGCCGATCAACAACATGCCGACGGCCGAGCGGGTGAGGCGCGGTATTGCACCCGTGCCGGAGGCACGCCGCCTCTTCCCGCGCATGAGCGTGCTCGAGAACCTCGAGATGGGCGCCTTCACGCGCAACGACAGCAATGGGATCGCGGAGGATCTCGAGCGCGTCTACCAGCTCTTCCCGCGCGTCAAGGAGCGCCTCAAGCAGCAGGCCGGCACGCTCTCGGGCGGCGAGCAGCAGATGGTGGCGATAGGCCGCGCGCTCATGGCCCGCCCGCGCCTTCTCTGCATGGACGAGCCCTCGATGGGTCTCTCCCCCGCCTTCGTCGAGCAGGTGTTCGAGATCATCCAGTCGATCAACAAGCAGGGTACGACGATCTTCGTCGTCGAGCAGAACGCCAGCATGGCGCTCTCGATCGCGCATCGCGGCTTCGTGCTGCAGACCGGCGAGGTGGTGCTCTCGGGTACGGCCAAGAGCCTGCTCGAGAACGAGATGCTGAAGAAGACCTATCTCGGCGAGATGGGGCCTTGAGCGAAGCCGGACTCGAGAAGACCCGCGTCAACCTGAGCCTCGAGGCGGCCCTCAAGGAGGCCGAGGAGCGCTTCAGCGCGGCCAATCCCAAGAGTGCCGCGCGCCAGGCCGAGGCGGAGGCCGTCATGCCCGGCGGCAACACGCGCACGGTCCTCTTCTACACGCCCTTCCCGTTGACGCTCGTCAAAGGCGAAGGCTGCCGCGTCGTGGACCTCGACGGCCATACCTACGTCGACTTCCTCGGCGAGTTCACCGCCGGGCTCTACGGCCATTCCCATCCCGTGATCATCGAGGCGATCAAGCGCGCGCTCGACGGCGGCATCACGCTCGGCGGCCCCAATCCCTACGAGGCGAAGCTCGCGGCCCTGATTTGCGAGCGCTTTCCCTCCTGCGAGCGCGTGCGCTTCACCAATTCCGGCACCGAGGGCAACCTGATGGCGCTCGCGACCGCGCGCACGGTCACCGGGCGCAGCCACATCCTCGTCTTCGACGGCGCCTATCACGGCGGCGTGCTCGCCTTCGCGCACGGCGGCTCGCCCGTCAACGCGCCCTTCCCGGTGATCTACGGCCGTTACAACGACGCCGAGACCACGCTCGCGCTCATCGAGCGGCACGCGAAGGAGCTCGCCGCGATCATCGTCGAGCCGATGATGGGTGGCGGGGGCGGCATCGCGGGCACGCCCGCGTTTCTCGGTGCCTTGCGCGAGGCCGCCACCCGGCACGGCATCGTGCTCATCTTCGACGAGGTGATGACCTCGCGCCTTTCCTCGGGCGGGCTCCAGAAGAAGCTCGGCATCACCCCCGACCTCACCTCCTTCGGCAAATACATCGGCGGCGGCCTCACCTTCGGCGCCTTCGGCGGGCGCGCCGACCTCATGTCGATCTATGACCCGCATAAGCCGGGCTACGTCGGCCATGCCGGGACCTTCAACAACAACGTGCTGACCATGTCGGCCGGTATTGCCGGACTCTCGCGGCTCTACACGCCGGCTGCGGCCGAGGGGCTCAATCGCGCCGGCGATGCCTTGCGCGAGCGGCTCAACGCGAGCGGGCGCGCGGCGGGACTGCCGGTGCAGGTGACGGGGGTCGGCTCGATCATGGCCGTGCATTTTCAGCGCCGTCCGATCGAGCGGCCCGAGGATGCCGAGGAGACCCCTCAGGCCTTGCGCGCGCTCTTCCATCTCGAGATGCTGGCGCGCGGCTATTACATCGCGCGGCGCGGCTTCATCAGCCTCTCGATCGTGCACGGCGAGCGCGAATTCGACGGCTTCGCGGAAGCCTTCGCCGACTTCCTCGAGAGCAACCGCTCGCTCTTGGCCGGCTGAAGCATCCCCTCACCCAACTGCGGGTAGGCTCGGCTCCGCCTCGCCAACCCTTCGTAACCCTCTCCCCTTTTAAGGGGAGAGGGTAGGGTGAGGGGTGTCGCGCGAGCTTGCGCGCGCGCTAATTCCCGAACAGCGCGCGGATCTTGTCGAAGGGGTAGGAGTAGGTCATGAGCGCCGTCTCCGAGCCCGGATTATGGGCGCCGATGCCGGCGTTCGAGATGTGGTGGAACATGACGCCCAAGCGCGAGCGGTCGTCGAAGCGATAGGCGACCGCGACCGAGGAGCGGAACTCGGGGACGGCCCCGAGATGCGCGTCATTGCCGTGGTTGTAGGCGCCGATCGCCTCGCTCGGCGTCACCACCCAGCGGTCGCCGAAGAAGAAGTCGACCGCGAAGCCGCTGTAGACGTAGGTGGCCCCCCGCCCGGTCACGAAAAAGCCCGCCATGGGCTTGAAGATCCAGAGCTTGTAGTCCGAGCGGTACTCCAGGTCGCCGATGAAGGTATGCGCGTGGCGGACGTCGAAGGCGCCGAGCTGGAGGTCGAGGAAATCGGGGTCGTCGGCGAGCGCCGGACCCGTTGCGAGACAAAGCGTCAGCAGGCTGAGCAGCAGCGAAAGTCGGCGCACAAGACCCTCCCGGCAATGGATCGCGATCGCGGCGCCATGATACGGGTTTCGCGCGGCTTGGCAAGGCATCCGACCCGGCACCTAGGCGAGCGTGCGGAAACGATCGGTCGCCTCGACCAGGGCCGAGCGGATGCCGGGCTCCATGGCGGAATGCCCCGCATCGGCGACCACGTTGTAACGCGCCTCGGGCCAGCTGCCGTGCAGCTCGTCGGCGGTCACGATGGGGCAGACGGCGTCGTAGCGGCCTTGCACGATCGCCGCCGGCAAATGGCGGACGCGGCCGAGATTTTCGAGGAGCGCGTTCTCGGGGAGGAAGATGTTGTTGACGAAGTAGTGCGCCTCCATGCGCGCAAGCCCGAGCGCCATGCGATCGTCGCCGAAGGCGGCGACCGTCTCGGGGCTCGGGAGCAGCGTCGAGCAGGAGCCCTCGAAGACGCTCCAGCGCCGCGCCGCCGGCATGTGCACGGCCGGATCGGGGTCCATGAGCCGCTTGTGGTAATTGGCGAGCAGATCGCCGCGCTCCGAGGACGGCAGATATTCGGCGAACGCGCGCCAGGACTCGGGAAAGATGCTGCGGATGCCGTAGAGGAACCAGTCGATCTCGCTTCTGCGGCAGAGGAAGATGCCGCGCAGCACGAGGCCGAGCGTGCGCTTGGGATGGGCCTCGGCGTAGGCGAGCGCCAAGGTCGAGCCCCACGAGCCACCGAAGACGAGCCAGCGCTCGATGCCGAGATGCTCGCGCAAATACTCGATGTCGCGGATGAGGTGTGGGGTGGTGTTGTTGCGGATATCGCCCAAGGGAAGCGAGCGGCCGGCGCCGCGCTGGTCGAACAGCACGATGCGGTAATGCCCGGGGTCGAAGAAGCGGCGGTGGGTTGGCGTGGTGCCGGCACCCGGCCCGCCGTGGAGAAAGACGACGGGGGCTCCCTGAGGATTGCCGGAAACCTCCCAATACATGGTGTGGATGCCGTCAAGCCTGAGCATGCCGCTCTGGTGCGGCTGGATCTCGGGGTAGAGCTCCTTCAGTGGCGGCATCGGCCTCTCCTGGGCACAAGGCGGGCGCGAGTGTACGATGCGCGCATGGAGCTGCCTAGCCGGGAAGGCGGCCCAATCCGCCATGCTCCGCGCGCGCTTGCCGCCCTTCTTGCGGCCCTCCTCGCTGCTTTTGCGGGAGCCCGCGCGAGTGCGGCGTTTGCCGCCCAAGCGCCGGCGGCGCCGCCGCTCGAAGCGGGCGAAAGCGCGCGCGTGAAGGCCGTCATCGACGGCGACACGCTCGAGCTCGAGGACGGCCGCGTCGTGCGCCTCATCGGGATACTGGCACCCAAGCCTCCGCTTGATGCCGAGGCCGGCCGGCGCTGGCCGCTTGCCGAGCGCGCCAGTGCCGCCTTGCGCGAGCTCGCCCTCGGCCAAGAGGTGCGCCTCGTTTACGCAGGACGCAAAAGCGATCGCTACGGCCGCCTCTTGGCGCAGCTCTATCGCGCGGACGGGCTGTGGCTCGAGGGCGAGCTTCTCGCGCGAGGCCTCGCCCGCGTGCTCACCCACAAGGACAACCGCGCGCTGGCATCCGCCATGCTCGAGCGCGAGCGCGAGGCGCGCGACAAGCGCCGCGGCCTGTGGGCCGCGCGCAGCTTCGCAGTCTTGGCGCCGGAGGAGGCGCGCCGCCGCCTCGACAGCTTCGAGCTCGTCGAGGGCAAGATCGAGGAGGTCGCGCAGCGCGGCAGCCGCCAATTCCTGCGCATGGGCAAGGACGCGCGGAGCGGCTTCACCGCGGTCCTCCTCCCCGAAAACAAGCGCCTCTTCGCCGCGGCGGGGATCGAGCCCGCCTCGCTCGCGGGCCGGCGCGTGCGCGTGCGCGGCTTCATCCGCTGGTGGAACGGCCCGATCATCGAGGTGAGCCACCCCGAGCAGATCGAGCTGGTGGAGCCGTAGCGAGGGTCTGGGGACATTAATTTTCAACTCGTCATTCCGGACAAGCAAATCATCGCACATGCGATGATTTGCGCGATCCGGAATCCATGTCCGAGACAGCGCGAGCGGGAGGCTTGGATTCCGGATAGCAAGGCTCGCAACCGGGAAAAGCTCCGCTTTTCGCGGGCTCGCCTAAGCTTCCGGAATGACGCCCAGCTTCAATGTCCGCGGCCTTTGCGCCAAAGTGGGGGGCCATCTGTGAGCATTGCTCACAGCACTTTGCGGATGAATTCCGTCATCGCCGCGAGCGTCGCCGCGCGCTGGTCGCGGTGGGGCGAATGGCCGCAGTGGGGGAGGATGAGGCGCTCGACCGGGCCCGAGACTTGGCGGCGGATGCGCTCGACCTGCTCGAGGGTGCCGTATTCATCGCTTTCGCCCTGGATCACCAAGGTCGGCACCTTGATGGCGGGGAGGAATTCCTCGAGGTTCCAGGTTCTAAACGCGGGATCGAGCCAGCTGTCGGCCCAGCCGTAGAAGGCGCCGTCGACGTTGGCACCATGATGGCGGGCGAGCTTCTCGCGCAGATCGCCCGTGCGGTAGCTCTCTCGCGCGCGCGCGATCGAGGTAAGGCCCGACTCCTCGACGAAGACGTGGGGGGCCTCGAGCACGAGGGCGCGGAGCCGGCTCCCGTTCTCGCCCGCGTAGATGAGTGCTATCGAAGCGCCGTCCGAGTGGCCGACGAGGATCGCCTCATCGATCCCCGCGGCAGCGAGGAGGGCCGGAAGTGCTTCCCGCGCCTCGTCGTGCATGAAGCTCAACGGCCGCGGCAGGGCGACCGGATCGGAGCGGCCGTAACCCTGGCGGCTATAGGCGAGTGCGGAGCAGCCCGTGGCATCCGTCAGCGCCTGCGGGAAATCGCGCCACAAGCTGACCGAACCCAATCCCTCATGGAGGAAGACGAGGGTCGGCCGCGGAGCCGAGCTTGTGCCGCCCCCGCGCGGCGTGTAGCGCGCCACCTCGAGGCGCACGCCCGCAACCGTGAGCCACGTCATCGGCTGCGGCCGCTCACATCCGTCTGAGCTTGAAGCGCTGGATTTTGCCGGTCGCCGTCTTCGGCAGCTCCGGCACGAATTCGATCCAGCGCGGGAACTTGTAGTGCGCGAGCTTGGCCTTCACATGGGCCTTGAGCGCCTCGGCAAGTGCGTCCGAAGGCGAGATGCCGCTCTTGAGCACCACGAAGGCCTTGGGCTTGACGAGCTTGTTCTCGTCGTCATGACCGACGACCGCCGCCTCCAGGACCGCCTCATGGCTCGCAATCGCCGCCTCGACCTCGAAGGGCGAGACGAAGATGCCGCCGACCTTGAGCATGTCGTCCGAGCGGCCCTGGTAGAGATAGAAGCCGTCCGCGTCGACTAGATATTTGTCGCCGGTCTTGGTCCACCGCCCGTGGAAGGATTCGAGGCTCCTCGCCCGGTCGCTCCAATACATGATGGCGCTCGACGGCCCGCTCACATAGAGATCGCCGATCTCGCCCGGCCGGGCCACCGCACCGTCGTCTCCCACGAGCTTGAGCTCGTAGCCCGGCACGGCTTTCCCCGTGCTGCCGTAACGCAGCTCGCCCGGGCGATTGGAGATGAAGATATGGGTCATCTCGGTCGAGCCGATGCCGTCCAGGATGTCGACGCCGACGTGATCCTTCCAGTGCCGCGCGATCGGCTCGGGCAACGCCTCGCCTGCAGAGACGCAGGCGCGCAAAACATGCTTGCCCTTGCCCGGAAGTGCCGGATCGGCAAGGAGTGCCGCGTAGAGCGTGGGCACGCCGAAGAAGAGCGTCGGGCGCTGCTCGACGATCCGCTTCGCCACCGACTGCGGGGTCGGCCGCTCGGCCATGAGGAGTGCTGTCGCCCCCACGCGGAAGGGGAAATACATGCCGTTGCCGAGGCCGTAGGCAAAGAACAGCTTCGCCGCCGAGAACACCACGTCGTCCTCGCG
>DATNIJ010000277.1:0-8358 GCA_035604475.1 Alphaproteobacteria bacterium
TGGGGAGGCAAACATTCCGTGGGTTTCGTTCTCGTCACCGTCGAAAGACCAACCTTTGAGAGGGAACTCCGTAAATATTCGCTCGCAAAGGTGCGAGATACCTCGGGTGCCATCCCCCCAAATATCCGAAAAAAGATTAGCTGGTTCTACACCAGAATGTCCTAGCGCGGCTCTCGCAGGCGAAACCATTACCAAGAGGCAAGCGATTAGAGCGGCGAACAGAAAAATTGAAACTGTACCACTACCCCAGCGGGGGATTGTAGGGTAAGACCTCGCGGCTGATCCGCGCTAATGCTTCCCGCAGATCGCGCGGCAGCGCTCCTTCGCGTAGCTCCAGGCCGAGAACGCGGCACGGTCATCCGCACCGTCGAGCACCACGATGAAGGGATCATCGCCGAAGCTCGTGTAACGATCGTAGAGAGCTTCAGCCGACATTCCGGGTCTGTACTCTTCCTCAAGCGACCGATCGACAAGCCGACGGCACGCCGCGAGCGCCTCTTCCACCGATTCATAGGTACCTTGCGCCAGGCGCTCATCTGAATCCTGGTAGTGGAAGTTGTCATCGACCATGACTCTGTAGCGAGGCATCGGCGCGCCCTCCATCGTATGAATATACCAGAGGACAAGACCAAGCGCGCGATAAGGAGGCTCGCTTGAGAAGCGCTTAGGGTCATGGGCGGCACCCGCCTTGCCGGAGCGTGCCCCGGCTTGCCGTCATGCCACCAGCTGCAGGCCTTTCTGCAAGGCTTTCAGGTTGGCCTCAGCGACCGCCGGAGGCTGATAGCGGCGGATGGCTTCCTCCAGCGCCTCGGCCGGAATGAGCTTGGCGTCCGCCACGATGGCCGCGACGGCGACGACGCTGGTCGTGAGCTTGCCGAGCGCCTTGGTCGCCTGCGAGAGCCCGATCCGCTTCACGCGCGCCTTGGTGTCGGGGAGCTCCATGGACTCGTCGACATAGAGCGTGCAGCACTCGGGCAGCCGGCCGATCGACTTGCGGGTCTTCTTGAGCCCGTCCTCCGAAAGGACGGCGAAGTAATCCGGCTTGTCGATCGCCGTGTATTCGATCCGCCCCGGCGAGAGGCTGATCTCCGACACCGAGTGACCCGTCATCACGGTGATCGGATAGTCGTCCTTCTGGACCGCATCCAATCCGCACAGCATTCCCGCGCGGGCCAGGAGTGTCGCCGTACTCCTCACCTTCTGGCCGGCGCTGCCGGCGATGACGATGCCGACCTGCCGGTCCAAGGCACTCTCGAAGGCCTTCTCGATCACGAACCTTGGCCGCGCCTTCGCCGTTTTGCTCGCCGCGCGATAGGCAGCGCCGAACTCGGCCCGCGCCTTCTCGACGAGGAGGCCCGTGCGCATGCCGGTGGCGTTGGCGAGTGCGGCCAGCTCGCGCTTGTTCATGGCGTTCTGCGGCGTGTAATAGGCCGTGCACAGCTCCCAGACATCGAGCACGGCAAAGCCGGGATAGCGGACGCCGTCTACGATGCGGTCCGCGAGATCGGCGTCATGGGTCATGCCGCGGTAGACCCGGCCGGCGCCCGCCGCGATCACCGTGGCGCAGATGTCGAGCGGGCCTTCCAGGTTGCCGCCGGGTGTGGTGGCCGTCCGCCCGCCGAGCGGCGTGGTCACGGAGTGCTGTCCTCCGGTCATCCCGTAGTTGAAATTGTTCGCGATGATCAGCGTCAGATCCAGGTTCCGCCGCGCGGCGTTGAGCAGGTGCGCGCCGCCGATGCCGCAGCCGCCGTCGCCCATCAGCACGATCACCGTCAGCTCCGGCCGCGCCAGCTTGAGGCCGGTCGCATAGGTGAGCGAGCGGCCGTGGAGGCCATGGAAGCCGTTCGTGACGAAATAGGGATCCGAGAGGCCGATGCAGCCGATGTCGGTGACGATGACCGTCTTGCGGGGATCGAGCTGGAGCTTGACGAGTGCTGTGTCCAGCTCCCTGAGCAGGCGCTCGTGGCCGCAGCCGGGGCAGAACGGGAGTGGACCCGCCTCCTTGTTCATGTAGGTCTGGAGTACGGCGGCATCCATCACAGCTCTCCTCGGACCATGATTTCGCTCGGCGAGATGAGCGTGGTGTCCATTCGGTTCACGCCGGACACCCGGACGCCGGCGGGTGCGAGCCGCTCGACCTCGCGGCGGTATTGGCCCAGGTTCATTTCCGGCACGACCGCCCGGCGCACGCCCGCCAAGGCCCGCCTGAGCGCGCGCTCCGGCACCGGATAGAGCGTCTGCAGCACCAGCGAGGAGACCTTGCGGCCCTTCTGGCGCGCTTCGCGGACGGCGACGCGCGCGGCCCGCGAGGTGACGCCGTAGCTCACCATCAGCGTCTCGGCACCCTCCTCGGGGTCGTAGCGGTAGAGTGCGATGTCATCGGCCGCCGCCTCGAGCTTGGCCGCGTAGTGTTCGATCATCTCCTGGATGATCTCGGGATCCGCGGTCAGGCGGCCGGCCTTGTTGTGGGTCGAGGTCGTGTAACGCGTGAGGGCGCCTGCGCCGAAATCCGCGAGCGCGGGCACCTCGTCTGCCCGTTCGAACTGATGCGGGAGGTAGGGGGCACCCTCGAGCGGACGCTTGCGGATGACGAGCGGCGGCAGCTCGATCGCCTCGAGATCGACCGCCTCGCACGTCATGCTGACCTCCTTGTTCGACAGCACGAACACCGGCGTGCGATAGGTCTCCGCCAGGTTGAAGGCGCGGTAGGTCAGCTCGTAGGCTTCCGCTACCGTGGCCGGGCACAGCGCAATGATCGGCAGCCCGCCCGAGGTGCACCAGCGGGCGAACTGGATGTCGCCGTCGGCACCCTTGGTCGCCGAGCCCGTCGCCGGCCCCTGGCGCTGCACGTCCACGATGACGAGCGGCGTCTCGCCCATGATGGCCAGTCCGATATTCTCGCTGTAGAGGCTGATGCCCGGCCCGCTGGTGGCGGTCATCGCCTTCCAGCCGGCCATGGCGGCCCCGATACAAAAGCCGATCGAGGCGATCTCGTCCTCGGCCTGGAGCGCTACCCCGCCCTCGCTCGGCAGCAGGTCCAGCATGTGGCTCAAGATCGTCGAGGCCGGCGTTATCGGATAACCCGCAAAAAACCGGCACCCCGCCTTGACCGCCGCGCGCGCGATGGCCTCGTTGCCCTCGATGAATTCCAAGCCCACAAGACCCTCCATCGCCCGCGCAGAATGGGCTGCCAACCGTCACTATAGTGATCGTCGATCCATCGGCTTCCGTGCATTGATCCAAATCAACCTGACGTTCCCCAGGTAGAGGGGATTAATTTTTTTCTGCGAGGCGGTCCCAACAGCCGTGCGTGTCGCGCGGCAGCCTGTGCTTCATGATGCGCTGGCTCGGCGTGCGCTCGAAGTCGTCGACGAGGGCGAGGTAGCGGGGGTTCTGATAGGGGGCGAGGCGCTCGCCGAGCCAGGCGGAGAGCTCGGCGAAATCGATGGAAGCGCCGGGCTTGAGCTTGAGGAAGAGCTTGATGTCCTCCTCGCCGACCTGGGCCGTGACCCCGATCATGGCGCAGTCCTCGACCGCCGGATGCGCCGCCGCGACATGCTCGACCTCCCAGGCGGTGACGTTCTCGCCCTTCGTGCGCACGTTGTCGCCGAGGCGGCCGTGGAAGACGAGGTTGCCCTCAGGGTCGAAGGAGCCGAGGTCGCCTGTATAGAGCGCGCCCTCCTTGAGTGCCGCCGCACTCGCCTCGGGATTGCGGAAATAGCCGGGGAAGAGTGCCCCGGGGCGGCTCGCGCGCACGACGATCTCGCCGCGCGCGCCGGCGCTTGCCGGGCGTCCGTCTGCTCGCAGAAGCTCGACGGTGAACCAGGGCACCGGCCGGCCGACGGCGCCGACCACGCCCGCGTCGTTGTAGGTGGTGATGCTGCACGCCTCCGTCATGCCGTAGCATTCCCTGATTTCGACGCCGAAGCGCTCCATAAACGGGCGCCAGACGTCCTTGGGGCAGCCCCCGCCCCAAGCGATGCGCACGCCGTGCCCGCGGTCGAGCAGGGAGGGCGGCTGCTTCAGCAGAATCTGGAGGATGCCGCCGAGATAGTGGATGTGCGTGGCGCCGTATTCGCGCGCCTGTTGCCAGAAGCGGCTCGCGCTGAAGCGGTCGATCATGGCGAGTATCACCTCGCGGATGAGCGGGAGTACCAAGAGCTGCGCGCCGCCGATATGGTAGAGCGGCTCCCACATCAAGAGCACGTCTCCCGTTTTCGCGGCGGAGACGAGGGCTGCCGCCTCGCCGGCAAGCCGCAGCATGCGGTGCGTGACGATGACGCCCTTGGGCTTTCCGGTGGTGCCCGAGGTGTACATGATCGCGAACGGATCGTCGGCGCGAGGAAGCGGCTCCGCGAAGCCTGCGCCGCGCTCGAGGAGTGCTTCGAGCCGGAGAGGGGCTTCGGGCTCGCCGAATGTCAGGAGCGGCAGATCGCGCAAGGCAGCACCACAGCCGCGCACCGTCGCCGCGAGCTCGGCATCCGCGATCACGAGCCGCGGCTCCGCATGCTCGAGAATGTAGCGCAGGCCCTCGCCGCGCAGCTGCACGTTGACCGGCACCCATACGGCCGCCGCGCGCGCCAGGCCGAAGAGGACGGCAAGCGTCTCGGGGCTGTTGCGCAGCATCACGGCGACGCGGTCTCCGCGCGCGACCCCTAAGTCCCTCAAGCCGCGAGCGAAGGATTGGGCCCCGCGGCCGAGCGCTGCGAAGGAGATGGGCGCGCCATTAAAGCGGGCGAAGTTGCGCGCCGGAGTGCCTTCCGCTTTTGCCGCAAAGAGATGGATGAAGCCTTCGTCGTCGCCGGTCATGCGCGCTTGCCGGCACTCCCCTTGGTCAGGAACTGCTCCATCATGCGGGCCGGCTCGCCGGTGGCATAGGATTGCCGTTGGATGCGTATGCCAGCCTCGAGGCAATCGTGGAACCCTGCTTCGGTCATCTCGCGGAAGCGCTGCTTATTGAGCCTCATCGCCACGGGCGGCTTTGCCGCCAGCTCCTCGGCAAGCGCCAGCGCCTCGCTCATAACGCGCTCGGGCGGAACGAGGCGGTTCAAGAGACCGAGCCGCGCGCATTCGTCCGCGTCCATGAGACGCCCGGTGAGCGTCAGATCGACGGTGCGCGCCAAGCCCAGTATCTCGCGCATGATCCAAGGCCCGGTCGTGCTGGCAATGCCGGAATTGATCTCGGGCTGACCCATGCGCACGCCGGGATGCCCGATGCGGAAGTCGCAGAGGAGGGCGACCTGGAAGGCCGAGCCCGCCGCGACGCCGTTCAAGGCCGCGATCAGCGGCTTCGAGAGCGCGCGGATGACGCCGTAGAGGCGCTCCCATTCGCGAATCCACTGCTCGGCGCGGTCGGGATCGAAGTCTACCGTCTCGTTGAGGTCCTGCCCGGCGCTGAAGGCGCGATCGCCGGCCCCGGTGAGCACGATGGCGCGCACCTCCCGATCCGCCTCCGCGAGCTCGAGGGCCTCGACCAGCTCGTCGCGCATGGCCGCGTCCCACGCATTGAGCAGCTCCGCTCGGTCCAAAGTGATGACGGTCGCATGCCCTCGGCGCTCGCGACGAATGAATTTTGCCATAAGCTCCACCTCTCTCCGCGTGCCGGTAGGAAAGCGCTCCCGGGTCCGCTACAAACTATCGACAGGTCCGGCTGGTGACAAACGAAAAGGGGGAGTAGGACGGCGCATGACGGCAGGAGCCGATATCATCGTCTTCGGCACCGGGAGTTTCGCGGCGCGCATCCTCTTCGACATCGCCGCCACCGCGACGGCACCGGTCACGGTCGCGATCGCGGGGCGGAACGCGGAGCGGCTCGACTGGCTGCGCACCGCGGCGAACGCCCGGGCGGCCATCTTCGAGCGCCCGGCCTTCTTTCGCGTGGAAACCGTCGATCTCTCGCTTCCGGGCGCCGCCGAGGCCGCGATCGCGGGCTTGCGGCCGAAGCTCGTCGTCCAGGCCGCCTCGCCCCAGGCCTCCTCCGTCATCAGCCGCCAGAGCGACGGCTGGAGCCAGCTCGTGGCGGAGGGCGGCTTGAGCGCCACGGCCGTGTTCCAGGCGCTCTTCTCCGCCCGTGTCGCGCAGGCACTCGCGCGGACCGAGCCGCACTCTGCCTTCATCAACTGCTGCTTCGCCGACGTGGTCAACGCGCTGCTCGCCTCTGCCGGCCTTCCGGTCACTTGCGGGGTCGGCAACATCGCCATCCTCGCGAGTGCCTTTGCGGGTGAGCTCGGGCTGCGCCGGGCGGGGAGGGTGAAGGTGCTCGCCCATTACCAGACGATAGCACCTTGGCGGCGGCCGGCGGCCGCGCGGAGCGGACCGGCCGCGCGGAGCGGGCCGGCTGCGCGCGTCTGGATCGAGGACGAGGAGGTCGCCGATATCTATGCGACGTTCCGCAAGGTGAGGCTGACGCCGGAGCCGGTCATCGACATCTCGGGTGCCTCCGGCGTGCCGCTCATGCTCGCCCTTGTGGAGCGCGCGGACTGGCGGGGCCACGCGCCGGGTCCCTCAGGTCTTCCCGGCGGCTATCCGGTCGTCCTGCGCGACGGCGTGCTCGAGCTCGATCTTCCCGCGGGCCTCGGCCGCGACGAGGCGATCCGCTGGAACCGGCGCTTCGAGGAAAAGAGCGGCCTTGTGGTGGAGGCCCAAGGCAAGGCCCGTTACACCGGGGTGCTTTACGAGAGGCTGCGCGCGGAAAGCCCCGCCCTCGCCGAAGGCTTCGAGATGAAGGACCTCGAGGAGGTCTATCGGGAGATGGCCGCACTGCGCGCGCGCTTGGAGGCGCGCCCGGCGCGCTGAGGCGCTACGACCTCCCTCTCCTCCTTTAGGAGGAGAGGGTCGGGGTGAGGAGGTAGGGGTGCGAGACACGCCATAGGCCGCACAAGCTCGCTGCGCTCGCCCTCCTCACCTTCCCATCCCCGGGCACTTCGTCCCCGGGGATGGGCCCCTCCTCTCCTCCTGAAGCAGGAGAGGAGAAGCGAGCCTCACCTACGCTTGCCGACTTTCAAACCGAGACCCAGGCGGCACGGCCGCCTGAGGCGGCCCGCGCGTCACGTGACGCGAAAGGATGCAAGCAGGTACCGGAGGACGCGCCCGCGCCGAAGCGCGTCACTCGTCCTCGATCGCCTTGTCCTCGCGATGGGCGAGAAGGGCCTTGGCGTAGCGCCGCGTGAGCTCGGGCATGATGGTCCCGCCGGCTTGCGGGCGGGAAAGGCCGAACACGGTGCCGGGGAAGTCGAGCGCCTGCTGGATCGGCCACAGCTCCTCGTGCGCCGAAGGCGGGAAGAGCCGGGCCGGCCGGCCCACGGCGATCCAGCCGATCGGCACCGTCGCATCGGCGGCGAGATGAGAGTTGACGTGCACGGTGCCGTTGACGCGCACCTCCGCGCGGGCGCCGATGACCGCACCGTTGAAGATCGCGGCCCCCGTCGCGATGAAGGCGCAATCCTCGACGCTGCAGCCCGAGAGATAGGCACGCGGCCCGATCAGCACATGGTTGCCGATGCGCACCGGATGGCGCTTGGTGCCGCGCACGACCGCGGTCTCCATCACGATGCAATGCTCGCCGAGCACGACGGCACCACCTTCCGCCGTCAGCACCGCGCCATGGAGCACGCGCGAATGCGGCCCGATCGTCACCGCGCCGCTGAGGATCGCCGTGGGGGCGACCCAGGCGCTGGGGTGGACGAGAGGGCGCTTGCCGCGATGCTCGATACGCATGAAGGCCTTCGCTCAGGCGCTGCGCTCTGCCACGGCGGCGCGCGTCGCCTGAGGCTTGCCGCGCCCGGCCGCGGCGCGCTCCTTGGCGAGCAGCGTCTTCTTTCGCTCGACCCCCCAGCGGTAGCCGGTCAAATCGCCGCTGCTACCGACGGCGCGGTGGCACGGCACGATGAGCGAGACCGGGTTCGTGGCGCAGGCGCGGCCGACCGCGCGCGCCGCCCGGGGCCGGCCCAAGAGGGCCGCGATCTCGCCGTAGCTGCGCTGCTCGCCATAGGGGATGGCGCGGAGCGCCTGCCACACGCGCCACTGGAACGCGGTCGCGCGCACGTCGAGCGGCAAGTCGAGATGGGGCTCCTTGCCGGCGAGATGGTCGAGCATCGCTGCGAGCGGGGCGCCGAGCGCCGCGTCGTCGCGCCGGATCTCGGCGGCCGGAAAGTCATGGCTGAGCTCGTGCACGAGGTGCTCGTCCTCGTCGCCGAGGCTGACCATGCAGATGCCCCTCTCCGTGGCGGCGACGAGGAGGCGCCCGAGCGCGCAAGGGGCGATGGTGAAACGGATGCGTGCACCCTCCCCGCCGCGCTTGTAGGTCGCGGGCGTCATGCCGAGCTGGCCGTTGGCGCGCTCGTAGAGCCGGCTCGACGA
>DATNIJ010000278.1:0-6392 GCA_035604475.1 Alphaproteobacteria bacterium
CAATCTCACAAACTCTTCCCGCTGATCCATGATCGACAACTCCCGCCACGGCATCGAATGATCCCCCGTACAACCAACCCTGGTCGTACAAGTGTCACCCATGTCTCCGAACGGCTGTCACCCATGTCCCCGGTCTGTACACCCCTCAAGGGGGGAGGGAATTGGTGGGCGGCTTCAATATCTTCCCCCTCCCCCTTGAAGGGGGAGGGTGGGGAGGGGGTGACGCTCGAATTTGCGAGAGTTGGCACTAAGCGAATGTCCAGCGCCTAGCCTAACGAGCCCAGGGTGCCGCGCCCGGGCCGCGCTCCTCACCCGATGTTGACGAGCGCCCCGCCGTCGACCGGGAGAGCGGCACCGGTGATGAAGTTCGCCTCGTCGGAGGCGAGGAAGAGTGCGGCGTTGGCCACGTCCCACGCCGTTCCCATGCGGCCGCGCAGCGGCACGCGCGCGTTGCGCGCGGCGACCACCTCGGCGCGGCTTTTCCCGCTCACGCGCGCGCGGGTGTCGACCGCCATGGGCGTGTCCATGAGGCCCGGCAGGATGGCGTTGGCGCGAATGCCGTATTCGGCGTTCTGGATGGCCAACTGCTGGGTGAAGGCGATCATCGCCGCCTTGGTCGCCTTGTAGGCGACGAGGGGATAGTTCTCCCACGCGGCGACCGAGGAGATGTTGATGATGACGCCGGCGCGCTGCTGGCGCATGACCGGCAGCACGTGCTTGCACGCCATCACCGTGCCGCGCAGGTTGATGGCGCAGATGCGGTCGAAGGCCTCCTCGGTGATGGCATGGGGTGGGGCGTCGCCGCCCGCGATGCTGACGCCGACGTTGTTGTGGAGGATGTCGATGCGGCCCCAGTGTCCATGGGCGGCCGCGATCGCGGCGGCAAGCGTCGACTCCTTGGTCACGTCGGCCTCGAAGGCAGCGCACTCACCGCCCTTCTGAGCTGCCATCGCCGCCGTCTCCTCGGCGGATGCCAGGTTGCGGTCGACCGCGAGGACCTTGGCACCTTCCTCGACGAAGCGCAGCACGGTCGCACGCCCGTTGCCCATGCCCTCGCCGGGGCTCTGCCCGGCGCCGACGACGACGGCGATCTTTCCTTGAAGACGCATCTCTGACCTCTCTCCCGCGGTTCACTCCTCGGGCAAGGGAAATTCCTCGAGGTAAGGCAGATATTCCTTCTCGACGTCGATCTTGAGCGTGGCGAGCAGGCGCACCACGGCATTGTAATAGGCGATGGTGATGATGAGGTCCATCAGGCACTCGCCGTCGAGATGCTTCTTGAGCTCGGCGAACGTCTCGTCGCTGACGGCAAGGTCGCGCGTCATCTCGCGCGCAGCACGGATGGCCGCGCGCGCGGCCGGATCGAGCATCGTGGGTTGGCCGTCGCTTTCCTCGATGAGCTCGCGCAGGTCGCCTTCCGAGACGCCGAAGTCGCGGCCGATCTTGATGTGGTGCGAGAATTCGTAGGCCGAGCGCGTCAGATAGCCGACCTGCAGGATGGCCATCTCGCGCAGGCGCGGGTCGAGGCGGCTCTGGTGGCGAATATATTGCCCGATCCCTTGCAGCCGCCGCGCAGCTCCCGGACTGTGAACGAGGGCGCGGAAGAGATTGATGTTGCGCGCGAGCAGGTCCTGGTTTTCGGGTGCTAAGTCCTTTTTGTCGAGATAAGGCACGCGTGCCATGATCCAGGTGCTCCTTTCGAGTGACGGGAACCCCTCACTGCGTTCCGGGCGCGCGTGGGGGCCCCAAGAGGGTGGCGCCGCCGTCGACGACGAGAGTTTGCCCGGTGATGTAGCGGGCATGGTCGGAGAGCAGGAAACGCACCGCGTGGCCCACGTCCCACCCGGTTCCCTCGATGCCGAGCAGCGAGGCTTGGCGCCGCCGCTCGCGCGCGGCCGCACTCATGCCGGCCGCATAGACCATCGGCGTGTAGACCGGACCGGGGGCGACGCAATTGACGCGGATGCCGGCCGCGCCGTGGTCGACGGCCATGGCGCGCGTGAGCGCTATCACCGCCCCCTTCGATGCCGAATAGGGCGTGAGGCCGCGCGGACGCAAGGCCGAGATCGACGAGACATTGACGATGGCGCCCCCGCCGGCGCTCTCGATCATCGCCGGGATGGCATGCTTCGCTGAGAGGAACATGCTCTCGACGTTCGTCTGCATCACGCGGCGCCACTCCTCGGGCGCCACCTCGACGACGCTGCCGCGCCCGTCGATGCCGACGTTGTTGTCGAGGAAATCGAGTCGGCCGAAGCGGCGCAAGGCCTCGGCCACCATTTCCCGGCATTCCGCCTCCGCGGTCACGTCGGCGACGCAAGCCGCGGCAACGCCTCCCTCGGCGGCGATCATCTCGACGGTGCGCTCGGCGAGCTTGGCGAGGCGATCGACCGCCAGCACGCGCGTACCCGCGCGCGCCAAGAGGATCGCCGCCGCGCGTCCGTTGCCGATGCCGTCTCCTTGCGAGCCGGCGCCAGTCACGATCGCGACCTTGCCGGCGAGGCCGGCATCGTCTTGCGGCTTCTTGTCGTCGGCCATGCTCCCCTCTTACGGCAGCCCCGTTCCGGGGATATCGACCCGCACGGTCTCGATCCGCCCGTCGCGCTTCATTGCCTGGGCGGGACCGCTGCCCGAGCTCGTGCAGATGAACAAAGTGCGGCGGTCCTCCCCGCCGAGCATGCAGGCAAAGGTGCCCTGCTCGCCGGTCGAGATGGTGCGCGCGATGCGGCCGCCGTCTAAGACGCGGATGACCCGGCTCCCCCTCGCGTCCGCGACCCAGACGGCACCCTCGGCGTCGAGGCAGATGCCGTCGGGGAAGCAGTCCGCGAGCTCGGCGAAGACGCGGCGCTTGCGCAAAGCCCCGCCTTCGCCGATCGCGAAGGCGGTGAGCCGCTTGGCATAGGTCTCGGCGACGATGAGCGTCTTGCCGTCCGGCGTGATCGCCATCCCGTTGGGAAAGAACAGCTCCTCGGCCGCGGGCACGACGCGGCCGTCGGGATCGATGCGGGCGATCGAGGTCGTGCGCGGCGCCTCTCCGGCATGGCGGTCGAAACCGAAATTGCCGACGTAGGCGCGGCCGGTACTATCGACCACCATGTCGTTGCACGGTCCGGTCGCGAGCGGAGAGAGGTCGGCATAGAGCTCGAGCCTTCCCGCATCGAGCCGCAGCACGCGATGATCGAGCATGGAGACGACGAGGAGGCGGCCGTCGAGAGTCCAGCCGAGGCCGGAGGGGCGCTGCGGCACTTGGGCGATCGTCTCGGCATGCCCCTCGAGATCGACGGTGAGCACGCGGTGGGAATAGAAATCGGAGAACCACAGCTTGCCCGCGCGCCAACGCGGCCCCTCGGGGAAAGTGAGCCCGGCGAGGAGCACCTCCGGCTTGGCGTCACTCATGACAAGCTCGCCCGCATGTATGCATCCAGCACCTACGCCTTCGGCTCGGCGTCGAGGCGCACCGCGATGCCGTCGAGCTCCTTGCGCGCGGCCGGATAGCGCTTCATGACGAGGGGATCGTGGCCGGGGACGACATGCGCGGGCGTGCTGGCGAGGCGCCGCAGCTTGCCGTAGCCCGCGAGCATGTCGCCGAGGTTGTAGATGATCGGATAGGGCCGCTCCTCTTCGATGTTGGCATAGAGATGTGCTGCGTCGGAGGCGACGACGACCCAGCCGCGCCGCGTCAGCACGCGCACCGCCTGCAGGCCCATGGTGTGGCCGCCGATGAAATGCAGGCTGAGACCGGGCGCGAGCTCCTCGTCGCCGTCATGGAAGGCAACGCGTCCCTCGAAGAGCCGGCGCACCATGCCGGTGACGTGCTCGGCCTCGAAGGAATGACTGAGCGCCCCATGGCACATGCAGCGGCCGGTGGTATAGGCCATCTCCTTCTCCTGGATGTGATAGGTCGCGTTGGGAAAGAGGTCGAGGCCGCCCGCGTGGTCGTAATGCATGTGGGTGATGATGACGTCCTTGACGCCCAAGGGATCGATGCCGAGCGGCTTGAGCCCGTCCGCCGGCGAGCGGATGAGCTGGCGCTGGCGCTTCTCCGCCATGTCCTTGCCGAAGCCCGTATCGACGATGAAGGTCTTGCCCTTGCCGGTGATCGCCCACACGAAGTAGTCGATCGGCATGGGCCCGTCGTGCGGATCGCCGCCGAGGAAATTCTCGCTCGCGCGCCGCGGGTGATGGGCATAGCGGACGGCAAAGACCTCGTAAGCGTCGCTGGTCGCCATGACAGTGCTCTCCCTTTCCGCAAGGACCGCTCGAAAAAGTCCCGCGCTGCCGCGCGGCCGTCAGTTGCCGCGCTTCACCTCGATACCCGCCCATTTCTCGATGCATTGGACAATTGCGGTGAAATCGCTTGTGGGCCCGAGCTCGCCGTTGGCGTATTGCCAGAGCGAGCGCACGGCACTCCCGACCCACATCGGCACCTTGAGCTCCTCCGCCTCCTCGAGGCAGAGCTTCACGTCCTTGTACATGAGGCCGGTGGCGAAGCCGTAGTCGAAGGTGCGCGGCAGGATCGAGCGCGGGAACTTGACCTCCGTCGCGGTATTGCGGCCGCTGCCCGCGTTGATCACGTCGACCATCACCTGCGGGTCGAGCCCCGCCTTGGTCCCCATGACGATGGCCTCGCACGAGATCGCCATCGCCGCCGCCGACATCAGGTTGTTGGCGAGCTTCATGGTCTGGCCCATGCCGGGCCGCGCGCCGATGTAGAAGACCTTGCCGAAGATCTTGAGGACGGGCTCGAGCCGCTCGAAGTGCTCCCTCGCGCATGCCGCCATGACGGCGAGCGTGCCCTTTTCGGCACCGCCGACCCCGCCGCTCACCGGCGAGTCGACTGCCGTGATGCCCTTCTCGGCGAGTGCCGCCGCGATCTCGGCCGCGATGCGCGGCCCCGTCGTCGAGAGATCGACCATGATCTTGACGCGCTTGCCTGCGCTGACCCCACCCTCGCCGAGTGCGACCGCGCGCACGATGTCGGGCGTGGGCAGGCTCACGAACACGGTCTCGACCGCAGACGCCACCTCGAGCGCCGATCGCTTCGCCTCGGCACCGCGCGCGACGAGCGGGGCGAGGGCTGCAGCGCTCGTATCGAAGATCGTAAGCTTGTGGCCGGCATCGAGGAGCCGCCCCGCCATGGGGCCGCCCATCTTGCCGACGCCGATGAAGCCGAGTTGCTCGGGCATCGCTCTGGCCTCCCTGACGGCTCTCCCGTTCTTGCCGGCCGCCGCACGCCGCCGCGCCCTTGCGCTTGATGGGCGAGGGGCGATCTGGCGAAGACCTCGCGGCCGCGCGCGGGCATTCTCTTGGAAGAGCCTTTGTGAACGTACTATCATCGCGGCGGGACGAGCAAGGGGTGGACATGCCCGAAATCCAGCGCGGCTTCCCGGGGCTCGGTTGGCTCGAGGCTTTCCGCGAGCGGGTCAATGGCGATGCGGAGATGAAGGTCGTCGGCGACTGGTTCACGACCTCGCTCTCCCTCGGCTTCGGCGAGCGGCGCTACGTGCTGCGCATCGAGAAGGGGCGGATCGGGGAGATCGTGGCCAATCCGCGCCTCGACGTGCGCGCTTCCTTCGGCTTGCGCGCTCCCCTCGAGGTGTGGCGCAAGTTCCTGAGCCCGACGCCCCCGCCTCTCTTCCACGACTTCTTCGCGATGCTGATGCGCGTGCCCGAGTTCGTGCTCGAGGGCGACAGCCTCGTCGCCATGCAGAACGCGAGGGCGCTGCATCGGATGATGAACCTCATGCGTGCGCCCGGAGCGACGAATGACTGAGTACGAGCCCATCCTCGGCCGCTATCTTCCGGTATCAATCGAGGATGGCGTCTGCCGCATCTATGTCGAGGAGGCGGGGCAAGGGCGGGCGCTCCTCTGCCTCCACACCGCGGGTGCCGACAGCCGGCAATTCCGCCACCTGCTCAACGATGCCGCTGTGACGCGCCGCTTCCGGGTCATCGCCTTCGATCTCCCCTGGCACGGCCGCTCGACCCCGCCCGATGCGTGGTGGCTCGCCAAGTACCGGCTCACCACCCAAAACTACCTCGCCATGATCCGCGCCGTGTGGCTCGCCCTTGGGCTCGAGCGGCCGGTCGTCATGGGTTGCTCGATGGGCGGCGCCATCGTGCTGAAGCTCGCGGCCGACCATCAGGACGAGTTGCGTGGCATCATCGGACTCGAGAGCAGCCCTTACGCCCCCGGGCGCTACAACGACTTCCTCCACCATCCGGCGATCCACGGCGGCGAGCTCTGCGCAAGCTACACCTACGGCCTCAATGCGCCCGCGAGCCCCGAGGCGGGCAAGCGCGAGAACTGGTGGTACTACAGCCAGTCCGGACCCGGCGTCTATCAGGGCGACGTGCATTTCTACTCGAACGACTGGGACGCGCGCGAGGAC
>DATNIJ010000279.1:0-20373 GCA_035604475.1 Alphaproteobacteria bacterium
AAGAATGAAATGCCAGACGGCCTGTAAGCCGGGTTCTGTCCCTGCAGCATTGCAGGGGATGGCCATTCATCTGGGACGCCCGTTGCCGGGCGCCTCGCGCGACCGACCCGGACGGCGGCGTGGAAACCCGCCTGCCCCCTACCTCTCGCGAAAGAGGAGGCGGGCGGCCGTCCCTACTTGGTCTTGCTCCCGGTGGGGTTTGCCCTGCCGCCCCCGTCGCCGGGGGCGCGGTGCGCTCTTACCGCCCCGTTTCGCCCTTGCCGGCACCTCGTCGGCTGGCCGGCGGTTTGCTTTCTGTGGCACTGTCCCTGGGGTCGCCCCCGCCGGGTGTTACCCGGCACCGCGTTTCCATGGAGCCCGGACTTTCCTCCCCCCGCGCGAGCTTGCAAGCGGATCGCGCGGAAGGCAGCCATCCGGCCGTCTGGCCCCATAGAGGTAGGCTCTGAGGCTAGCGGGAATCAAGCCTCTCGGCGCGCTCCTTGAGCTCAAGCAGGTGGTAGAGCAGGCTTTGGCTCTCGCCATCGGCCCTGCCGTCGACGAGGGATGAGCGGAAATGGCGTTGGAAGGCGGCGACGACCGCCTCGGTCAAGGGATCGTAAAGCCCGCTCCCCTCGACCCCGTAGCCGTAGCCGGCGAGGGCGAGCTGCAGTTGCACCACCGCCGGCCCCGACATGCCGCTCGTCAGCATCTCCGCCTGGGGCGAGGAGCGAAAGCCGGCCTCGGGCCAGAGGCCGATGCCGTGCCGCGCGAGGTGCGCCCAAGGGAAGCGCTCGCCCGGGTCCTGCTTGCGCAAGGGGGCCACGTCGGAATGCCCGAGCACGCGCGCGCGCGGGATCGGGTGGCGCGCGAGGATGTCCTTGGCGAGCGCCTCGAGTGCGGCGATCTGCGCCTTGGGGAAATCGCGATAGCCGAACTCGTGGCCCGGGTTGACGAGCTCGATGCCGATCGAGCGCGCGTTGATGTCGCGCGCCCCCGCCCAGAAGCTCTCGCCCGCGTGCCAGGCGCGCCTTTCCTCCGCAACGAGGCGATAGCAGGTGCCGTCCTCGTCGATGAGATAATGGCTGCTCACCCGGGCAGCCGGGTCTGAGAGGCGCTCGAGTGCCGCACCGGCACTTTGCATGCCCGTGTAATGGAGGAGAAGAATGTCGATCGGCCCGCCGCGCGCGCGCGCGTCCCAATTGGGCGAGGGCCGCTCGAGGATCGCCTTGGCGCTCATGGCCGCCGCATCGAAGTCGAGATCATGGCGCGAGCATCTTAGCAGATGGGGGTGCCGGGACGACCGCGGTTGGCGCCCCTTGCCCCACTACCCTCCCCGGAGTAGATGAGGGGAGCAGTGCCGCTGCCGGTGCCGCGGGAGAGGAGAGGAAATGTCCGTCCAGCCGAAGATCGCCGCCGAGCCGAGGCTGCCCACAGCCGCCGCCCACGAGCTCAAGGCGTTGCTCGGCGAGCGCTTCACCACGGCGATGGCGGTGCGCCAGCTTCACGGCAAGGACGAGTCGAGCTTCCGTCCAGCACCACCCGATGCGGTCGCCTACGCCCACTCGACCGAGGAAGTGAGCGAGATCGTCAAGCTCTGCGCGCGGTACAAGGTGCCGGTCATCCCCTTCGGGACGGGAACCTCGCTCGAGGGCCACGTGCTCGCGATCCACGGCGGTCTTTGCATCGACGTGAGCCAGATGAACAAGGTCCTGCGCGTGAATGCGGAGGACCTCGACTGCACGGTCCAGGCCGGCGTCACGCGCAAGCAGCTGAACCAGTACATCAGGGACACCGGGCTCTTCTTCCCGATCGATCCCGGTGCCGATGCCTCGTTGGGCGGCATGGCGGCGACGCGCGCCTCGGGGACGAATGCGGTGCGCTACGGCACCATGCGCGAGAACGTCTTGGCGCTCACCGTGGTGCTGCCCGACGGGCGCATCGTGCGCACCGCCAGGCGCGCGCGGAAGTCGGCGGCCGGCTACGACCTGACGCGCCTCTTCGTCGGCTCCGAGGGAACCCTTTGCGTGATCACCGAGGTGACGCTGCGCCTCTACGGCATTCCCGAGGCGATCCTCGCCGCCGTGTGCCCGTTTCCGAGCCTGGACGCGGCGGTGCGCACGGTGATCCAGACCATCCAGATTGGCATCCCCATCGCGCGCATCGAGCTCATCGATCCGCACGCGATGCGGGCGATCAATCGCTATTCCAAGCTCGATTACCCCGAGTCCTTCACGCTCTTCTTCGAGTTCCACGGCAGCGAGAGCGGCGTCAAGGAGCAGGTGGAGACCGTGCAAGGGATCGCCGGCGAGCGCGGGGCCAACGACTTCCGCTGGGCCGCCCGTCCCGAGGACCGCAGCAAGCTCTGGCAGGCCCGGCATGATCTCTATTTCGCCTCGCTCAACTTGAGGCCCGGCTGCCGCGGCATCTCGACCGACGTGTGCGTGCCGATCTCGCGCCTCGCCGACTGCATCCTCGAGACCTACGAGGACATCGGCAAGGCGTCCATGCCGATCACGCTCGTGGGCCATGTGGGGGACGGCAATTTCCATCTCCTCTTCCTCATCGACCCGGAGAGCGAGGCCGAGCGGCACGAGGCGGAGACGCTGAATGAGCGCATGGTCATGCGTGCACTCGCCATGGACGGCACCTGCACCGGCGAGCACGGCATCGGCATGGGCAAGATGGATTTTCTCCTCGCCGAGCATGGCGAGGCGGTCAGCGTCATGCGCCAGCTCAAGCGCGCCATCGACCCGGACAATTTGATGAACCCGGGCAAGGTGCTGAGGATGTAGCGTGGCGCCTTGTGCGCGGGCAAAGAGAGTTTGCCCGCTCCATGCATCCGGCGGGTCTCGCGGCGCGGGTTCGCCATAAAGTCGTCACAAGGCTTCCCTAGCATCCGAGCGCGCTCATGACGGGCGTGCGGCGCGCGGCCGCGTCCCAACCGACTTCGGCGAGAGCGGCGCCGGAGACGGGGGGAAGCATTTTCGCTGCGTCGGTTTTGCGGCAATCTGCGGGTCGAGCAAGGGCCGCCCGTTTCCTCTGCTGGCCGGGATTAAGAGGCGAGCTCGGGAGTCGCCAGACGTGAAGCATCTGCTGACCGCCCTCGGCATCTTGGTGGCGCTGCTCGTCGTGGCCGCTCTCGTCGCCCCGAGCTTCATCGACTGGAATCGCTATAAGGGCGAGGTCGCCCGCCGGGTCGAGGAGGCGACCGGGCGTCCGCTCGCGATCGAGGGCAACGTGGCGCTCGCCATCCTGCCGACGCCGCGGCTCTCGATGAGCGGCGTGCGGCTCGCCAGCCTGCCCGGATCGGCGAGCCCCGACCTGCTGCGGCTCAAGGCGCTCGAAGTCCATGTTGCCTTCGCCTCTCTTCTCGCCGGCCGCATCCAGATCGAGAGCCTCGCCCTCATCGAGCCGCAGCTCAACCTCGAGCGTCTTGCCGACGGGCGCGGCAACTGGCAGTTCGCTCCCGCCGGCGCTGCCTCCGCCCCGTCGGCACCGGGCGAGGACGCCGGCAGCGCCGGCAATCCCGCCGCCGCCGGCGGCGCTCCGGCGCCGCTGCCCTCCTGGCTGCAGCTCGACCATGTCACCATCGAAGACGGCGCGGTCAGCTACCGTGACGCCAAGACGGGAAGGGTATGGGCCCTCGGCCAAATCAATGGCGGGCTCAACGCGGGCTCGCCGAGCGGACCTTTCCGCGCTCAAGGGCGCGCGCTGGCCGGCAAGCTGCCGCTCACCCTCGACGCCTCGCTCGAGCGGCTCGGCGGCAAGCGGCCCGCGGGCGCCGGCCTCAGGGTCGGCATCACCGGCGCTCAGCTCTATTTCAGCGGAAGTGTCGCCGACAGCAAGGATGGGCCGGAGTTCTTCGGCAAGCTGCGCGCCTCGAGCCCCGATCTCAGCGCCGCCGCCATCAGCCTCGGGTTCGCGGAGCTTGCTTCGCTGCCGGCCTTCAACCAGAGCTTGGCGTTTGACGGCAACCTAAGCATGAGCGGCCAAAAGCTCGTGCTGAGCCAGCTCTCATTTCGGCTTGGCGAGAGCGAGGCAAGCGGCAGCATCACCTACGAGCCGGGCAGCACCGGCCGCGCCGCGGCCACGCTGTCGCTCACCCGCGTCGATCTCGACAAGTGGCTCGCCGCCAATGCCTCGCCCGGTGCCGGACAAGCCGGTGCCAAGGACGAGGTGGGGAAAGCGGCAAGTGCCGCACCGCTCTCCTTCACGCTTCCGGACGATCTCGAGGCGACGCTCGATATATCGCTTGACGGCGTTCTCTATAAAGGCGGCGTGGTGCGTCAGATTCGCTTCGGCGCGGCGCTCAACAAGGGCGAGTTGGCCTTGACGCAGCTCACCGCAGAGCTGCCCGGCGGCTCGGACGTGACGCTCTATGGCGCGCTCAGGACGCCGAAGGGCGCCCCCGTTTTTTCCGGCAACATCGAGGCCGCCTCCGATAATCTGCGCGCGCTCTTCGACTGGCTCAAGATCGACGTGGGCGGCGTGCCGGCCGAGCGGCTGCGCCGGCTCTCGCTGAACTCGGCGCTGCAGTTGACGCCGAGCCAGCTTCAGTTGCGCGACGTCGATGCCGTGCTCGACTCGTCTCATCTGGCGGGTGCCGCGACCATCCTGCTGCAGGAGCGGCCGGCCTTCGGCGCGAGCATCGCGGTCGATCGCTTGAATCTCGACGCCTACCTGCCGCAAGCGAGCGAGACGAAGCCCTCGCCCGGAGAGCCGGCCGCGAAAGAGCAGCCCAAGCCCGCGGTACCCGCCGCGGCGGTAAATGCAGCATCGGGCGATGCGCTCCATGTGCTCGACAGTTTCGATGCCAACCTGCGCGCGCGCGTGGACGAGCTCACCTATCGCGGCGAGCCCATTCACGGCATCCAGCTCGATGCCACCGTGCAGAACGGTGCCCTCACGCTGCGCGACGTGCGCGTCGACGACCTCGCCGGACTCAAGGTTAAAGCGACGGCAAGCCTTACGGGGCCGGATGGGGGCCGGAAGCTCGACGCGTCTTTCGATCTGAGCGACGCCGAGCTCGCGGACTTCCTGCGCTTTGCCGGATGGAGCCCGCCGCTGCCGGTCGATCAGCTGGGAGCCGCAGCCCTCAAGGGCCATGTTTCAGGTGCCTTTGACAAGCTCGCGATCGAGCTCGAGGGCGGCCTCATGGAGGGCACATACAAGCTCGCCGGAACGGTCGGCATCGGCGCGGCGGGAGCCTACTATGACCTCGACGTGAGCGCTAAGCAGCCGCATCTCGCGCGCCTTGTGCGCTTGCTGGCGAGCGAGCAGGCGGTGGGCGAGCTCGGCACGCTCGAGCTCTCCGGACATGTGAGCGGCGACGGCGGCAAGATCGCCGTGAGCGGCCTCAAGAGCCAGTCGGGCCTCATCACCGCCACGGGGGACATCAGCGTGGCGGGGATTCGCCACGAGGACAAGCTCGCGGCAAACCTCAAGCTCGAGACCCCTCGCCTCGGCACCCTTCTCTCGCGCGCCGGTGCCAAGACGCCGACGGATCTCGACCGGCTCGGTCCGGCCGAGGCCGAGGTCAAGCTCGACGGCGACCGGAGCGGCTACGCGCTCGAGGGCAAGCTTGCGGCGAGCGGCGGCTCGCTGCGGCTCGCGGGCAAGCTCGCCGCGGCCGACGCGGGTCCGAGCTACGACGTGACGGTCGATGCGGAAGAGCCCGAGCTCGCGACGCTCTTGCAGGCACTCTTGCCGGACTACCGGCCGGCGAGCCAGAAGCTCGGCGGCTTTCAGTTTCACGCCAAGGTAGGGGGAAACCGCGAGAAGCTCGATCTCTCCGAACTCCAGGCCAAGCTCGGACCGATCAGCGTGTCGGGCACGCTCGCCGCAGCGCTTGCGGGCGCGCGGCCCAAGCTCACCTTGCAGCTCGAGGCGAGCGCCATCGAGCTCGATCCCTTTTTGCCGACAGGCGATGGCGAGCGCGGGCAAAACCGGCGGGCGCGGGGCCAGGCGGTGACCGGCGCGAGCATGCGCTGGTCGACCGCAGCCCTCGCACTCGCATCTCTCAAGGAGGTGGATGCCGATATAGGCCTTTCCACGCCCGAACTGACGTACGGGCAATATCGCATCGAGGAGGCGAAGTTGGCGGCGACGCTGGATAATGCGGTTCTCACTTTGGCCGAGCTCAGCGGCAAGCTCTATGAGGGCAACCTCAAGCTCACCGGCACGCTCGACGCGCAGGCGGAGCCCAAGGCGAGCCTCTCCCTTCGTCTCGACGGCGCCAAGCTCGGCCAAGCCGGATTGAAGCTCGGCGCGGTCAAGCTCAAGGATGGCACGCTGACGACTTCGGCGGATCTCGCGACGAGCGGAGAAAGCGAGCTGGCTCTCGTGCGCGGGCTCGAGGGCCTGGGCGCGCTCAAGATGGAGGGCGGGGTCATTCAGGGCTTGAATTTCAACGCCATCAACGCGCGCCTCGACAAGCCCGGGGGCGGCGCCGACCTGATCGCGCTGGTGCAGGCTGCGACCTCGGGCGGGGAGACGAAGATCGCGCGTCTCGAGGGCACGTTCGGCGTCAAGGACGGCATTGCCGAGAACAAGGACTTGATGCTCGAGGTAGACGGCGCCAGCGCCAAGGGCGAAGGAAGCATCGACTTGCCGCGCTGGTACATGGAGTATGAGACGGCCTTCAAGCTCGCGGCCGCCGAGGACGCCCCGCCCTTTCTCATCAAGCTCAAGGGCGCGCCCGACGAGCCGCGCAAATTCCTCGACGCCAACGCGTTTCAGGAATGGTTCAGAAAGCGCGCGGCGAGTGCCGCCCCCAAGAGCCCGCGCAAAGGTGCGGGAGAGCCCGCGCATCCCGGGGAGTCCTCCCCCGATGCCATCATCAGGAGCATCCTCAAGGAGCCGAGCAAGGCGCCCTAGAGCAAGTTCCGGTTGGATGGGATCGGTACGGCCTTCGAGACGCGCCCTTCGGGCGCTCTCAGGCTGAGGAGATTCTTGGTGCAATCAAGAACGTGCCTCATGCTGAGGAGCGGTGCGAAGCACCGCGTCTCGAAGCACGCACCGCGCCTCTGCAATCGGAACTTGCTCTAGGTTAGATACCGTCAGCACCCTGCGTCGGATTCAGCTCCAAGTCCAATGGTCGAGGATGTAGGGCGTGTTGGGGAGCGCTGCGGTAGCCATGACTTCGAGCTTGTTCACTCCCGCCGAGGCGCAGGCGGGAGGACTGAACTGCACCGTGTTCCCGCTCGGCTGAAGACTGGCCAACGAGGTATCCGGCGCGCTCAGCCCGACCGTCCCAGAACCTCGATCTTGCCACCAATGAAGAAGCTGCCCTTGAGAGTTGCATGCGAACACGTCAAAGCGACCGGGGCCCCACGACACCGCCGCCGGTGGGCCGCAGTTATTGCTGCCGCCAAGCGTTGCGGGTTGGCCTGAACCATTGAACGACTGAATCGGCTGTAGGCTGCCGTCGTACCACCAGTGAACAATGCCGTTGTTGGGACTGTTGGCGAACACGTCGAGACGGGACGGCCCCCAGGAGACGGCGCACGGCGAGCTGGCTTGACCTAGGGTTTCGGAGGCCGCGAAGGGCCAATTGTTGGATTGGTCGAACCACCAATGGAGCAAGTTGCCATTCGTCGCGCCCGCGAACACGTCCAGTCGCCCTGGCGCCCATGACACCGCGGCGGGCTTACCGGTCACGCCGCTACCCTTTAGGGTCTCTGGACCATTGAAGGTGCCTAGGCTGCTGCCTGGGTTGCCTGGGGTCCATGGTGCTTCGGTGAGCCACCAGTGGAGGACAGTGTTCGAAGTGCTGAGGGCGAACACGTCGACACGTCCCGCGGCCCACGCGACGGCAACTGGCGGGACATTCGCCACCGCGCCGGCTGAGCCCGGCAGCGACACGGTGGGTACCCAGCCGTCTGTGGCTCCTGTCAATAACCCGGCGGCCCAATTCCAGTAGATCAAGCTAACCGGGCCCGACGAGCGCCGGTTCCAGTCAAGGTTGCCAATCGCAAAGACATAGAGACGTCCTGCGTTATCGAGGCGCGAGACCGCGGCGGGGGCGCTCAAGACATTGGGTCCTGCCAATGCCGCACCAAAATTTTGCCACGTGGTGATGGGCGGGTTGACCGTGGGGTCTTTCCAATTTTCCTCTAGGTTCGATGGGTCCCCTGAGCCAAAGGGCGGTTGAACGCCATCGAACTCGTTGATGATTGACGCCCCGTTTCCGAAACCGCGGACGGCGAGCGCTGGGGCGGTGCCAGGAACGGCCGGGCCGACGGTCTCAAACGCCCACAAAGCCATGACCTACTCCGATCCGGGAGGCCGATGAGCCCTCCCTGCTTGGCAAAATATCACCGGGAAGAACCTTGTATTGGGATGTCCGCCCACGCTCCCGCTTTCATTGGCTATCGACGGAATCCCACGTTTGCCCCGAACACCCGCCACTTGGGCTTGCGTCCAGCCCGCACGGGTTGCTCTTTAACGAGCACTAATTTTAATCGTACTCGCCATCCGAGCGAATCGCAATGGATAAGATGCTGAGTCCTATATTAGAACCGGGGCGTTGACGCCGCAAAAATTGCACATCTTCTTGGGAATGCGGGTCTAGGCCGCGCCCGCGCCGCGCGGCCGCGCTCTGAGCACGAAGACGCGGATGGCGCTCGAGAGGTTGCCGGCGCGGCCGCGGTCGATCTCCTCGATGAGCGCGTTCAAGGAGATGCCGCGCTCGGCCGCCATCTCCTTGAGTGCCGACCAGAAGGGGGCCTCGAGCGAAACGCTCGTGCGGTGGCCGGCGATGGTGACCGAGCGCTTCCGCAATGAGGCGCTCACCCGCGCGGTCCCAACATGCTCTTCGGCTGCACCCAGCGCTCGAAGTCCTCTGCCTTGACGAAGCCGAGCGCCACCGCAGCCTCCTTGAGCGTGGTGCCCTCGGCGTGCGCCTTCTTGGCCACCTTGGCCGCCTTGTCGTAGCCGATGTAGGGGTTGAGTGCGGTTACCAGCATGAGCGATTGGCTCAAGAGCTCGGCGATGCGCTTCTCGTTCGCCCGAATACCGCTCACGCAGTTGTCGGTGAAGCTCACGGCGGCGTCGGCGAGGAGCCGTATCGATTGCAGCAGATTGTAGATCATCACGGGCTTGAAGACGTTGAGCTCGAGATGGCCGCTCGAGCCGGCGACGGTGATGGTGACGTGGTTGCCCATGACCTGGGCCGCGACCATGGTCATCGCCTCGCATTGGGTGGGGTTCACCTTGCCGGGCATGATCGAGGAGCCCGGCTCGTTCTCCGGAAGTGCTAGCTCGCCGAGCCCTGAGCGCGGTCCCGAGCCGAGCAGCCGGATGTCGTTCGCGATCTTCATGAGCGAGCAGGCGAGCACGTTGAGAGCCCCCGAGGCCTCGACGATCGCATCGTGCGCGGCGAGCGCCTCGAATTTGTTCTTGGCGGGGAGAAAGGGAAGCCCGGTGATGCGGGCGAGCTCCTGGGCGAAGCGCTTGTCGAAGCCGCGCCGCGCATTGAGCCCGGTACCGACGGCGGTGCCGCCCTGCGCCAGGCGATAGAGCCGCGGCAGGCAGCCGCGCACCCGCGCGATGCCGTTCTCGATCTGCGCGGCGTAGCCCGAGAATTCCTGGCCGAGGGTGAGCGGGGTCGCGTCCTGGAGATGCGTGCGGCCGATCTTGATGATCGACGCGAACGCGCGCGCCTTGTCGTCGAGCGCCTCAAAGAGATGCTCGAGCGCCGGGATGAGCCGGCGCTCGATCTCGATCGCGGCGGCCGTGTTCATGGCGGTCGGGAAGCTGTCGTTCGAGGATTGGCACATGTTGACGTGATCGTTCGGATGCACCGGGCGCTTGCTGCCGAGTGCGCCGCCCAAGAGCTCGTTGGCGCGGTTGGCGATGACCTCGTTCGCATTCATGTTGCTCTGGGTGCCCGAGCCGGTCTGCCAGACGACGAGCGGGAAATGGTCGGCAAGCGTGCCGTCGATCACCTCCTCGGCCGCACGCACGATCGCCTGGCCGAGCTTCTTGTCGAGCGCACCCAAGGCCATGTTGGCAAGTGCCGCCGCCTTCTTCTCGAGCCCGAGTGCTGCTATGAGGGGGGCTGGCATGCGCTCGCCGCCGATCCTGAAGTTCTCCAGGCTGCGCTCGGTCTGGGCACCCCAGTACCGGTCCGCCGGCACCTCGATGGGTCCCATGGAGTCCGTCTCGGTCCGCGTCTTTGCTTTCGCTGTCTTCGCCATGGCCCGCTCTCCCGTCACCAGAGGTCCTAGGGCCTTTAGCATGGGCCGCGGGTGCCGCCAAGCAAGGGGAGCACGGATGCGCAGGGCAATTTACCGGGAAATGCATTTACCCTCCGGCATTGCGAGCCGAAGGCGAAGCAATCCAAGAGCCGCGCCGCTTCCTGGATTGCTTCGTCGGCTTCGCCTCCTCGCAATGACGATGCCTTTCGTCATTGCGAGCCGAAGGCGAAGCAATCCAGCTTTCGGCAAGATGTTCTGGATTGTTTCGTCCCCCGCCCCGGATCCAGTCCGGGGCAGTCCGGGGTCGCCTTCTCGCAATGACGATGCGGCGGCTCAGAAATCCGGCTCGAAGCGGGGCCCGCGGCCGCGGCTCTTCCCCGCACCGCCTCTCGGCTTGGCGCTTCTGGGCTTCTTCTTCGCATTGAAGCGCAGGCCCGCCTCGTACGCTTTCCGCGCCCAGCGGCAGAACGCGCGGCCGTCCTCGAGGAGCTCGGCCGGCGCCTCCCAGTAGGGGAGCGCTATGGTCTGTCCCTTGCGTCCCTCGTAGGTGAGGGGCCCGAGGCCGCGCCGCGCGAAGGCGCCTTTGGTCTTCTCGTCCGCCTTGAGGAAAAGGGCGCCATCGAAGACGAGCGCGAAGATCGTCCCTTCGAGATAAAGGCCGTGGCCGCCGAACATCCTGCGCGCCTCGACGGGACCGAGCGGCAGCATGAGGGCGAGAAGATGCCGGATGAGGCGATCGCGGCGCGGCACGGCGTGTGGCCGATCGTCGGAGTCAGGCTCGCGCGCCCTTACCGCGCGTTGCCGAGAAAGAAGTCGTTGCCCTTGTCGTCGGTCACGATGAAGGCGGGGAAATTCTCGACCTCGATGCCCCAGATCGCCTCCATGCCGAGCTCGGGGTACTCGAGCACCTCCACTTTCCGGATGCACTCCTGGGCAAGCCGCGCGCCGGGTCCGCCGACCGAGCCCAAATAGAAGCCGCCGTACGCCTTGCAGGCGTCCACAACCGCCTTGGAGCGATTGCCCTTGCCGACCGAGACGTAGCCGCCGCCGTTCTTCATGAGGAGCTCGACGAAAGAGTCCATGCGCGCCGAGGTGGTCGGCCCGAAGGAGCCCGAGGCGTAGCCTTTGGGCGTCTTGGCGGGCCCCGCATAATAGATCATGCGTTCCTTGATGTGCGCGGGCAGCCCTTGGCCGCGCTCGAGGCGCTCGGCAAGCCGCGCGTGAGCCAAGTCGCGCGCCACTGCCATGGGCCCGCTCAAGGCGAGCCGGGTGCGCACGGGGTAGCGGCTCAAGGTCCTGCGGATCTCGGCCATGGGCCTCGCCAAGTCGATGCGCACCACCTCGCCGCCGATCTCGTCCTTGCCCGGCTCGGGAAGATATTGCGCCGGGTTGGTCTCGAGCTCCTCGAGGAAGATGCCTTGGGCGGTGATCTTGCCGAGCGCCTGGCGGTCGGCGGCACAGGAGACGCCGATGCCGATGGGCAGGCTCGCGCCATGGCGCGGCAGGCGGATGACGCGCACGTCGTGCACGAAATATTTGCCGCCGAACTGGGCGCCGATCCCGAAGGTCCGCGTCAGCGCGTGGATCTCCTCCTCGAGCGCGCGGTCGCGGAAGGCGCGGCCCTGTGCATTGCCCTCGCCCGGCAGACCGTCTAGGTAGCGGCAGCTCGCGAGCTTGACAGTCTTGAGGTTGAGCTCGGCCGAGGTGCCGCCGATCACCACGGCCAGGTGGTAGGGCGGGCAGGCGGCGGTGCCGAGCGACTTGATCTTGCCCTCGAGCGACTTCAGAAGTGCCCCGGGCCTGAGGGCTGCCGGCGTCTCCTGGAAGAGGAAGCTCTTGTTGGCCGAGCCCCCGCCCTTGGCGATGAAGAGGAAGTGATACTCGTCGCCCTCGGTCGCGTAGATGTCGATCTGGGCGGGCAGATTGCTCCGCGTATTGGCCTCCTCGTACATGGATAGCGGCGCCATTTGGCTATAGCGCAAATTGGTCTCGCTCCAGGTCTTGAAGATGCCGCGCGAAAGCGCCTCGCCGTCGTTGGCGCCGGTGAAGACGCGCTCTCCCTTCTCGCCCATGACGATCGGCGTGCCGGTATCCTGGCACATCGGTAGCACGCGCCCGGCGGCGATCACCGCGTTCTTGAGGAGGTCGAGCGCCACGAAGCGGTCGTTGTCCGAGGCCTCGGCGTCGTCGATGATCTTGCGCAGCTGCGCGAGATGACCCGGACGCAGAAGATGGGAGATGTCGTGGAAGGCCTCGGCGGCAAGGCGCGTCAACGCCTCCGGCGCCACCTTCACCATGCGCTGCCCCTGGAAGGAGGAGGTGCTCACATAGTCGGCGCCGAGCTTGCGGTAGGGGGCCTTGTCCTCGCCGAGCGGGAAAAGCTCCTGATAGACGAAATCCGTCATGGCCCCCCGTCCAGCGCTTGATCCGTGTGGAGGCTCGGGTGCCGCCGATATCACTTCTTGCGGAAGGCGTCGAGGGCTACCACTTGGCCCGGCCTTTCGCCGCCTTCCTCCGCCGGCGCTTGGGGTGCCGTGGGCGCGAGCCCGCCCGCCAGCACTTCGCCCTTGAATTGCAGGCCGAAGCGCACCGAGGGATCCACGAAGCCGGTCAGCGCCGCGAAGGGGACGCGCAGGCGCTCGTGCGCCTTGTTGAAGCTGAGCGTCACCTCGAAGGCATCCTCGGCCACCTCGAGACCCCAGAACTGATATTGGAGGACGATGGTCATCTCCTCCGGATATTGCGCGCGCAAATGCTCGGGCAGCACCACGCCGGGGGCTGCGGTGCGGAAGGTGACATAGAAATGGTGGCTGCCCGGAAAGCCGTTCTTGGCCACTTGGGCCAAGGACCGGCGCACGACTCCGCGCAAGGCGTCCTCGACCATTTTGTCGTAACGGAGCGGTCCGCTCCTCGTGGCCATGCGCTTCCCCCGGTTCTGTGACGTCCTCTTGGCGGGACGTGAAGTGGAGGGCTTCTGTTGCCAGGCGCCCTCCGGACCCCGCCCCGGCGTGCGACGGCCGAGGACTTTAGAGCTAGGCTAACCAGCCGCCCTTAGGCAGCGAGGCGAGCCTCCGCGTAGTTGTCGTTGGCAACTATGCTATGGCCCGATAACGGCGGAACCATGCCGGGCGAAGATCGCACCTTTAGCCGCGCGTCGATCCTATTTCGCCCCCATCGCTGCCTTAGCCCGCCTCACGCGGGCCAAGGCCTGTTCGGGAATGGTGGAGGCGCCGGGTACTGCCCCCGGGTCCGCTGTGGTTATTGCGTACGACGTTTATCGCCATAGCCGAGTCGCCCCGGCACCTCTGAATATAGGGATGGCGGGGCCGCTTGAAAAGCGCTTCGGAGCGCGCGAGCGCAATTAAAGACTGAGCCCCCGCCCGGCGGCTGGACAATGATTTGGGGCTTGCTAGGATGGACCTACGACATCTTGCGGATGCCGCGCCGGGCGATTGCTCAGAGCGGCCGGCGGCCGCCAGGGAGACGACGATGCCCCTAAGCCCGGAGCAGCAGGCCGAAATCGACGCCCTCCGCGCCGGCCTGAGCGAGACTCGCCGGGCGAGCGTGCCGGCCCTCGAGGAGATTCTCTATCAGCCGATTCAAGTTCTCGACCACGGCTTCGTCCGCGTCGTCGACTATATGGGCGACGATGGGGCGGTGGTGCAGGCCGCCCGCGTCTCTTATGGCAGGGGCACGCGGAAGGTCTCGGAGGATCGCGGTCTGATCAATTATCTCATGCGTCATCGGCACACCACCCCCTTCGAGATGTGCGAGATCAAGTACCATGTGAAGCTGCCCATTTTCGTGGCGCGGCAATGGATCCGCCACCGCACCGCCAACGTCAACGAGTACTCGGCGCGCTACTCCATCCTCGACAAGGAGTTCTACGTCCCCGCCCCCGAGCAGCTCGCGACCCAGTCCCGCAGCAACCGCCAAGGGCGTGATGCCGTGCTGGAGGGCAAGGAGGCGAAGCGCGTGCTCGATCTTTTGCGCGAGGACGCGGAGCGCTGCTACGCGCATTATGTCGAGATGCTCAACGAGGACGAGGAGGGCCGCGTCATCGACTCAGGCCGCCGCGGCCTCGCGCGCGAGCTCGCACGCATAAACCTCACGCTCAACGTCTACACCCAGTGGTACTGGAAGACCGACCTTCATAATCTCCTGCATTTCCTCTCGCTCCGCGCCGACGCCCACGCGCAGTACGAGATCCGCGTCTATGCGGAAGCCTTGCTGGAGACGGTGAAGCGCTGGGTCCCGCTCGTCTACGAGGCCTTCGCGCAGTATCGCATGGGCGGCACGGCGCTCTCGGCGGCCGCGCTCAAGGTGGTGCGGCGGCTCCTCCGCGGCGAGAAGGTCGAGCAGGCCGGAAGCGGCCTCAGCCAGCGCGAGTGGCGCGAGCTCATGGCCACGCTTGGGCTCGAGGGCTGAGCGTCGGCGCCTCGTTCTTCCGAGCCTTGCGGTGCTTCGTTATTGGATGACGATGCGCGGCGCGCGGCGCGCCATCTCGCCGAGCGATTGCCCGGCCTTCTCCCAGACACGCGCGGCGATTTGCACGTAGACCTTGGCATGGGCGCTCTCGGGATGGGAGATCACGATCGGCCGGCCGCTGTCGGAGGTCTCGCGGATGACGATGTCCAGGGGGATCTCGCCCAAAAACTCCGTGCCGAGCCGCTCCGCCTCGCGTCTGGCACCACCGTGGCTGAAGATCTCGCTGCGCTCGCCGCAATGGGGGCAGAGGAAGTAGCTCATGTTCTCGACGATGCCGAACACGGGCACGTCGACCTTGCGGAACATGTTGAGGCCTTTGCGCGCGTCGAGGAGGGCGATGTCCTGGGGGGTGGAGACGATCACGGCCCCCGTGAGCGGCACCTGCTGGGCGAGCGTCAGCTGGGCGTCGCCCGTGCCGGGAGGCATGTCGACCACGAGCACGTCGAGCTCGCCCCAGGCAACGTCGCGCAGCATCTGCTGGATGGCGCTCATCACCATGGGTCCGCGCCAGATCATGGGCGTGTCCTCGGCCACGAGGAAGCCCATGGACATGCAGAGGACGCCGTAGTTCTCCAGCGGCTGCAGCGTGCGGCCGTCGCTCGTGCCCGGCCGCCCGGAGATGCCGAGCATGCGCGGCATCGAGGGCCCGTAGATGTCCGCGTCCAAGACGCCGACGCGCAAGCCCAGCGTCTTGAGCCCCAGCGCCAGGTTGACGGCGGTCGTCGATTTGCCCACCCCGCCTTTGCCGCTCGCCACGGCGACGATGGCACTCACACCCGGCACCATCGCCTTGCTTGAAGCGGGCGCAGCCGAGGTGCCGCCCGGCGTGCGCGCGGGCGCTGGCCGCGCGGCGGAGGCCTCGCGCTCGGCAGTCAGCACGGCCGTCACCGAGGAGACGCCGTCGAGCTTGAGCACGGCCGCCTCGGCGGCCTTGCGCAGGGGCTCCATATGAGGGCCTCGCTTCGCGTCCACGTCGATCGCGAAGCCGACGTTGCCCTCGCGCACGACGATCCCGGAAACCATGCCGAGAGTGACGATGTCGCTCTTGCGCTCGGGCTCGATCACGGTCTTGAGGGCGGTCAGGACTTGCTGCTCCGTGACGCCGGCCATGCTTGCAATCTCCGCTCTTCGGCCAATATTCGCTGGGTCCGGTACCGCTTTGGTTTGCACGGCCTGCCCGGCTGTCATATAAGGCCATCTGGCTTCTTTGCAAAGCCGCGGGTCCGGGCCCGTTTGACCCGAAATCGGTTTCGAGGAACCAACATATGCCGTGGAGCAATCAAGGCGGTGGCGGCCCGTGGGGTGGGGGCGGCGGCGGCGGCGGCGGTCCCGGCCCGTGGGGGCGCGGTCCGTCCGGGCCGCAGCAGCCCAACCTCGAGGATATCATCCGCAGGTTCCAGGATATGCTGCGGCGCTGGCTGCCCAGCGGCGGGCGCAACACGCGCATGATCCCTATCTTCATTCTCATCGCCCTCGGCCTTTGGCTGCTCACCGGCCTCTACCGCGTGCAGCCCGACGAGCAGGGCGTGGCGCTCATCTTCGGGCGCTGGGTGGCGACGACAGGACCCGGGCTCCATATCAACGTGCCGGCCCCGATCGGCCACGTCTACACGCCCAAAGTGACGCGCGTGAACCAGGTCGAGATCGGCTTCCGCACGGGTGCTGAGATCGGCCGGCCCGGCGTGGTGCGCGACGTCGAGCAGGAGAGCCTCATGCTCACCGGCGACGAGGACATCATCGACATCAAGGCGGCGGTGTTCTGGGTGATCAAGGACGCGGGGCATTATCTCTTCAACATCCGCAACCCCGAGGGCACGGTGAAGGACGCCTCCGAGGCGGCCATCCGCGAGATCATCGGGCAAACGAACTTCGAGAACGCCTATACCAACGGACGCAAGACCATCGCCATCGAGGCGCCGAAGCTCATCCAGAAGATTCTCGACAGCTACACCGCGGGCATTCAAATCACCCAGGTGGCACTCCAGGCGATCGATCCGCCCAAGGACGCGAAGAGCGCCTTCCTCGACGTGCAGACCTCGCGCGAGGACAAGGAGCGCGCCATCAACGAGGCGCAGGGCTACCTGAACGAGGTAACCCAGAAGGCCCAGGGCCAGGCCGAGCAGATCATCAAGGCCGCGGACGCGTACAAGGCCGAACGCATCAACCAGGCGAGCGGCGACGCGCAGCGTTTCCTCCTCATCTACCAGCAGTATCAGCAGAACAAGGAAGTGACCACGCGCCGCCTCTATCTCGATATCATGGAGAAGATTCTAGGCGGGATGAACAAGGTGTTGATCGCCAAGGATATCGGCGGCTCCGGGGTGCTGCCCTATCTGCCCCTCGACGAGCTCGTCAAGCACGAGCAGCACCCCGCACAGCAGAAGGGAGGCCAGCCATGAGCCGCGGCGGCCTTCTCGGCGTGGGAATCGCGATCCTCGTCTTCCTCATCGTGGGCTTTTCCGCGACGTTCACGCTTGAGCCCTGGCAGCAGGCGCTGGTGCTCCAGTTCGGCGAGGTCCGCCGGGTGGTCGACCAGCCAGGCCTCTATTTCAAGCTGCCGTTCATCCAGGCGGTCACTTACTACGACAAGCGCGTGCTGGACCTCGACGCCCGGTCGCCCGATGCCACCACGCTCGATCAGAAGCAGCTCCAGATCGATGCCTACGCGCGTTACCGCATCGTCAATCCGCTGCTTTTCTATCAGTCGGTGAATAACGAACAGGGTGTCGAGGCTCGGCTCGGCTCGATCATCAACTCGACGCTGCGCAATGTGATCAGCGACGTGCCGCTTTTGACGCTTCTGACGCCTGAGCGCGGGGCGCTCATGCAACGCATCACGCAAATCGTCGACCACGAGGTCCAGGCCTTCGGCATCAAGGTGCTCGACGTGCGCCTCAAGCGGGTCGATTTGCCGGAGGCGAACATGCAGGCGGTGGTTCACCGCATGCAGACGCAGCGCGGCCAGGAGGCGCGCAAGATCCGCGCCGAGGGCGACAAGGAGGCGCGGCGCATCCATGCGGACGCGGACATGCAGGAGCGCGTGATCCTCGCGGAGGCGCACAAGCAGGCCGAAATCGTGCAGGGACAGGGCGATGCCGAGGCCCAGCGCGTCTACAACGAGGCCTACGGCAAGGACGTGAACTTCTTCAACTTCTGGCGCTCATTGCAAGCTTTGACCGTGGCGCTGCCGAAGGACACGACCACCTACGTCGGTCCGCCCGAAGGCGATTTCTTCCGCTACTTCGGCCACATGAATGGCGAGGCCGGTGCCGCAACACCGGGTGCCGCCCTGGCCAAGCCGTAGCCGGGCGTCATGGCGGCTTTTCCGAGCGGGTGGGCTGAGTGGCCGATTTTCTGACCGCACTCGGCCTTGTCCTGGTCATCGAGGGCGTCCTTTACGCGCTTTTTCCCGGCACCATGAGACGCATGATGGCGCTCATGATCACCCAGCCGCCCGTGGCCGTGCGCGCGGCGGGGCTCGCAGGAGCGGCCCTAGGGGTGGTGATCGTCTGGCTCGTACGCGGCTAGGCGGAAGGAGCGGGCCCGCGAGGCGGCAACCGCCTCATGCGCAATTACCTTGACCCTGGCGTGCACAAGCGGCAAATCATTCCCCAATCGCCACATTGGGATCATACTAGAAGCCGAGGCACGCCCGCCTCCGGGCGGGTTCAAGAGCAACGGAGAGAGACACGTGAATGAAGTCATAGGACGCTCCACGCCCGTGCGGGCGGGGGTCGGGCAGCAAGGTCGGGGCGGCAGCGCTTGGGTTTGGCTCGTTCGGGCCGTGGCCGTCTCGGCCATGCTATGGAGTTATGGTGCCCAGGCCAAGGGGGCGCCCGACAGTTTCGCGGACCTCGTCGAGAAGCTGGTTCCGGCCGTCGTCAATGTTTCGACCACGCAGACCGTCAAGGGGCAGGAGCAGCCGGGAGTCGAGGTCCCGCAGTTTCCGCCGGGCTCGCCGTTCGAGGAATTCTTCAAGGAGTTCTTCGATCGCCAGCAGCGCGAGCAACGCGCCCGCAAGGTGACGTCGCTCGGCTCGGGCTTCATCGTTGATCCGGCCGGCTATATCGTCACCAACAATCACGTGATCGCGGACGCGGACGAGATCACCGTCATCCTCGAGGACAATGGCAGCACCAACCTCAAGGCCAAGGTCGTAGGGCGCGACACTAAGACCGACCTGGCCCTGCTCAAGGTCGAGGCGGGTCACCCGCTTCCATCGGTCAAATTCGGCGATTCGGACAAGGCGCGGGTGGGCGATTGGGTCGTGGCCATCGGGAATCCCTTCGGCCTTGGCGGCACGGTCACCGCCGGCATCGTCTCGGCGCGCGCGCGCGAGCTCAATTCCGGGCCCTACGACGACTACCTGCAGACCGATGCCGCCATCAACAAGGGCAATTCGGGCGGGCCCATGTTCAACATGGCGGGCGAAGTGATCGGGGTGAACTCGGCGATCTATTCGCCGACGGGCGGCAGTGTCGGCATCGGCTTTGCCATTCCCTCCTCGCTCGCCAAACCGGTGGTCGATCAGCTGCGGACATTCGGCCGCACCAAGCGGGGTTGGCTCGGCGTGCGCATACAGACCGTCACCGACGAGATCGCCGAGACCATGGGACTGCCGAAGCCTGTGGGGGCGCTCGTCGCCAGCGTCAACGCCGGCGGACCCGCCGATCAGGCGGGCATTCAGGCGGGCGATATCATCGTCAAGTTCGATAGCAAGGACGTCCTCGACATGCGCCACCTGCCGCGCATCGTGGCGGAGACCGAGATCGGCAAGAGCGTGCCTGTCGAGATCATTCGCAAGGGCGCGCGCCGGACGGTGAGCGCCAAGGTCGGCGAGCTCGAGGAAAAAGAGCAGGTCGCAAGCGCGCCGGCGAAGGAGAAGGAGAAACCGGCCGCACCCGCCAAGGAGCAGAAAGTCGAAGGCCTCGGCTTGTCGTTGGCTCCGATCAGCGCAGCGCTGCGCGAGCAGTTCGAGATCGGCTCCGAGGTCAAGGGAGTGGTGGTGACCAAGATCGCCGAGGGCGGCGCTGCGGCCGAGAAGGGATTGAAGCCCGGCGACGTGATCGTCGAGGTCAATCAGGAGGAGGTCTCCTCGCCCAGCCAAGTCGCGAGCCTCGTCGACAAGGCCCAGCAGTCCGGCCGCCGCTCGGTGCTGCTGCTGATCGAGCGGGGCGGCGACATCCGCTTCGAGGCGGTGCGCGTCGGCAAGAAATAGAGGGCCCGCCCCTTCGCCGTCTGTCTCTTTCGCGGCCCGATTCCCCCACCTTGGGCGGGCGTGGACGCGCGCATACGCCCTATGCGCGCGCAGCCGGCAGCCGAATGCGACGAAAAATGCTTACGTCACGAATTCTTCCGCGCGGTAGCCCTGGAAGAAGAGGAGGGCCGTGAAGTCGTTGTGGTCGACTCGCGCGCGCGCGGCGGCGGCGACTGCAGGCTTGCCGCGATAGGCCACGCCGAGGCCGGCCGCGGCGATCATCTTGAGGTCGTTGGCGCCATCGCCTACGGCGAGCGTCGCGTGCAGCGGGATGCCATGCTCCCCCGCGAGCCGCTCCAACGCGGCGAGCTTGCCGTCGCGGTTGATGACGGGCGGGATGACGCGCCCGGTCAAGCGGCCGTCTCTCAGCTCGAGCCTGTTGGCCTCGTCATGGTCGAAGCCGACGAGCTCGCGCACGCGGCGCGAGAAGAAACGGAAGCCGCCGGAAAT
>DATNIJ010000280.1:0-9780 GCA_035604475.1 Alphaproteobacteria bacterium
CAAGACCTTGTCGACATTGTGGTGCAGGATCAAACCGAAGCGCTCGCGATAGAAGCGGCTGAGCGAGAGGCTGAGCGCCTCGGCGAGCATGTCGCAGAGCGTGTCCGGGTGCCCCAGGCCCTTGCGCTCGACGACCTCGACGGAGTCGGGCTCTTCGCGCGGAAGTGCCAAAGGCCGCAGCGTCAGTTCCATGCCGCGATCTCCTCCTCGCTCGGCGGGCGCATGGGCGTGGCACCGGGGACTTCGGCGAGCCGGCCGCAAGCCTGGGCGTCGAGTTGCGGCGAGCCTGGTTGCGGCGAGACTTACGGCGCCATGCCCGGCATCTCGCCCACGCGTGGCGGCGCGGCTTCCCGTTGCGGTCGCTCGACGATCAGCGCCTCGCTCGCGATGAGCGCGCGGTCGCGCGGGCCGCAGGCTCTACCAAAGCCGCTCGGCGTAGCCCGTTTCCTCATCGAGACGGGCATGCTCCACGCCGCGGAAGTCGCCGCGCGATACCACTCCCACGACGCGTCCCTTATCCACGATCGGGATGTGGCGGAAGCCGCCGTCCTGCATCAAAAGCAGGGCCTCCATCGCCGGCCTGCCCGGCGACATCGTTGCGGGATTCTTGGTCATCGCGTCGGCAAGGGTCGCCGCGGCCGGATCGAGCGCCTTGGCAAGCACGCGGCACACGGCGTCGCGCCCCGTGAAGATGCCCAACAGCCGGCGCTCGTTGTCCGCCACGAGCACGGCGCCCACGCGCCGCTTGCACATTTGCTGGCAAGCATCCCTGATCAACGTCTCGGGCTTGAGCACGAGCGGCTGCTGGTCGCGGACGATATCGCCCATCACCCTTTGCGGCATGACACCCTCCTCTAGGCGACGCCTGCTTGAGAAATCAGCATCTCCTGATCGCCGCGCAAAAGCATTGATCTAGGTCACTCGCCCCCAAGTTAGCGGGGTCGAGGGACGGGAGGCCCAGGCGCGAGCGTATTGCCGGCCCCTCAGCCTGCCGCCGCCTGTTTGACGTGAATCAATGCCGTCTCCTCCGGATTGTGCATGCTCGAAACATGCGGCGGAGCGCAAGGCCGAGCCGGGTGGGCATGGCGCCGACACGGGAGAGGTCGCCCGGGACTCCGGCGCGAGCTCAAAGCATGGAGCGACCATGGCGAGCAACCTCCTTATCGCGTACGACGTCGGCCGGCTGCGCGCCGACGAAACGGCGATTACCGAGACCATCAATGCCCTCGGCAAGGCACTCCAGTTGCTCGACCGGGTATGGTACGTGGCTTCCGCCTATTCGGCAGCGGATGCGGCCGATCTCGTTCGCGTGGCCATGGAAGGCCACGACCGCCTCGTTGTCGTCGATGCCGGCAGCGACGACGTCGCCTGGTTCAATCTCGCGAGCCCGGGCGCCGACAGTCTGAATGGATTCTGGCACAAGGGGCGCGCGGTCTAGTTGGCGGACGCTGCCGAGGCGTCGCGCCGCCGGCCGGCACGCGGGGTGGGGTGCAAAGGGGTGCCTCGACTCGGGCGCGCACGCTCGCCAGAGGTGACCGGGAGCCGCTCGATGCCGAAGCGCTCTATCGCTCAATTCGCCGTCGACTACACGCAATACCTCGCGCCTGACGGCCGCGCGCTCGGCCCGTTGCCGAGTTTCGCCGAAGATGCGGCCAATCTCATCCCGCTCTATCGCAGCATGGTGCTGACCCGCGCCTTCGACGCCAAGGCGATAGCGCTCCAGCGCACCGGCCGGCTCGGCACTTTCGCCTCATCGCTCGGTCAGGAGGCGGTGGGTATCGGGGCTGCAAGCGCCATGCTTGCAGACGACGTTCTGGTCCCCTCTTTTCGCGATCAGGCAGCACAGCTTTGGCGCGGCGTCAGCCCGCTCGAGCTGTTGCTCTACTGGGGCGGCGACGAGCGGGGGAGCGATTTCGCCGGGCCGCGCGAGGACTTTCCGATCGCGGTCCCGGTCGCGAGTCACGCGCCCCACGCGGCGGGTGCGGCCCTCGCCTTCAAGCTTCGCCGCGAGCGCCGCGCGGTGCTCTGCATTCTCGGAGACGGAGCGACCTCCAAGGGCGATTTCTACGAGGCGCTCAACCTTGCCGGCGCATGGCATCTCCCCCTCGTCATCCTGATCAACAACAACCAGTGGGCCATCTCGGTGCCGCGCTCGGCGCAGAGTGCCGCCGAGACGCTGGCCCAGAAGGCGATCGCCGCAGGCGTTCCCGGCGAGCAGCTCGACGGCAACGACGTCTTGGCTGTGCGCGAGCGCGTGGCGGCGGCTCTCGCGCGCGCACGCGAGGGAGGCGGGGCCTCGCTCGTCGAGGCGGTCACCTACCGGCTCGACGACCACACGACGGCGGATGACGCGCGGCGCTACCGCGACGACGCCGAGGTGAGCAGGCATTGGGAGAACGATCCCGTCGCCCGCCTGCGCGCGCATCTTGTCGCGCGCGGCGTCTGGAGCCGGGCGGAGGAGGAGAACGTGCTCGCCGAGACGGCGGCCGAGGTGGACAAGGCGGCCGAAGCCTATCTCGCGACGGCACCCCAGCCGGTCGAGGCCATGTTCGACTACCTCTTCGCAAAGCTGCCCCCGGCAACCCTCGCAGAGCGCGAGGAAGCGGTCGCGGAAGGAAAGCGCCGTGGCTGAGCGCACCCTCGTGGAGGCGATCAATCTGGCCCTTGCCCGCGCGATGGCGGAGGACTCCCGCGTCGTGATCCTGGGCGAGGACGTGGGCAGGGACGGCGGCGTCTTCAGGGTGACCGAGGGGCTCCTCGGCCGCTTCGGCGGCGAGCGCGTGCTGGATACCCCGCTTGCCGAGGCTGCGATCGCCGGCGTGTCGGTGGGCCTGGCGGCGCAGGGCTTCCGCCCGGTTGCGGAAATCCAGTTCATGGGCTTCGCCTACAGCACGATCGATCAGCTCCTGAACCACGCCTCGCGCTTGCGCACGCGCACGCGCGGCCGCCTCTCTTGCCCGATGGTTCTGCGCACGCCTTGCGGCGGCGGCATCCACGCGCCCGAGCATCATTCCGAGAGTGGCGAGGCGTGCTTCACCAATATTCCGGGCCTGCGCGTGGTCGTACCCTCCTCGCCCAGGCGCGCCTACGGCTTGCTGCTTGCCGCCATCCGCGATCCCGATCCGGTGGTCTTTCTCGAGCCGACGCGCATCTACCGGGCACTCCGCGAGGAGGTGGCGGACAGCGGCGAGGCGATGCCGCTCGATCGCACCTTCACCTTGCGCGAAGGCCGCGACGTGACGCTCGTCGGCTGGGGTGCGGTCACGCTCGACTTGCTGACGGCGGCCGAGCGGCTCGCCGCCGACGGGATCGAGGCCGAGGTGCTCGACGTCGCCACGCTGGTGCCGCTCGATGCCGAGCGCATCCTCGCCTCGGTCGAGAAGACGGGGCGCTGCGTGATCTGCCACGAGGCGCCGCTCTCTGCGGGCTTCGGCGCCGAAATCGCAGCACGTCTGGCAGGGCCCGGTCTCTACTCGCTCTTGGCCCCTGTCGAGCGGGTTGCCGGCTATGACACGGTGATGCCCTTGCCTCGGCTTGAGCGGAGCTATCTGCCGAGTGTGGAGCGCATCCTCGCGGGCGCTCGGCGCGCGCTGAGCCACGCCTAGGGAGGCCCGGTATGAGCGCAGAACGCCCTCTGATCTTCGCCCTTCCCGACCTCGGCGAGGGCCTCGAGGAAGCCGAGATCCTCGCCTGGCATGTCTCGCCGGGCGATCACGTCGTCGCCGACCAGCCCATCGTTTCCGTCGAGACGGACAAGGCGGTGGTCGACATTCCCTCGCCCTATTCCGGCCGCATCGCCCGCTTGCTCGCAAAGCAGGGCGAGCACCTCAAGACAGGGGCACCGCTCATCGAATTCGTGGGCGCCGAGACGGGGGACGCCGGGGCGGTGGTGGGAGAGCTCGAGGTAGCGGCCGCGGGCCCCGCCCGGAGCCCCCTCGCACCCTTGCCCGCGCGCGCTGCCGAGGACGCGCATGCGCGCGTAAAAGCCTCGCCCGCCGTGCGCGCCCTTGCCGGCGCGCTCGCGGTCGAGCTTGCGGGCATTTCCGGGAGCGGACCTGGTGGGGAGATCACCAAGGCGGACGTCGAGCGCGCCGCGAGCGTGCTCAGGGCAGGCGATGGGGCGGAGCCGCTGATGGGCGTGCGGCGCGCCATGGCGCGGCGCATGGCGGAGGCGGGTGCCGTCGTGGTGCCCGCGACCGTGACCGAGGAGGCGGATGTCGAGGGCTGGCCGGCCGAGGCCGACGTGACCGCGCGCCTGGTCGAGGCGATCGTCGCGGGGTGCCGGGCGGAGCCCTCTCTCAATGCCGCTTTCGACGGTCGAGCACTCACGCGCAGGCTTGCTCGCATGATCAACGTGGGGATCGCCTTCGACACCAGCGATGGGCTCTTCGTGCCCGTGCTCTTCGATGCCGGGAACCGGGATGCCGCGGCGCTTAGGCGCGAGATCGACGCCCTCAAGCAAGCGGTCGCCGGCCGCACCATCCCGCCCGCGGCACTTCGCGGCGCCACCATCACGCTCTCGAACTTCGGCACGCTCGGAGGGCTGCATGCATCCCTCGTCGTGGTGCCGCCACAGGTCGCCATCCTGGGTGCGGGGCGCATCTCCGCGCGCGCCGTGGTGCGCGGCGAGGGCTTGGCCGCCCGCCGCACGCTCCCGCTCTCTCTCACCTTCGATCATCGCGCCGTATCCGGCGGCGAGGCCAGCCGTTTTCTCGGCGTCGTCAAGGCTGAGCTCGAGCGTATGCATTGAGCGAGCCGTCATCGGGAGAGCGGGAGCGCACGCCATGGAAGAAGCTTTCCGTTTCGCAGACGAGCTCGGCCCCGCCAAGATCGTCCACATTCACGTGCCCGGGGCGAACCTCAAGGCGATCGTCGTCATCGACAATGTGGCGTGCGGACCCTCGATCGGCGGGGTGCGCATGGCGCCCGACGTGAGCCTGGAGGAATGCTTCCGCCTCGCCCGCGCTATGACGCTCAAGAACGCCGCGGCCGGACTCGCGCACGGCGGGGGCAAGTCCGTGATCTTCGCCGACCCGCGCATGCCGGCGCCGCGGAAGGAGGCGCTGATACGCGCCTTCGCCTGCGCCATCCGCGACCTCGTCGACTACATCCCCGGTCCGGACATGGGTACGGACGAGCGCGCCATGGCATGGGTCGCGGACGAGATCCACCGCTCCGTCGGCCTGCCGCCGGCCTTAGGCGGCATCCCGCTCGATGAGATCGGCGCCACCGGCTTCGGCCTCGCCGTCGCCATCGAGGCGGCGCGCCCGCAATCCGGCATCGAGCTCAAGGGCGCGCGCGTCGCCGTGCAGGGCTTCGGCTCGGTCGGCCGCCATGCCGCGCGGTTTCTCGCGGCAAAAGGCGCCGTCCTCGTCGCGGCCGCGGATTCGGGTGGGGCGATCTACGCGCGGGAGGGCCTCGACATCGCAGCCCTTGCCCGGCTCAAGGCCGAGGGCCGAAGCGTCGTCGAGCATGGCGAGGGCGAGAAGCTCGCCACGGACGCGATCGTCGGTGTCGCGTGCGACATCTGGATTCCGGCGGCGCGCCCCGATGTGCTGCGCGCCGACAATGTCATGCGGCTAGAGGCGAGGCTCGTGGCCGAAGGTGCCAACATCCCGGCGACGGCCGAGGCGGAAACAGCACTTCACGAGCGCGGCATTCTGGTGCTTCCCGATTTCATCGCCAATGCCGGCGGCGTGATCTCCGCGGCTGTCGAGTATCATGGCGGGAGCGAGGCCGCGGCCTTCGCGGCGATCGCCGAGAAGATCGGCCGCAACGTGAAGCTCGTACTCGAGGAGGCGGCCCGTACGCACGCCCTCCCGCGCGCGGCGGCGACAGCACTCGCCGAGCGGCGCGTGCGCGAGGCGATGAAGCTGCGCCGCTTCGGGTGACCGCGTCGTGCGGTCCTACGCAGGGAGTGAACCCATAAACACGCCCTGGGACGGCTTGCCAGATTCCGCTTTGGCTCAGCGGGCGGCCATCACTTTCGGCAGGCGGTGCTTCCGGGATGTGCCAGGAGCAGACCTAATGGTTTCTCCCGCTCCAAAAAATAAGAAAATAGAACGGTTGAAGGACTTCTTGAGTTGGAACCGATTCTCATATCTCTGCCCCAAGCCGCGCGGTCGATCGCGTCTTGGGCGCCGAGCTCTCCGCCTTCAGCTTCACGCCCTGGCCTTCAATCTCGCCGACTTCCTGCACACCCTGGCGCTACCCGACTCGGTCGAGCGGTGGTCCTTGACCTCGCTTCGCTACAAGTCTGAGAGGATTTCCGCAAGAAGCTCATAAAACACTTTGCGCCGTTGCGCCGATGTAGCCTCACTGTTTGATCGCTCGAACGCGACGATGAGCTTTTCAATGAAAGGAGCATGCTTGCGTAGTCGGAGCAGCGCGCGCAACAGCGTGTGGACCCTGTCGCCCTCGCTCTCTCTTCCAGGGGCTGCAGACTCGACCGGCGATTGCTTCGCTGTTCGTGCTGGACGTTCCTTCTGAGGTTTCTCGATTTCAATGTCAATTGCGACGCCTTGAACATTGCGGCTCGCGATTTGCACGTTCGACAAATCACGGTCTGTGACGCTTTGCTCGAACACAATCGAAGAATCGACCGTCTCAGGATGCTCTACAGCGTGTGTACCTTTCACCTTAATGTGCGCGACCCCATCAACATAGCCGGCACGAGTGCGGATACAGCTCCAGGAGATAAAGTCCTGGTCGGCTAACTGCTGGAGCAATTTCGCAAGAGCGAATCTATTGACCAGGGTAATTCTATTGATTCTAAGGTCCGCGAAGTTGCTAAAACTTACACCTCGCGTTGTATCTCGAACATCATACAGACGCTTAAGAATATGGCCTCGGGCTTCACTTTCATTCATAACGGTTCTCGGACACCCCAAGCGCCCAAAATTCGCGTCTAGCAGCCGGTATGACCGATCATGTCTGGCCCCTTGAAGAGATCGCGGTGCTCGATGTACAGGAAGCCGCGACGACGCGCGGTCCCTACAAGAAGCGGCCGGCTTAAATCTCTATCCCACCAGCAGGAACGCGACGCTCAGCCCGGTTTTCTGTTTGACGTATTTTTCGCCATAAAGCACTGCGAATAGCAGCAGCCACCCGGCTGCAACAAACCACCAGGGCAGCAGGTCCCAATACGTCACGAAAATTGAAAGGGTCAGAACGTAGAAATATAGCAAGCCGAGAGCGAACGCGCCGACTCCTACGAAAATATTCATGTCCGATGCGAGCATGGCAACCTCCTGCATCGACTTTCGTCAGTGATTTATATCACGTGAAGCTCGTCCACTAAATAATCCCATCCTCCCCTCAAGCAGTAAGTTGGAGCGGTACCTGCCTCTGCGGCGCCGCTCGACGACTCAGTGCGGCGAGCTGCCGAGGTGGCCCGCGATCATATTGAAGGTCAACTGGAGATTGGTCCCCACCAAGGTGACCGCGACAATGATGGCGACCGCGATGAGTGCCGCGATCAGGCCATATTCGATTGCGGTGACACCATCTTTCGACTTTAGATTTTGAACGAGCACCTTAATCCACATTGGGTGGCGCATGGTTCCCCCTTTGCGGTCGCCGCGCCCCATAATTCGTGATGATGTACTTAGACATACTTGATGTTTGTTAAGAAAATGTAACGGATAGGTATTAAAGCGCGATGCATAGGGAGCTTCTTTACAACGTCGTAACAATGTTTTGTTAAGCTATCACAGCATGCCAAAACCCCGTTCCCGGGCTCGTCGAGTTTGCTTCTGACGTGAGTGTTTGGCTCGCCTAGATATCTCTTGGCGCCGCTGAGCCGTCAGCTTTGCCGCGCGGGCCCTTCCGCCCTTTAAGCCGCCCTTACGGCCTAGAGCGACGGCCGCCGGGTCTTTGCCCTGTTCCTCGGGCGCGGGTTGGCGACCTTCGATTTGGCCCGTAGCCACGTCCAGAATGAACTTGGGGAGCTGGTTTGTATCACACCGGGCGTTTGGGTCGCTTGGTGGCCATTTAGCTCTCCTTGGCAACTCGCATATGGCCAATCCTCGTGACGAGGTGGCCACCCAGGACCTCTTTCAGATACCCGAGCTGCAATAGATGCGCCTTATGACCGGCCGGGATGGTGCGGCCGATAGGTCCCGCCGCTGCCTCGTGGAGGGATCCCAACTCTTCCCGAGTAAGGGGTGCACTTAGGTCAGGCATTGTCCCCGCTGAAACTACGCCACCTTGCGCCAGCCACGGGCGATTAGGTCGGCGAGAATGCTGTAGTTCATCCAGCTTCGGCCGAACTGTGCCAATGCCGCTGCTTTGTAGTCCCTAACAAGCGTTTGAAGCATCGCTCGCAGCTCGGGTGGCAATCTGCTCTCCGCCTGTGCGAGAGCTTCTTTCGTTTCCATCGCTCCCTCCTACTGTAGCTCGTGCATCGCTAATGAGAGGCCACAGGCGCCCGCCTTTCGCTCGCCGGTCTCAGCAAAAGCAGGAAATCGCGCATGTTGTGGAGACTACACCAGCATCCGTAACGAAATTGTTACGAGTTTTCCTCGTCCCGGTTCTCATGGCAGGAGCCCATGCTAGCGGACTCGCGGCACGACTCACCCTTGCGCCGCCTCCCAGGCCGAGACCTTCGGGATAACTCTTGCGCCCCTCACGCGCCAGCGGCTGCGACAGAGGACGCGAACGACAATCAGCTATTAGCAGTCCGCATGTCCGGAATGGGTCTTGGGCGGCGGCACGGACATGTCTCCGCGGAATCAGGTCCCGCCCAGTCAGCAGGCTTCGCTCGGCTTCGCTAGCAAGTCCCTTCTTGCAATGGCCGGCCATTGGCTGCCTCGCAAGCTTACAACCGGAAAGGGCCCTATTGGGCGCTGGGTAGCCGACATTGTTCGGTCCATCGTGACCTGCTCCGCTTTGGTCCCTCATCCCTTCCCGCGCCCGGCGAGAAAGCGGTCGACGAGCTCGGCGAGCCTCGGCGTGCCCGCGTCGGCATAGCCGTAGCGTGCGCGCACGACGGGCTTCTCGAGGGCGAGGATCGCCGTGAGGTCGACCGGCGTTGCGGCCACGACGACATCGGCCTCCGAGCGGTTGATCGTCTCTTCGAGGGCAGCACGCTCCGCGGCATCGTAGCCGAGTGCCGGCAGCACGAGGCCGATGTGGGGGTAGCGCTCGAAGAAGGCGCGGATCTCGGGGGTGGCACTCGCGCGCGGATCGACGAGGTGGACGCCTTCGAGCCGCTCCACGGCGACGTATCCGGCACCATACGGCAAGCCGCCATGCGTGATGCTCGGCCCATCCTCGACCACGAGGACGCGCCGGCCCTCAACGGCGGCCGGATCGTCGAGCGTCACAGGCGAGTCGCCGCGCACGACCAGAGCGCGCGGATTGATGGCCTCAGCCCCCAGGATGAGCCGCTCCACGTCCGCCGCGCGCGCCGAGTTCACCTTGGCGACGACGACGATGTCGGCCATTCTCAGCGCCGCCTCGCCCGGATGGTGGGTGGCGAGCTGGCCCGGGCGAAGCGCGTCGACGAGCACGATGAAGAGGTCGGGGCGGACGAAGGGAAAATCGTTGTTGCCGCCGTCCCAAAGCACGACATCAGCACCCTCCTCGGCGCGCGCGAGAATCTCGCCATAGTCAACGCCCGCGTAGACGACGTTTCCCGCCGCGATGTGCGGCTCGTACTCCTCGCGCTCCTCGATCGTGCAATCGGCGGCGTCGAGATCGGCGCGCGAGGCGAAGCGCTGCACCCGCTCGCGCGCGAGATCGCCGTAGGGCATCGGATGGCGCAGCACGGCCGCGCGC
>DATNIJ010000281.1:0-2925 GCA_035604475.1 Alphaproteobacteria bacterium
CGAGGAAGACGAAGGCCTGCCAGAGCTTCACCTGGCCGCTCGGAAGCGGCCGCGTGCGCGTGCGCGCGACGCGGCCGTCGTACTCGCGGTCGGTGATGTCGTTCCAGGTGCAGCCGGCCCCGCGCATGATCAGGGCACCGAGTGCGAAGAGGACGAAATAAACGAGGTCGTGCCAGCCTTCCCAGGCGAACGCCAGGCTCCACCAGCACGGAAAGAGGAGGAGCCATGTCCCGATCGGCCGGTCGAGCCGCATGAGTCGCGCATAGGGGCGCGCCGGGGCGGAGAGCCAGCGGTCGATCCAGTTGCCGCTGTAGATGTCGGTGCCGTCGCTCGCCAGTGTTTTGAAGGATGGCGCCATGCGCTAATCTTGCCCGTACTCGCGCGTCACCTCAAGCGCCGAGCCATGGCATCGCCGCGAGGGCACGGTAGCGCCTGTCTCGGCGGCCAGGGCGGCAGGGAGCGGCATGTCGGTGAGAGAGGCCCGGATCAGACTCTTCGTCGCAAACGAGCTCGCCGCGGGGGCCGTGGTCGGTCTTTCGCCCGAGCAGGCCCATTATCTCAAGAGCGTCATGCGGACGGCCGTGGGTACGCCGCTTCTCCTCTTCAACGGCTCGCAAGGGGAATGGCGCGCGCGGCTCGAGGCGCTCGGCAAGGGCTGGGCCTCTTGCGCGGTCGAGGCCGAGACGCGCCCACAGGTAGTGGAGCCCGATCTCTGGCTCATCTTCGCGCCGGTCAAGCGCGCGCGCATCGATTTCGTGGCGCAGAAGGCGACCGAGCTCGGCGCCTCGGCCCTCTGGCCCGTCTTCACCCGCCATACCGCGGTCACCCGCGTCAATGCCGAGCGCCTGCGCGCCAACGCGGTCGAGGCGGCCGAGCAATGCGAGCGGCTCACGGTGCCGCGCATCTTCGAGCCGGCAGCACTCGAGGCCGTGATCGCCGGCTGGCCCGCAGAGCGGCGCATCCTCCTCTGCGACGAGCGCGGCGGCGGGCTTGCGATCGGGGAGGCGCTCGCCGGGGCGGCGGCCGAGCCCAAGCCTTGGGCGGTCATGGTCGGCCCCGAAGGTGGATTCTCGAGCGACGAGCTTGACCGCTTGCGAAATTTACCCATTGTTAAACGCGTCAGTCTGGGGCCGCGCCTGCTCCGGGCCGACACCGCCGCACTGGCAGCGCTCGCCTGCTGGCAAGCGATTGTCGGCGATTGGCGCGGCGTTCCCTGACGAACGTCCGCTTAAGACCGATCCCACAACGGCATAAGGCAAAGGTCGCGCATGTCCGGACCGCCCAAAGCGAGCGGCGAGCCCATCGAGAGCAAGGCGCAGCTCGTGCAGTACATCGCCGAGGGGTGCAAGCCCGAGGCGCTTTGGCGGATCGGCACCGAGCACGAGAAGTTCACCTTCCATTTCGGCACCCTCAAGCCCCTTGCCTACGCCGAGCCGGGTGGGGTAAGGGATCTGCTCTCGGCACTCAAGGATCGCTTCGGCTGGGATCCCGTCTACGAGGGCGAGAACTTGATCGCGCTCGCCAAGGGCCAATGCACGATCACGCTCGAGCCGGGCGGCCAGCTCGAGCTCTCGGGTGCTCCGGTCAGGACGCTCCACGAGACCTGCGCCGAGGTGGAACAGCATCTCTACGAAGCGAAGGCGGTCGGCGAGACGCTGGGCTTCGGCCTGATCGGGCTCGGTTTCCATCCCACCGCCAAGCGCGAGGAGATTCCCTGGATGCCGAAGGGGCGCTACAAGATCATGCGCGCCTACATGCCGAAGAAGGGTGCGCTCGGCCTCGACATGATGCTGAGGACCTGCACCGTGCAGGTGAACCTCGACTTCGCTTCCGAAGCCGACATGGTCGAGAAGTTCCGGGTGGCCATGGCGCTCCAGCCGGTGGCCGTGGCACTCTTCGCCAACTCGCCCTTCAGCGAGGGCCGCCCTAACGGCTTTCTCTCCTACCGCAGCCACGTGTGGACCGACACCGATCCCGACCGCTGCGGCATCCTGCCCTTCGTCTTCGAGCCCGGCATGGGCTTCGAGCGCTATGCCGACTATGTGCTCGACATGCCCATGTACTTCGTCTACCGCGACGGTGCCTACATCGATGCAAGCGGCCAATCCTTCCGCGATTTCATGGCGGGAAAACTGCCGGCACTTCCCGGCGAGCGGCCGCGCATGGGCGATTGGACCGACCATCTCACCACCGCTTTCCCCGAGGTGCGGCTCAAGCGCTATCTCGAGATGCGCGCGGCGGACGGCGGCCCGTGGCGGAGTCTTTGCGCGCTCCCCGCACTTTGGGTCGGGCTCCTTTACGACAGCGTGGCACAGGACGCGGCCTGGCAGCTGGTCAAGGACTGGACGCTCGCCGATCATGAATACTTGCGCCGAGAGGTGCCGCGGGCAGCGCTCAAGACGCCGTTCAAGGGGCGCACGATGCGCGAGCTGGCGCTCGACGTGCTCGCGCTCGCGACCGCCGGCTTGGAGCGCCGCGCGCGCGCCGAAAGCGATTTTTCGGACGAGAGCCCGTTTCTCGACGTCTTATGGGAGAGCGCGCGCGCCGGCCGCACGCCCGCCGAGGAGCTGCTCGAGGCCTATCGCACGCGCTGGGGCGAGAGCGTCGAGCCGGTCTTCCGCGAGTTCGCCTATTGAGGGTCCGGCACTGAGCGGAGCAGAATCGGGGTCGGGTTCGGGATGAGGAGGGGGTAGGCCATGACGGAAAGAAAGCCGGTCAAAGTTCTCGGCATCTGCGGCAGCCTGCGCAATGGTTCTTACAACAGGATGGCCTTGAAGGTGGCGGCCGAATCGCTGCCGCCGGGCATGACGCTCGAGACATTCGACATCGGCACGCTGCCGCTCTACAACGACGACGTGCGGGCCGCCGGCTATCCCAAGCCCGCGGCGGAGCTGCGCGCCAAGATCAAGGCGGCGGACGCGCTCC
>DATNIJ010000282.1:0-17697 GCA_035604475.1 Alphaproteobacteria bacterium
GACTTCGTGGGTTCCGAGGCGACGACGAAGTTCGGTTTCGACGTGCTGCGCAAGGGCGGTGTGCTCGTCGTGGTCGGGCTCTTCGGCGGCGCCTTCCAGACGCCCATTCCCATGCTGCCGCTGCGCGCGGTTGCCATTCAAGGCTCCTACGTCGGAAGCCTCGCCGAGATGGGCGAGCTCATGGCGCTTGCCAAGGCGGGTCGGGTCGAAGCCATCCCCTTGAGCCCGCGCCCGCTCGATGCCGCCGAGGCGACGCTCAACGATTTGAAGGCCGGCCGCATCGTCGGCAGGGCGATCCTCAAGCCATGAGGTGCCGCGGCCTTAACGGCTTGCGCTCGGTCAAGTTTCCGGCTTGACTGCCGCGCATGGAAACAATGGTGCAGCAATGACCGCCGTGCGAGAGCCGACCCCGACTGCCCCCACGAGCATGGAAGAGATCGCCCAGATCCGCGCCGCCGTGAAGGCGCTCTGCGCGAATTTTCCCGGCGAGTACTGGCGCAGGCTCGACCGCGAGCGCCTCTACCCGAGCGAGTTCGTGGCGGCGCTGACCAAGGCCGGCTTCCTGGCCGCCCTCATCCCGGAGGAGTACGGCGGCAGCGGCCTCAGCATGGCCGCCGCGAGCGCGATCATGGAGGAGATCCAGAAGAGCGGCTGCAGCGGGGCGCCCTGCCATGCCCAGATGTACACCATGGGCACCATCCTCAGGCACGGCAGCGCCGCGCAGAAGGCGCGCTGGCTGCCGGCCATCGCCAAGGGCGAGCTGAGGCTCCAGGCCTTCGGCGTCACCGAGCCCACTTCCGGCACCGACACGCTCTCCTTGCGCACGACCGCGGTGCGCAAGGGCGATCATTACGTCATCAACGGCCAGAAGCTGTGGACCTCGCGCGCCGAGCACTCCGACCTCATGTTGCTGCTTGCGCGCACGACGGCCAAGGATCAAGTCAAGCGGCGCACCGAGGGACTTTCCGTCCTGGTCGTCGACATGCGCGAGGCCAAGGGCAAGGGCCTCACCATCCGGCCGCTGCGCACGATGATGAACCACGCGACGACGGAGGTGTTCTTCGACGAAATGAAGGTGCCGGCGGAGAACCTGATCGGCGAGGAGGGCCAGGGCTTCCGCTACATCCTCGACGGCATGAATGCCGAGCGCATCCTGATCTCGGGCGAGTGCATCGGCGACGCGCGCTGGTTCATCGACAAGGCGACCGCCTACGCCCGCGAGCGCGTGGTCTTCGGCCGCCCGATCGGCCAGAACCAGGGCATCCAGTTCCCCATCGCCCAGGCCTATGCGGCGAGCGAGGCGGCGGCCCTCATGGTCGAGCGCGCGGCGCGGCTCTTCGACTTGGGCGAGCCCTGCGGCAAGGAAGCGAACATGGCGAAGCTGCTCGGCGCGGATGCCGCTTGGCAGGCGGCGGACATGTGCGTGCAGACCTACGGCGGCTTCGGCTTCGCCGAGGAGTTCGACGTCGAGCGCAAGTTCCGCGAGACGCGGCTCTACCGCGTCGCCCCCATCTCGACCAACCTCATCCTCTCCTATCTCGCCGAGCACGTCCTCGGCCTGCCGCGCTCCTATTGAGAGGCGCGAGAGGTGGACGCGTTTTTTTCCATCGTCATTCCGGCGAAAGCCGGAAAAGGCAAGAAAACCCTCTCCCGCTTGCGGGAGAGGGAAGGGGCCCATCCCGAAGGGATGGGAAGGGTGAGGGATCACCTGTTGTCGGGGTTGTCCCTCACCCTCCCATTGCTACGCAATGGGCCCCTCCCTCTCCCGCTTGCGGGAGAGGGGCTTATCGCGATCGGCCCCTCAGCAAAGATGTATGAATCAACTAGCGCGCTCGCGGGGGTGACGATCGGGGCATTGAAAACAATCGAGTCATCTCGAGTGAGCCTCTGAGAACACGCGATGGCACCGCCGCTCAAGCCTCCCGCCTTCGATCCCGCCCGCTTGCCGGTACGGAGCGGATCCGGCTATCCGAAAAAATTCAAAGCGCCGGTCGCCGCGCGCCAATGGTCGGCCCTCGGCGCGCACACGGGATTGACCCAATTCGGCGTCAACCTCGTCGAGCTGCCGCCGGGTTGCTGGTCCTCCCAACGGCACTGGCACAGCCGCGAGGATGAGCTGATCTACATCTTGGAAGGCGAGCTCGTGCTCGCGACCGACGAGGGCGAGCAGCTGCTCACAGCCGGCCACGCCGCCGGCTTCCCCGCGGGCAAGGCCGACGGTCACCACCTCATCAACCGCAGCGAGCGCAAGGCGCGCTTCCTTGCGATCGGCAGCCGGATCGCGGGCGACGAGTGTCATTACCCCGACGTCGACCTGCACGTAGAGAGCGCTCCGGAAGGCGACATCTGGACCGACAAGACCGGCAAGCCCTACTGAGCACGCGCGCCATGAGCAAGCCGCTTACCGGTCTCCTCGTCGTCTCGCTCGAGCAAGCGGTGGCGGCGCCCTTTTGCAGCGCCAAGTTCGCGGACGCGGGTGCGCGCGTGATCAAGGTGGAGCGCGCCGAGGGCGACTTCGCGCGCGGCTACGACAAGTTCGTGAACGGCCTCTCCTCCTACTTCGTCTGGCTCAATCGCGGCAAGGAATCGCTCGTCCTCGACATCAAGGAGGAAGCGGATGCGGCCCTCCTCCATCGCATCCTCGCCAAGGCCGACGTCTTCGTCCAGAACCTGGCCCCGGGGGCGGCCGCGCGCGCCGGTTTCGGCTCGGCCGAGCTCAGAGAGAGACATCCCCGCCTCGTCACCTGCGACATCTCGGGCTACGGCGAGGACGGGCCTTACCGCGACATGAAGGCCTACGACCTCCTCGTCCAGGTCGAGAGCGGGCTCGCCGCGGTCACCGGCACGCCCGAGGCGCCGGGGCGCGTCGGCGTCTCGATCTGCGACATCTCGACGGGGCTCACCGCCTATTCGGCGATCCTCGAAGCGCTCAACGCGCGCGCGCAAAGCGGGCGCGGCAGCGGCGTGCAGGTCTCGCTCTTCGACACCATCGTCGACTGGATGTCGCCGCTTCTGCTCCAGTATCTCTACGCCGGCAACGTGACGCCGCGCGTCGGCATCAGCCATCACTCGATCGCCCCCTACGGCGCCTACCAGACCAAGGGCGCGCCGGTGGTCATCTCGATCCAGAACGAGCGCGAATGGCGCGCCTTCTGCGAGGGCGTGCTGGAGCGCCCGGAGCTCGCCCGCGACGCCCGCTTCGCGAGCCCCGGCGAGCGCGCGCAGAACCGCGCGGCGCTTGACGCCGAGATCGCCAGGGTCTTCGTCTCGCTCGCGCGCGTGGCCCTCATCGCGCGGCTCAAGCGCTTCGGCATCGCCTTCGGCACGCTCAACTCGATCGAGACGGCGAGCCGCCATCCCCAGCTCCGGCGCGCCACGGTCGCGAGCGAGGCGGGTGCGCTCGACCTCATCGCACCCCCCGTGCGACATGCGGGCGAGCCGGACAACTCACTCGGCAAGGTCCCCGCACTCGGCGAGCACAGCCAAGCGATCCGGCGCGAGTTCATGGAAAGGTGAGCCTCGCCAACCTCACCCTCTCCTCCTTCAGGAGGAGAGGGAGACACCGCTATCGTCTGCCGTCGATGCTGATGCGCCCCGGGCCGTGGGCGTACAGCAGAAGAAGGCCGCCGATGATGGCGAGGTTCTTCATGAACTGGACTTGCTGCCCAACGCGCGCCGCTCCTTCGAGCGTCCAGTAAGTGTGCGAGAGCAGCGACGCGACGATGACGAAGAGGATCATCAGGAGTGCTGCGTAGCGAGTCTTGAAGCCGAGTGCGATGGCAAGCGAACCGCCGAGTTCGACCACGCCCGCGAGAAGAGCGAAGAAGAAGGGTGCGGGCAGCCCCTTCGCCGCCAGGCCGCCGGCAAAGCCGGCGAGGTTCATGAGCTTCTGGGGGCCCGAACCGAGGAAGATCGCGGCGATGGCCAAGCGGCCGAGAAGGGCCAACCACGGCTCGCAGCGCTCGGCAATGCGGGCGACAGGGTCGTTCGACATGCGTAGCCTCCTCCCGAGAAATTGCCGCGGCCACTATAAGGCCGCCACGCTCAGCCCGCGCTGCAATTTCTCGTGAGGGTTGTCTCAGAAGAGCCCTTCGACCAGGCCCGCTTGGTTGATTCGGATGCGCTCGGCCGCGGGCGCGCGCGGCAGCCCGGGCATGGTCATGATCTCGCCGCAGACGGCGACGACGAACTCGGCCCCGCCGGCAAGGCGCACCTCGCGGACCGACACCACGTGGCCCGAGGGCGCGCCCTTGAGCTGCGGGTCGGTCGAGAAGCTGTACTGGGTCTTGGCCATGCAGACCGGGAAGTGGCCGAAGCCTCCCTTCTCGAAGTCCTTGAGCTGGTCGCGCACGCGCTGGTCGGCCGTGATGTCGCGGGCGCCGTAGAGCGTCGTGGCGATGGTGCGCATCTTGTCCCAAAGCGGCATGTCGTCGGGATAAAGCTGCTTGAAGTTGGCCGGCTTGCTCTCGACCAGCTTGACCACCGCGCGCGCAAGGGCTTCGGCACCCTTGCTTCCCTCGGCCCAGTGCGTGCAGAGCACCGCCTCGACGCCGATCTCCGCGCACTTCTTGCGGATGAGCTCCTCCTCGGCCGCGGTATCCGACGTGAAATGGTTGATCGCCACGATCGCCGGCACGCCGAAGCGGCCGAGGTTCTCCAGGTGGCGCGCCAGGTTGGCGAAGCCCTTGTCGAGGGCCGCGAGGTTCTCCTTGCCGAGCTCCTCGCGCGCCACCCCGCCGTGCATCTTGAGCGCGCGCACGGTGGCGACGATCACCACCGCCGACGGCTTGAGCCCCGCCTTGCGGCATTTGATGTCGAAGAATTTCTCGGCACCGAGGTCGGCGCCGAAGCCCGCCTCGGTCACGAGATAATCGACGAGCTTGAGTCCGGTCGTCGTCGCCATCACCGAATTGCAGCCGTGCGCGATGTTGGCGAAGGGACCGCCGTGGATAAAGGCGGGGTTGCCCTCGATCGTCTGCACGAGGTTGGGGGCGAGCGCGTCCTTGAGCAGCACCGCCATCGAGCCGTCGGCCTTGAGCTCGCGCGCGCGCACCGGCTTGCGCTCGCGCGTCTGGCCCACGACGATGTTGCCGAGGCGCTGGATGAGATCGGCCATGTCGCGCGCGAGGCAGAAGATCGCCATCACCTCGGAAGCGACCGTGATGTCGAAGCCGTCCTCGCGCGGAAAGCCGTTGGCGGCACCCCCGAGCGAGGACACGACCGAGCGCAGCGCCCGGTCGTTCATGTCCATCACCCGGCGCCAGCCGATGCGCCGCACGTCGATGTTGAGGGGATTGCCCCAATAGACGTGATTGTCGATCATCGCGGCAAGCAGGTTGTTGGCGGAGGTGATGGCGTGGAGGTCGCCGGTGAAATGCAGGTTGATGTCCTCCATCGGCACCACCTGGGAGTAGCCGCCGCCGGCGGCGCCGCCCTTGACGCCGAAGCAGGGACCGAGGCTCGGCTCGCGCAGGCAGATGGCGGCGCGCTTGCCCAAGCGGTTGAGGCCGTCGCCCAAGCCGACCGTCGTCGTCGTCTTGCCCTCGCCCGCCGGCGTGGGCGTGATCGCGGTCACCAGGATGAGCTTGCCGTCCGGGCGGCCCTTGAGCCCGGCCACGTAGTCCAGGCTCACCTTGGCCTTGTAATGTCCGTAGCGGGAAAGCGCCTCTGCCGGGATGCCGAGCTTGGCGCCGATCGCCTCGATCGGCTGCAGGCGCGCTTCGCGTGCGATCTCGATGTCGCTTTTGACCTCGCCCATTCGCGTCTCCTCAACCCGATTACACGCTGCCGGAGGGCAGATGACCCGCCTTGTGTGTTGTATACCAGCGGCGGCGCCGAGGATTTAGCATCTCGCGACGCCCTTGGCGAGAGCCTCGATGCGACCCTTTCGGGGCGCGTCCCTGTCGGCGACGCGCGCAACCCGAGACCCTCCTGGCGTTGGATGACCGCCTATCGTGAAGGTATAAAGAGATTTGGACGCTGTCCGACCGCGCGCATCCGAGCAAAGAGGCGAGCCTTGCCATGTGCCAGCGATGAGCCAGGAACCTGAGACACCCGACTACGTGCACGGCTATTCGGCGCGCGAGAGCCGGCGGCTGCACGACCAAGCGACGACGCTCGCCGAGCTCTTGCTGAGCGACACTACCTATCCCCCAGGTGCACGCGTGCTCGAGGCCGGCTGCGGCATTGGCGCCCAGACCGTGACACTCGCGCGGCAAAGTCCCGCGGCCGCGATCGTCGCCGTCGACGTGGCACAGGACTCCCTCGCCCAAGCCAGGCGCAAGGTCGAGGCGAGCGCTCTCGCCAATGTGACGCTCGAGTGCGCCGACATCTTCGCCTTGCCCTTCGCACCCGCGAGCTTCGACCACGTCTTCGTCTGCTTCGTGCTCGAGCATCTCAGCGAGCCCGCCAAGGCCTTGGTGCTGCTGCGCGAGATGCTGAAGGTGGGCGGCACCATCACCGTGATCGAAGGCGATCACGGCTCGACCTATTTCCATCCGGACAGCCTCGAGGCCAAGCGCGCGGTCGAATGCCTGGTGGAGCTGCAAGCGCGCGCCGGCGGCAATGGGTTGATCGGACGCCAGCTCTATCCCCTCCTGGTGCAAGCCGGCTTCGCGGAGGTCCGGGTCAGCCCGCGCATGGTCTACGTGGACGGAAGCCGGCCCGAGCTGATCGACGGTTTCACGCGCAAGACCTTCACGGCCATGGTCGAGGGCGTGCGCGAAGCGGCGATCGCCGAGGGACTGATGGATGCGGGGGCGTTCGATGCGGGCGTGCGCGACCTCTACCGTACCGCGGCCGCGGACGGCGTCTTCTGCTACACCTTCTTCAAAGCCTGGGGCGTGCGTTAGACCGGCCGCGGTCTGTGATCGACGTTCCCGCCATCTTGCGGCACACTCGCGCCGCAGCAAGGCAGCGAGCAAGAGGGACGATCCACGCCATGGCCGGAATATTCGACAAGGAGCTCTTCCGCCCTACCCGCAGCTTCATGGGGGCGCCCAACCGCTACGAGCTTGCCGGCGCCAAGGCGGCGATCCTCGGCATTCCCTTCGATTGCGGCATCCATCCGACGCGCATCGGGGCGCGGCTCGGGCCGAACGCCATCCGCGAGCAGTCAACCCTGGTGCGTCCCTACCAACCGCCCCACGCCGATTTCAATCCCCTCGAGCGCCTGGGCCTGGTCGATTGCGGCGACGTGGCGCTGACACCCGGGCTCATTCTCGAGGCCTACGCGAAGATCGAGGCGGCGGTCTCGCGCATCCTCGAGGCGGGAGCGGTGCCGGTGACCATGGGCGGCGACGGCGCCGTCACCCTCCCCCAGCTCCGCGCGCTCCACCGCAAATATCCCAACCTCGCGCTCCTCCATATCGATGCCCACACCGACACCTATCCCGGCAAGGGCGAGGGGCTCGACAAGTATAACACGGCCACGACCTTCACCCGCGCCGCCGAGGAAGGTTTGCTCGACACTGGCCACTCGCTCCACATCGGGGCGCGCGGCCCCCTCGGCGTGCAGCATGTCTTCGAGCATACCCGCCAGTTCGGCTACGAGCTCATCCCCGGCAGCGATCTCTTCGCGCGCGGCATCCCCTTGACCCTCGCCCACGTGCACGAGCGCCTCAGCGGCCGGCCGGTCTATCTCTGCTTCGACATGGATTTCTTCGACCCCTCCTGCGCCCCCGGCGTGTGCACGCCCGCCTGGGGCGGGGCAACGGCGCGCGAGGGCCTCGCCCTCCTCCAAGGCTTGGCCGGCCTCGACATCGTGGCGACCGACGTGAACACGGTGAGCCCGCCCCACGACCTGGGCGGCGTCACCGCCTTCCTCGCCGGCACCGTGATGCTCGAGTGCCTGACGCTCGTGGCGCGGGCGCTCAAGCTCACGAACGAGCCGGGCGGGGCGTGAAGATTGCCTTCTCCCGCTTCGCTGGAGAGGGAAAGCACGTAAGAGGGAAAGTTGACAGCGGCGGGGCGGGTCAGCACTCTCTGCGCCGGTCAAAAGGCGGAGGCGGAGGATGGGCGGGGCGCGGCTGGGAGTGGACATCGGCGGCACCTTTACCGACGTGGCGCTGGAGGTGGGGGAGAAGCGCTATACCACGAAGCTCCTGACCACGACGGAAGCGCCCGAGAAGGGCGTGCTCGCGGCGATCGCGTCGGCGCTCGAGGCGGCGAAGCTCGAGGCCGCAGCGCTCGAGATGATCATCCACGGCACCACGCTCGCCACCAACGTGCTGATCGAGCGCAAGGGCCCGCGCACCGCACTCGTCACCACCGAGGGCTTCCGCGACGTGATCGAGATCCGTCACGAGAACCGCTTCGAGCAATACGACATCGACATCGACCTGCCCCCGCCGCTGGTGCCGCGGCGGTGGCGCTTCGGCGTCAAGGAGCGCATCGACGCGCAGGGCAAGGTACTGGTGCCGCTCGACGAGGCAGCACTCGGCCGCGTCATCGACCGGCTCGCGCGCGCGCGCATCGCGAGTGTGGCGATCGGGTTCCTCCACAGCTTCACCAACCCCTCGCACGAGCGTCGCGCGCGCGAGCTCATCGCCGAGCGCCTGCCTGGCGTCACCGTGACGCTCTCCTCCGAGGTCTCGCCCGAGATGCGCGAGTACGAGCGCTTCTCGACGGCCTGTGCCAACGCCTATGTGCAGCCGCTCATCGGCCGCTACCTGCGCAATCTCGAGGAGGGCTTGAGGCGCGCGTGCGTGCGCTCTCCGCTCTATCTCATCTCCTCGGGCGGCGGCCTCACCACGGTCGAGACCGCGATCCGCTTTCCGGTGCGCCTCGTCGAATCCGGGCCCGCGGGAGGTGCCATCTTCGCCTGCCACATCGCGGCCCAATGCGGCCTCGACAAGGTCATCTCCTTCGACATGGGCGGGACCACCGCCAAGATCTGCCTCATCGACGACGCCAAGCCGCAGACCAACCGGGTCTTCGAGGTCGCGCGCATCTACCGCTTCAAGAAGGGATCGGGCATCCCCTTGCGCATTCCCGTCATCGAGATGGTCGAGATCGGCGCCGGCGGCGGCTCGATCGCGCGCGTCGATGCCATGGGCCGCATCGCCGTCGGCCCCGACAGCGCAGGTGCCGAGCCGGGCCCTGCCTGCTATGGCCGCGGCGGGGCCGAGCCCACGGTCACCGACGCCGATCTCGTGCTCGGCCGCATCGATCCCGCCGCCTTCTCCGGCGGCAAGATCAGGCTCGATGCGCCGGCCGCGGAGGGTGCCGTCAGGCGCGGGATCGGCGAGCGCCTCGGCCTCACGGCGGAGTTCGCAGCACTCGGCATCAGCGAGATGGTCGACGAGAACATGGCGAACGCCGCGCGCGTGCACACGATCGAGAGCGGCAAGAACGTGGCGGAGCGCACGCTCGTCGCCTTCGGAGGTGCGGCCCCGCTCCACGCCGCGCGCGTCGCGGAGAAGCTCGGCCTCGACCGCGTGCTGGTGCCGACCAACGCCGGCGTGGGCTCGGCCATCGGCTTCTTGCGTGCGCCGATCGCCTTCGAGATCGTGCGCAGCCACATGCAGCGGCTCTCGCACTTCGATGCGGTTGCCGCGAACCGCGTGCTCGGCGAGATGCGCGCGGAGGCCGAGGCGATCGTGCGGCGTGGTGCTGGAGGGGAGGTCGAGCTCGAGGAGCGCCGCTCGGCCTTCATGCGCTACCGCGGCCAGGGTCACGAGATCTCGGTGCCGCTGCCGGCGCGCGACTTCGCCGACGCCGACACCCCGCTTCTTCTCGAGGCTTTCGAGGCGGCCTATCGCGCGCTCTACAGCCGTGCCATCCCCGGGGTCGACATCGAGATCCTGAGCTGGGTCACGGTCGTGAGCGCGCCGTTTGTCGCGAGCGAGGAGACACCACAGCCGCTCGAGACGGGGGTCGGCAAGCCAATCTCCATGCGCAAGGTCTTCGATCCCGGCTCCGGCGAGTTCCTCGAGGTGCCCTTCTACCGCCGCGAGGCGCTCAGGCCCGGCTGGACCGTCGAGGGTCCCGCCGTGATCGAGGAGGACGAGACCTCGACCGTGGTCAGTCCGGCCTTCTCTGCGCGGGTCGACGGCTTCGGCTATATTGAACTCAGGCGGCGCGGAGAGTAGCTTCTCGCCATGGTCGCGACACCCAACACGGCACTTTCCCAAATCCACATGCAGATCATGTGGAGCCGGCTCATCGCCGTCGTCGAGGAGCAGGCCCAGACCCTCATGCGCACCGCCTTCTCCACCTCGGTGCGCGAGGCGGGCGACCTCTCGGCCGGCGTGTTCGACCGCCAGGGCCGCATGCTGGCCCAGGCCGTCACCGGCACGCCGGGCCACGTCAATTCGATGGCGACGGGGGTCAAGCACTTCCTCGCCGTCTATCCCATCGACAGCATGCGGGAAGGCGACCACTACATCACCAACGATCCCTGGCTCACCTCGGGCCATCTCCACGACATCACCGTGGTGACGCCGACTTTCAAGGACGGGCGTCCGATAGCACTCTTCGCCAATACGATCCACGTCGTCGACATCGGCGGGCTCGGCATGGGGCCGGACGGGCGGCAGGTCTACGAGGAGGGTCTGGCGCTGCCGATCATGCCGCTCGCGCGGGAGGGCGAGTTCAACCAGGACCTCCTCAGCATCGTGCGCGCGAACGTACGCGAGCCTTTCCAGGTCGAGGGCGACATCTTCGCCTGCGCCGCCTGCAACGAGGAAGGCGGGCGGCGGCTTCTGGACATGCTCGGCGAGTTCCGGCTCGCCGACGTGGAGGCGCTCGGCGACCAGATCATCGAGGCGTCGCGGCAGGCCACCCTCAATGCGATCCGCAAGCTCAAGCCCGGCGTCTACAAGAACAGCCTCACCATGGACGGCTACGACAAGCCGCTCACGCTTTCCGCCACCATGACAATCGGCTACGACGGCATCCACGTCGACTACAGCGGCACCTCGCAAGCGAGTGCCTACGGCATCAACGTGGTGCTCAACTACTGCACGGCCTACACCGCCTTCGGTGTGCGCGTGCTGGTGGCCCCCGAGGTGCCGAACAACGCGGGCTCGCTCGAGACCATCACGGTCTCGGCCCCCGAGGGCTCGGTCCTCAACGTCAAGCGGCCGTGGGCGGTGGCAGCACGCCACACCGTCGGGCACATGCTGCCGGACGTGGTCTTCGGCTGCCTCCATCAAGTGATCAAGGGCGGCGTGCCGGCCGAGGGGGCGTCATCGCTGTGGAACCCGCAGATCTACGGCGGCGGCTCCATGGTGGACGAGGTCGAGGAGGGTGTTGATCCCTCGACGCTGCCGCAGTTCTCGACCGTGATCTTCCATTGCGGCGGCTCGGGCGCCAGGCCGAGCAAGGATGGCCTCGATGTCACCGCGTTTCCGAGCGGGGTGCGCACCATCCCGGTCGAGGCGACGGAGACGGTCGCCCCCATCGTCTTCTGGCGCCGCGAGTTCCGCGAGGAGTCGGGAGGGGCGGGTGCGATGCGCGGCGGGCTCGGTCAGGTCATCGAGATCGGCGGTGCCGACGGCATGCCGGTGAGCCTGCTTTGCAACTTCGAGCGCGTGAAGAACCCCGCGCGCGGGCGCAACGGCGGCAAGAGCGGCGCGCCCGGCCGAGTGAGCCTCGCCTCCGGCCGGCCGATCCGGCCCAAGGGCCGCCAGACGGTGCCGCCGCGCGACCGCATCCGGCTCGAGCTGCCGGGGGGTGGCGGCTTCGGGCGGCCGGAGACGCGCGATCCGGCGCGCGTGGCGGACGACGTGATCGACGGCATCGTCTCGCGCGAGAGTGCGGAGAAGATTTACAAAGTAGCGCTCACGGCGGAAGGTGCGGTGGACTGGGAGCGCACGCAAGCGTTGCGCGTCGGCGGCTAAGCTAGTTCGACGCGATCACGATCAAGAAAACGTGCACGCAAAGCGGCATCGCCGCGAACAGGGAGTATGAAAAATGAAAACTTGGCTCGTCTCGGCGGCCATTCTGGCCGGCCTCGGACTCGGCTCTGCCGCCTTTGCGGCGGAGGATGTGAAGATCGGCGTGATCATGCCGCTCAGCGGCAACTCCGCGAGTGCGGGCAAGGCGGATCTGGCGGCGATAGAGATCGCGGCTCAGATCGTGAACGAGGGCCATCCGGAGCTAAAGGGCCTGCCGATCGGGACGACGCCGGGCCTGCCTAAGCTGGGCGGGGCGAAGCTCAAGCTCATCGAAGCGGACCACCAGGGCAATCCCACCGAGGGCCAGAACCAGACGCTGCGCCTGATCACCCAGGAGCACGTCGTGGCGATGGAGGGGAGCTACCATTCGAACGTCACCTTCACCGCGACCGCCGTGGCCGAGCGCTACGGCATCCCTTTCATCGTGGGCGAATCGGTCGCCGCCAACATCACCAGCCGCGGCTTCAAGTGGGTCTTCCGTACCACCCCCATCGCCGGCGACTTCGGTAACGCCTACATGGAGTTTCTCGGCGATCTCAAGAAGGCGGGGCATCCGGCGGCGACTCTCGCGATCGTCCATGAGAACACCGACTACGGCACCTCGGTCGGCGAATCGGTGCGCGACGCCGCCAAGGCGCACGGCCTCGACGTCGTGGCCGACATCCCCTACAATGCCAACGGCGCCGACGTCTCCCCCCAGGTGCTCCAGCTCAAGGAGAAGAACCCCGACGCCATCGTCTTCGTTTCCTACACCGCCGACGCCATTCTCTACATGAAGACGATGAAGAGCCTTGGCTACAAGCCGAAGCTCGTCATCGCCGACGACGCCGGCTTCTCCGATCCCGCCTTCATCAAGGCGGTCGCAGACATCTCCCAGGGCCTCGTCAACCGCAGTGCCTGGGACATCGGGCCCAAGGACAGCACGACCTGGCGCATCAACGAGATGTACAAGGCCAAGACCGGCCAGACCTTGGACGACACCAGCGCGCGCGGCATGCAGGCCATGTTCGTGCTGGCGGATGCGATCAACCGCGCCGGCTCGACCAAGCCCGAGGCGATCCAGAAGGCGCTGCAGGAGACCGATCTCAAGCCCGATCAGCTCATCATGGGCTACAAGGGCGTCAAGTTCGACCAGACCGGCCAGAACATCCTCGCCTCGACCTATCTCATCCAGCTCTTCGGCAGCGACTATATCGCGGTGTGGCCGGCCAAATCCGCCCAGCACGCGCTCGAGTATCCCTTCAAGGGCTGGAACTAGCGGCGGATGATCCTCCTCCAGGTGATCGTAGGCGGCCTCCTGATCGGGGCCGTCTACGCCCTTTTCTCGTCGGGGCTCACGCTCATCTGGGGCATGATGAACGTGATCAATTTCGCCCATGGCGAGTTCGTCATGCTGGGCATGTATGCGGCGTTCTGGGCCTTCACGCTCGCGGGCCTGGGCCCCGCCGCCTTCGCCCCGCTGGCCGCGGTGCTTCTCTTCATTCTCGGCGTCTTCGTCTACCTGGCGCTCATCCGCCACGTCATGCGCGGGCCCATGCTCGCCCAGATCCTGTCGACCTTCGGCCTCCTTCTTCTCCTGCGCTATAGCGCCTTCTGGGCGTTCACCGCCAATTTCGTGACGCTGCCCGACGACCTCGTCGGAGCCAGTATCAATCTCGGCGGCATTCTCGTGAGCGCGCCCAAGTTGCTCGCCGGCGTCGTCGCCATCCTCTTGACCGCCGGTATGCACCTCCTCCTCACGCGCACGGCGATCGGCAGCCAGATCCTCGCCGTGGCCGAGGACCGCCAGGCCGCCATGCTCATGGGCATCAAGCCCGACCACATGCAGGCCCTCGCCTGGGGCCTCTCCGGCGCCTCTGCCGGCATCGCGGGCGCCTTGATCGCCACCTTCTTCCCGATCTCGCCGACGGTCGGCGAGTCGCTCACCATCATCGCCTTCGTGACGGTGACGCTCGGGGGCTTCGGCAGCGTGCCGGGTGCGATGATCGCCGGCCTCCTCATCGGCCTCATCGAATCGCTCTCCGCCTTCTACTTCGGCCCGATCTTTCAGGACGTCGTCGTCTATGGGCTTTTCGTCGTCATCCTGTGGGTGCGGCCGCACGGCCTCCTGGGGAAGGCTTAAGTGCCGAGGAAGCCCATCATCGGCTGGCTGGCGCTCGCCGCCGTGCTTATAGGCTTTCCGCTCGTCTTCACCGGGGCCTATTACGAGCAGCTCGCCGCCTTCGTCATCCTCTCCGCCATCTCCGCCTCGGCATGGAACCTCGTCGGCGGTTACGCCGGGCAGGTCTCGGTCGGCCACGCCGTCTTTTTCGGCGCCGGCGCCTATATGCCGCTCCTTTTCTACAAGCTGTGGGAGGCGAGCCCGCTCTTGGGCTTTCCCGCCGGCATTGCGGTGAGTGTGGTCATCGCGGTCGTCATCGGCGTGCCCACTTTCCGGCTCTCGGGGCATTATTTCAGCATGGCGACGATCGCAGTCGCCGAGCTCATCCGCATCCTGGTCAGCGACTGGGACTTCCTCGGCGGCGCCATCGGCCTGATGGGGCCGGCGACCTCGCGCGGCTGGTGGGACCTCGTCTATCGCAGCTCGGTGCCCTACTACTACATCTTCCTCGCCGTGCTCGCGGTGCTGCTCTACATCACGCACCGCATGGAGCGTAGCCGCCTCGGCTATTATTTGCGCGCGATCCGCGCCGGGGAGCGCGCGGCGCGCAGCCTCGGCGTGCCGGTCAGCCGCTACAAGCTCTATGCGCTCATGCTGAGTGCTGGCTTCACCTCGCTCGCGGGCTCGCTTTATGCGGTGAAGTTCGGCTTCGTCGATCCCGGAAGCACCTTAGGCATCCTCGTCTCCGTGCAGATGGTCGTGATGGCGGCATTGGGGGGTGCCGGCCGGCTCCTCGGACCGCTTTTGGGTGCGATCATCCTGGTGCCGCTTCAAACCACGACCAATACGTTTTTCGGCGGTGCGGGGACCGGCCTCGCCTTCATCCTCTACGGCGGCATCATCATGCTGCTGAGCCGCTTCGAGCCGGGCGGCCTGCTCGAGCTCTGGGAACGCTACCAGGCGCGCCGCGAGGCACGCATGGCGAAGGAGCGCGCCCTTGTTGGAGCCGGTGAGGACCATGCTGCTTAGGGCCGAGAACATCAGGATGGCCTTCGGCGGCTTCCTCGCCGTCGCGGACGCCGGCCTCGAGGTGGCGGAGGGCGAGATCGTCGGCCTCATCGGCCCGAACGGCGCCGGCAAGTCGACCTTCTTCAATTGCCTCGCGGGCGACCTCAAGCCGAGCGCGGGGCGCGTGCTGTTCGAGGAGACCGACATCACCGAAGCCTCGCCCGAGGCCCATGCAGCGCTCGGCATCGGCCGCACTTTCCAGGTGCCGGCGACCTTCGAGGAGATGACCATCCTCGAGAATGTGATGGTCGGCGCCTTCCTCAGGCACCCGCGCGAGAAAGAGGCGCGCGAGGCGGCGCGGCGCGCCCTCGCGCTCACCGGGCTCGATCGCTTGGCCGAGCACAAGGCGAAGAGCCTGGGCACGCCGGGGCGCAAGCGCCTCGGGATCGCGCGCGTGATGGCGACCGAGCCGCGCCTGGTCCTGCTCGACGAGGCCCTTGCCGGTCTCAACCCCGCCGAGATCCGGCAGGCGATCGAGCTGGTGCGCGTGATTCACCGCTCGGGCGTCACGCTCGTCATCGTCGAGCATATCATGGAGGTGATTCTCACCCTTGCCGAGCGCATCGTCGTGTTCAACGAGGGCCGCGTCATCGCAGAGGGAAAGCCCAGGGAGATCGTCAACGATCCGGCCGTGATCGACGCTTATCTCGGGCGCTCCCACGCGCGGCGCGCGCACCAGCCATGACGGCTGCGATGGATATGCTCAAGGTCGAGCATCTCGAGGTGCGCTACGGCGATCTCGTGGGCGTCGCCGACGTCTCGCTCGAGGTGAGGCCGGGCACGATCGTGGCCCTTCTCGGCTCGAACGGTGCGGGCAAGACCACGACGCTCAACGCGATCGCGGGGCTGGCAACGGCGAGCAAGGGGCGCATCGAGTGGCGCCAAGAGAGCATCTCGCCGCTGCCCGCCCATGCCATCGTGCGCAAGGGCCTGGCACTTTCTCCGGAGGGCTGGCGCCTCTTTACGAGCCAGACGGTCGAGCAGAACCTGCGGCTCGGTACCACGCCGCTCGCCGTGAAAAGCAGGGCGCCGGCACTCCTCGAGCGCGTCTACACGCTCTTCCCGCGGCTCAAGGAGCGCCGCGCGCAGCGCGCCGGCACGCTTTCCGGCGGGGAGCGCCAGATGCTGGCCCTAGGACGTGCGCTCATGAGCGAGCCCAAGCTCCTCCTCCTCGACGAGCCGAGCCTGGGCCTCGCCCCCTCCCTCGTCGAGGCCCTCTACGAGACGCTGGTGCGGCTCCACGACGAGGGCTTGACCCTCCTTCTCGCCGAGCAATCGATCCACTTGGCCCTCGAGGTCGCGGATTTCGCCTATGTGCTGCAGACCGGGCGCACCGTCCTCGCCGGGCCGGCCGACGAACTCGCCAAGGACCCTCAGGTGCAGCGCATTTATTTGGGCGTCGGCGAGGAATAGGTTGTCGATTCCCGGAGTCATGCGTGCGTACGGGCGGCAGAGATGGGCGGTTGACGCTTAACTCCTTTGCCCTTAGCGTTCCGCTCCCGCGCGCAAGGGGAGGAGCAGCGAGATGGCTTGGCACGTGGCGGCGAGGGTGGACGAGGTCCCCGAGAACGAGGTCATCGGCGTCGTCGTCGACGGCGAGCCGGTGGCAATCTACAAGCTCGGCGGCGTGCTCTATGCCACCAGCAACGTCTGCACCCACGAGTACGCCCTCCTTTCCGACGGCTACGTCGAGGGCGACTGCATCGAGTGCCCGCTGCACCAGGCGCGCTTCCATATCGCGACCGGCGAGGTGCGCGCGGCACCTGCGGCCGAGCCGATCAAGACCTTCCCGGTCAAGAGCGAGGGCGGCCAAATCCTCATCGAGCTGCCCGAGGTCTGAGACGCTGGCTCGAAATGCTGCGTTGTATTTCAATTGGGGCACTCGTCACCCCGGCGAAAGCCGGGGTCCATGTCTGAAGCCAGGCACGGGCCCAACCATGGATTCCCGCTTTCGCGGGAATGACGGCGGAGGGTGGTGATCCATTGGAAAGAGCGCATTTATTTTCGGGCCAACCAATGAGCGGCGGTCCGGCCGGCATGCCATGACCGCGGCGGCGACATTCGTCATCGTCGGCGCCGGTCAAGCGGGCGGGCGGGCGGCCGAGGCGATGCGCGCGGCCGGTTTCGCCGGCCGCGTCGTTCTCATCGGCGAGGAGCCCGCACTCCCTTACGAGCGTCCACCCCTTTCCAAGGCCGTGCTCACCGGCGACAAGCCGGCGAGCACGACCGAGCTGCTCCCGCCAGGCTTTTATGCGCAAAAAGGGATCGAGGTCCTGACCGGCACGCGCGTGGAAGCGATCGACGCGGCGGCGCGCACGGTCAGGCTCTCGACCGGACGAACGCTCGGCTTCACCAAGCTGCTGCTGACCACCGGCGGGCGCGTGCGCACCCTCCCCTTCGCCTTGCCAGGCATGCCCGGCATCTTCTATTTGCGCACGCTTGCCGAGTCCTTGGCGCTCGGCGCAGCTCTCAAGGAGGCCAGGCGCATCGCCGTGATCGGCGGCGGCTTCCTCGGCCTCGAGGTGGCGGCGAGTGCGAGCAAGCTCGGCCTCGCCGTCACCCTCCTCGAGCTCAAGCCCCATCTTCTCGATCGCGCGATGGCGCCGGAGATCGCGCATTTCATCGCCG
>DATNIJ010000283.1:0-11030 GCA_035604475.1 Alphaproteobacteria bacterium
CCGAGAATGACGCGCTCGAGCTGGCGCATCTCCCGCGCCGTGCGCAGCGCGAAAAGGGCCGCGCGCTCGTTGCCGTTATGGACGATCTCGATGGCGCGCTTGGAGCGCACGCAAAGCTCGAGGATCTGCTCGATCGGCAGCGCGGTGTGGCCGCCGTTGATGTGGCCGATCACGTCGGCATCGGCCTCGAGCACCACGTCCTTGTCGATGAGCCCGGAGCCGGGGATCGACGGCCCGCCCGTGTGGATCGTGCTGTTGATGCCGTATTTGCGCGCCCAGGCGACCATCCGGCGCGCCTCTTCCCCTCCCTTGACGCCGCCGAGCCCGACCTCGCCCAAGAGCGTGACGCCCGCCGCCGCCAGCTCCTTGAAGTCGCTTTCGACCATGCCGTGCTCGAGCACCGGCGCTCCGGCATGCACCTTGACCCCGCCGGGCCGGAAGCCCGTGAAGGCGCGCTGCGCCGTGATCGCCAGCGCCTTCAGGCCGACGACATCCTTGGGCCGCCCGGGCAGATGCACCTCACCGGCCGAGACCATGGTGGTGACGCCGCCGTGAAGGAAGCTGTCGATCCAGTTGAGCTGGGACTGGCGCGGCGTCCAGTCGCCGAACACCGGATGCACGTGGCTGTCGATCAGGCCGGGAGCGACCGCGGTTCCCTTGGCGTCGATCGTCACGGCCGCGCGCGCGGTATCGACGTCCTTCGCCTTGCCCACGGCGGTGATGCGCCCGCCTTCCGCGACGACGGTGTCGGCATCGAGCACGGGCTTGGCGAGATCGCCCGACAACAGAAGCCCGATGTTGCGGATGACAAGCTTCCCGGCTGCTGCCGACGCCTGGGCTTCCGCCATGTTCTCCTCCCTTGCTTTCCCGGTCTCGGCACCGGATCGTTCGTACTCGAACAATCGACACTCTGGCAAAGCCGGACGGCTGGAGCAAGATGTCTCGCCAGTGCTTGGAACATCGCGCATTGCACACCCCCCACCCTAGCCTCCCCCTCAAGGGGGGAGGGGAAGTGCGCGCCTGCCAAATACGAATTCCCCCTCCCCCTTGAAGGGGGAGGGTGGGGAGGGGGTGACGTTCAATGCCAGAGATCTGGCGCTAGATCGTCAGATAGGCGGCGCGCACCGCCTCGTCCGCCGCGAGTTCGTCCATGGTGCCGCGATAGCGGATGCGTCCCTTCTCGATGATATAGGCTCGGTCGCTCACCCTCTCCGCGAAGCGCAGGTTCTGCTCGGAGAGGATCACGGTGAGGCCTTCGGCCTTGAGCGAGCGGATGGTGCGCGCCATCTCCTGGACGATCACGGGGGCCAGGCCCTCGGACGGCTCGTCGAGGAGGATGAGGATCGGATTGCCCATGAGCGTGCGCGCGATGGTCAGCATCTGCTGCTCGCCCCCGCTCATCATGCCGCCGCGCCGCCCGCGCATCTCGCCGAGATTGGGGAAGAGCTCGAAGAGCCGCGCCGGCGTCCAGGGGACCATCCCCGGCCGGGCGGGCTGGCGGCCCACCTCGAGATTCTCCATCACGGTGAGATCGGTGAAGATGCGCCGCTCCTCGGGCACGTAACCGATGCCGAGCCGGCTGATCTCGTAAGGCATGAGCCCCTGGATGGCGCGCCCGCGAAAGTCGATCTCGCCGGAGGCCGCGCGCGCCAGGCCGATGATGGTCTTGAGCGTGGTCGACTTGCCCGCACCATTGCGGCCAAGGAGGACCACGACCTCGCCCTCTCCCACCTCGAGCTCGAGATCGAAGAGGATGTGGGCGCGGCCGTAGAAGGCGTTGAGCCTGCGTAGGGAGAGCATCAGCCGCTCCCCGCTTGGCCCAGGTAGATCTCGCGCACCCGCGCGTCCTCGCGCACGTGGGCGGGGGCGCCCTCGGCGATGAGCTCGCCGCGATCGAGCACGATGATGCGGTCCGCATGCGCGAAGACGACGTCCATGTCGTGCTCCGTGAAGAGAACGGCGACGCCGCGCTCGCGCACGATCCCGGCCACGAGCCCCATAAGCGCCACGCGCTCGCTCGGTGCCATGCCGGCGGTCGGCTCGTCCATGAGGAGAAGGCGCGGCGCGTTGGCGAGGCCGACCGCGAGCTCGACCCGCTTCAGATCGCCGTAGGCAAGCACGCCGCACGCGCGCTCCGCCTGCTCGGCGATCCCGACCCGCTCGAGCAGCGCCGTCGCCTCGCGGAGGTAGAGCTCGCCCGCCCGCGGCCACGGCGAGAGCGTGCGGCCGTGGTGGGAGATGAGCGCCATCTGCACGTTCTCGCGCACGCTCATCGAGGCGAAAGTGGCGGTGATCTGGAAGGTGCGGCCCACGCCAAGGCGCCAGATCTCCCGTGGGGGCAGGCCGACGAGCTCTCGCCCCTCGAGGCGGATGCTGCCGCGGTCGGGCCGCAGCTGGCCGCCCAGCATGTTGAAGCAGGTCGTCTTGCCGGCCCCGTTGGGGCCGATGAGGGCCAGGATCTCGCCGGCGCCGAGCTCGAAATCGACGTTGGAGACCGCGATGATCCCGCCGAAGGCCTTCGAGAGCGCGCTCACCTTGAGGAGGCTCATGGCTCCTCCTCCGCCCCTCGGAAGCGTCGCGGCCGCGCGCGGGCGAAGCCGGCCAGCCCTCGCGGGAAAACGATGACGAGGACGAGGATGATGGCGCCGACGATCGCGCGCCAATAGTCGGTGAGGGGTGCGATCTCCTCGAGGAGGCCGGTGAAGAGGGCGGCACCGATGAGCGGACCCGCGAGGCTCTGAAGGCCGCCCAAAAGCACCATGACCAAGGCGTCGACCGAGTTCGAGATCGAGAGCACGGTCGGAAACACGCTGCCCTTCGAGAAGGCGTAAGTGCCGCCCGCGATCCCGGCAAGGAGGCCGGCCACGACGAAGGCGAGCCACTGGTGCCGGCGCACATCGATGCCGATCGCATCGGCGCGCAGCGGCGAATCGCGGGCGGCCCTGAGCGTATAGCCGAAAGGTGCTGCGATGAGCCGGCGCAGCAAGAGGATCGAGCCGCCGCACAGCACCAGTGCCAGATAGTAGAAGGCGAGCTTGTCGGCGAAGAAGCGACTGGGCCACACGCCGAGGATGCCGTTGTCGCCGCCGGTGAAGGAGAGCCACTGGCTCGCACCCGACCAGGCGATCTGCGCGAAGGCGAGCGTCAGCATGGCGAAGTAAACGCCGGAAAGCCGGACGGAGAACCAGCCGAAGAGAAGGGCGCCCGCTGCAGCCAGAAGCGGGGCCGCAAGGAGAGCCGGCGCCATGGCGAAGTCGAGGTGCCGTATCGCGAGGGCTGCACCATAGGCGCCAAGGCCGAAATAGGCGGCATGGCCGAACGACACCAGGCCGCCCGGGCCCATGATGAAATGGAGGCTCGCGGCGAACAAGGCGAGCACCATGATCTCGGTCAGCACGACGAGCCCATAGTCTCCGGCGACGAGCGGCAGCAGGAGGAGGAGAGCCGCCGCGCCATAGAGGAAGAGCCGCGCCCGCCTGCTTCCGCTCCCGAGCGGCGGCTCCAGTGCTGCGGCTGGGGCGCGCAGCGCCACGTCGGGCCGCCCCATGAGGCCCCAGGGCCGCAGCACGAGCACCGCCGCCATGACCAGGAACGTCAGCACAAGCGTGATTTGGGGAAAGACGAGGATGCCGAAGGCGTTGAGCTCGGCGATGAGGCATGCTGCGAGGAAGGCGCCGGCGATCGAGCCCATGCCGCCGACCACGACCACGACAAAGGCCTCGGTGACCGTGTTGAGGTCCATGTGCAGGTTGACCGCCTCGCGCGGCAGCTCAACGGCACCGCCGAGGCCCGCAAGACAGGCGCCGAGGAAGAACACGGCGGTGAAAAGGCTCGTCTGTCGCACGCCGAGCGCTTCGACCATCTCGCGGTCCTGCGTCGCGGCGCGCACGAGCGTGCCCCAGCGCGTGCGGTGGAAGAGCAGCCAGAGGCCGCCCAGCACGAGCGGGCCGAGGGCCACGAGCACCAGGTCGTAGGCGGGGAAGGCGCGCCCGAAGACGCGTGCGGCCCCCTTGAGCCCGGGCAGCCGCGGCCCGAGCAGGTCCTCCGGGCCCCAGATCGCGAGGGCCGCGTCCTGGGCGATGAGCACGACGGCGAAGGTAGCAAGTAGGGGAAAGAGCTCCGGTCCCTGATAGATGCGCCGCAGGATGAGCGCTTCCATCACGGCACCGAGCACGCCGACCGCGAGTGCGGCCAAGAGGACCGCGGCCCAAAAGCCAAGCGGCCCCGCGAGCCGGGTCGCGAGCGAGTACGCGATATAGGCCCCAAGCATGTAGAAGGAGCCGTGCGCGAAATTGACGACGCGCGTCACGCCGAAGATGAGCGAAAGCCCCGAGGCGACGAGGAAGAGCGACGACGCCGCGGTCAGCCCGGTCAGGAATTGGACGAAGAGGAAGCTCAAGGATCGAAATCCCTCACCCTCGCTCGCCCGCTTGCGGGAGAGGGAGGGCGAGGGATGCCCTCACTCCGCCGGACGCATCTTCTTCACCTCGGCGTCGCTCGGCAGGTAGTTAGCACCGTCGGCGTAATGCCAATCGACCATGACGCCTTCGCCCTGCCTCACGTCGGTCTTGCCGACGTACGTACCCATGGTGGACTGGTGGTCGATGGCGCGGAAGGTGATTTCGCCTATCGGCGTCGCCAGCTTGAGCCCCTCGGCGGCCTTGATCAGCTTCTCCGTGTCGGTGGCAGCGGCCTTCCGGATCACCGCGGCGACGGCGAGCATGGTGTTGTAGCCGACGACCGAGCCCATGCGCGGATGATCGTTGTACTTGGCCATATAGGCCTTGAGAAACTTCTCATGCGCGGGCATCTTGATGTCGTACCAGGGATAGCCGGTGACGATCCAGCCCTTGGGCGTCTCGTCCTTGAGCGGATCGATGTATTCCGGCTCGCCCGTGAGCAGGCTGGCCACGGCGCGGCCCTGGAAGAGGCCGCGCGTATTGCCCTCGCGCACGAACTTGGAGAGGTCGCCGCCGAAGAGCACGTTGTAGATCGCCTCGGGCTTGGCCGCGGCGAGCGCCTCGACCGTGGCGCCCGCATCGATCTTGCCGAACGCGGGCCACTGCTCGGCCACCCACTCGATGTCGGGCCGCTTAGCCGCGAGCAGCTTCTTGAAGTCGGCGACGCCGGAGGTGCCGTACTCGTAGTTGGGCGCCACCGTGGCCCAGCGCTTGGCGGGCAGCTTGGCCGCCTCCTCCGCCAGCATCGCCGTCTGCATGTAGGTATTGGGGCGGAGACGGAAGGTGTAGCGGTTCCCCTTCTCCCAGGTGACTGCATCGGTGAGCGGCTCGGCTGCCATGAAGAAGACCTTGTTCTGCGCGGCGAAGCTCGAGACGGCGAGGCCGATATTGGAGAAGAAGGTGCCCATCAGGAGGACGGCATGGTCCTGGCTCAAGAGCTGCTGGGCCCGGGTTACGGCCTCCTCGGGCTTGCCGCCGTCGTCGTAGGAGACCACCTCGAGCGGGCGGCCGAGCACTCCGCCCGCGGCATTGATCTCCGCGAGCGCCATCTGCCAGCCGTTGCGATAGGGAATGGTGAAGGCGGGAAGCCCGGTGTAGCTGTTCACGTCCCCGATCTTGATCGGCTCGGCGGCTGCCGCGATCGAAAGGCCCGCGAGCGAGCCCAGGATAAGGGCCGAGATGCCTGCCAGCAGCGTTCTGCGCTCGGTCATGGTGAGGTACTCCCTGTTTGTCCAGCCTCGTTCGATCGGCCTCGGGCGGAACCTTCAGCGCAGGCCGTCCTCGCCCTTGATCTCTGCCTTGGTGAGGCCGCCCACGCGCGGGTGCGGACGGCCGCTGTCGGTCACCACCACGGCGACCAGGATCTCGCCGGCGCGGGGTGCATCCGCCACGCGCACCTCCATCGCATCGAAATGGCTGCGCACGAAGGCGGCGTCCTTGTGGCCGAGCGGCACGTCGATAGCGGTCCCCATCCCGCCCATCTTCTTGGCCGAGGGCACCAGCGCAGCCCCCTTCTCGACCGCCTCGCGCAAGGGCTTGCCGAGGCGGGGATGGAGGATCGCCGCGGCGTGCTCGAGCTCGCCCCCCTCGCCCACCACGGCCGCCTTGCCATAACTTTCCGCCTGCCCGGCCGAAATACCGAGGGCCTTGACCGCGCGTTGGCCCAAGAGGCCGCCGAGCTCCTCGCCGATCGCGACGAGCGCTTCCAAATCCTTGACGAAGCGCCCGGCGCAGGGGTTCTCGATCACCGCGATCGCCGCCGCCTTGCGCGTCGGCGGCTCGACGGGCTCGCCCATCTCGCGGCGGGTCTCCTCGACCACGGTGATCAGCTTGCGGATCCGCGACAGAGTCATCGCAACATCGACCTCCCTCGTCCTAGGCGGCGTCCGGCGCTTGGAGCCTGAGCCAATTGCCCCCGACGACGCGACAAGCCCCCCTCAACGTAAGAACCGCACCCTCGATCTGTCCAGCCCGGATGAGTGCTTGCGCCAGCACCTCGCCCTGCGCAAGGGCAGCGCTCACTGCTGCCGGCTCGAGCGGCCCCAGGCCGACCGTCACGGGAATGGCGCCGAGATCGCTCGCGGGATCGATCTCCGAGGCAGGCCGGCGCCGGATCGCCGGATGGTCGAGATCGACCGCATTGCCGACGACCGTCGCCGCCGCATCGGCGGCCGCCCCGTCGCGCGCCAGCACGGTCACGGAATCCGCGATTCCGAGGGAGAAGCTGCGCCCGCCCGCTCCCTTTGTCGCACGTCCGCTGGTGGCGATCCCGCGCGCCGGCATGGAAGCGCTGAGCTCGAGCGTGCCGAAGAGTGCGGCGTGCCTGACATCCGCGACGACGCCAGCAGAGAGCCTCTCGCCCGGTGCGAGATGAAAGGCGATGTCGCCGCCGTCGTTCACATAGGCGCGCGCCAACTCGCGGCCGGCAACGAGGGCTTGAAGCACCTCATCTGCCACGGCGCCCGCCACGGCCGCCATCGGCGTGATGAAAGCCGTGCGATAAGGCCAGCAGGCCGCCACCATGCGCCGCGCGACCGGACCGGATGCTTGCGGGCGGACGCTGCCGAGCGGTGTGCGCAAAAGCGGAAGCTCTGAGACCAACGTCGCGAGCAGGTCGCGGAAGCACGCGCACGCCTGGGCATAGGCGCGCGCGACCTCCTCCGCCCTCCCCGCCGCCTCGATCACCAGATCGATGGGGCCGTGCTGCAGATGGAGGCGGCGGCCGTCGGGCAGCAGGGCCGCGGAAGGGCCGCCGGACTCGAGCCTTCTCAGAGATGCCGAGGTCTCGGCCATCAGCCGGCCTTTCTCCGCACCGCGGGTTGCGGGTCGAGCGGCCAGGGGTTGCCCTCGTGCCAGGCGCTCACGCGGAGACGGTCGAGGTGGCCGACCTCCTCGAGCCGCCGTACGCTCGCCATGTGACCGCCGAGCTCGCGGTAGTCCTCGAGCCGCAAGGTGAACTCGATGGGGGCTACGATCGCAGGCGTGGGCACATGTCCGAAGGCCTTGTCGGGCATGCGCATCACATCGACCATGTAGGTGATGCCGCCGCCGGGCCAGACGTAGACGGGAGCGCCCCCCGAGGTCACCCGGGTGAGGGCCGCCTTGACCGAGCGCGTCAGCATGACCGGGTTCTCGGTAACGCCCGCGCGCAGCGAGCCGCCGGCGCCGGCCATGAAGAGCACGGAAACCAGCGCCGGCTCGCAATTCTCGCCGATGCGCTCGACCACCTTGCGCACCGCCTCCGGCATCGCCGCCTTGACCGGCTTGAGCGCGTCGTCGAGCACGAAATACTCGGCGTCCTCCCCGGTCGTGCTCACCATGAGCAGGCGCAGCCCCGGCCAGGCCGTCTTGGCATCGATCGCTTCGATGATGGAGAGCGGCTCGCTCACGTCGGTGCCGCCCCAGCCGCTGCCGGGGTTCGCCACCTGGAAGTAGCGCCCGGGCGTCGAGCGCCGGCCGCGCACGCGGATGCCGGCCGGCTTGAGCTCGAGGAAGCGGCCGGCCTGATGCTCGCTCAAGACGCCGGTGATGTGATCGTCAACCACCACCACCTCGTCGACATGGCCATGCCATTGCTTGGCGAAGATGCCGATGGTGGCCGAGCCGCAGCCGACCCGCATGCGCTCCTCCACGGCCCCGTCGATGACGGGCGGCCGGCCGGCTTGCACTTGGAGCGTGGCGCCGCCGTCGACGCTTAAGGCAACCGGCTGCTTGTTGCACAGCTCGAGCATGGTCCGGCACGCGACCACGCCCTCCTTCTTGCTGCCGCCGGTCAGGTGACGGACGCCGCCGAGCGCCAGCATCTGCGAGCCGTACTCGGCCGTGGTGACGTGGCCGACCTGCTCGCCGTCCGCGCGCACCGCCGCCTGCTCTGGGCCCACGTAGCGGTCGGTGTCGATCTTCAGCTTGACGCCGCAGTAGCTGAAGATGCCCTCGGTCACCACCGTCACCATGTCGACGCCGTCGTGCTGGCTCGCCACGATGAAGGGAGCCGGCTTGTAGTCGGGATAGGTGGTGCCCGAGCCGATGCCGGTGAGGAAATGCCGGCGCGCCGGCTGGGGCGAAGGCGATAGGATGCCACCCTGCCATTCCGGGTTGGCGAGGAAAGGCACCAGCTCGCCCTCTTGGTCGATCACCTTCTCCGCCAGCACCAGGGGATCCATGCGCGTCAGTACGCCCTCCACATTGCCGTAGCGGTCGCAGGCGCCGGTGCGGCCAAGCCGGATGCGGCAGAGCACGGGACAGGCATCGCAGGTGACGACGCCGGCCTCGCCGGCGGATTTGGCGCCAGTTGCGGCCTCAGTCATGGCGTTTTTCTCCCCTGCTCCCGGCGGCACTGCCCACCCCACCTCGTCCCGCGGCAACGAGGGCCGCGCGCACCCGATCGGGGGTCGCGGGCACGCGGCGGATGCGCACGCCGCTCGCATGATGGATCGCGCCCAGGATGGCGGGGGCCGTCGGGATGAGGGCCGGCTCGCCGATCCCCTTGGCGCCGAAGGGGCCGAGCGGCTCGGCATCCTCGATGAGGATGGTCTCAATCGGCGGCACATCGCCGATCGTCGGGATGAGATAATCGTGCAGGTTCTCGTTGCGCCCCGGAATGAACTCCTCCATGAGCGCCAGCCCCAGCCCCTGGGCGATGCCGCCGTGAATCTGGCCTTCGACCTGGGTCGGGTTGATCGAGCGGCCCACGTCGTGGGCTGCCGTGATGCGCAGCACCTTGACGGTGCCGAGCTCGAGATCGACCTCGGCCTCCGCCATCTGCGCCGCAAATGCGTAGCTGGCATAGGGCGCACCCTGGCCGTTCTCGTCGAGGGGGGTGGTGGGGGGATCGAAATGGCCGCTGCCGGAGAGCACGTCGCCTTGCGCCTGAGGAGGCAGTTTGGCAAGCTCGATCGCACGCCGGACCCCGCCGTCGCTCACCACGATCGTGGCGCCGTCGAGGGTTATCACCGCCTGGGGCCCGACATTGGCGAGGCGGAGGATCTGACGGCGCAAATCCTCGCCCGCGAGCTGTGCCGCCTTGCCGGAGACGAAGGTCTGGCGCGAGGCGGAGGTCTTGCCGGCGTCGGCCGTGAGATCGGTGTCGCCGGCCACGAGCGTGAACTTGCCGGCGGCGACGCCGAGCGCATCGGCGCAGATCTGCACCATGATGGTGTTCGAGCCCTGGCCGATGTCGACGGCGCCGTTGTAGAGCGTGAGGCGGCCCTCGCAATCGATGCCCACCTTCATGGTCGAGGGGTTGGAGAGCGATGTGTTGCCAATGCCGTACCACATGCAGGCGATGCCGACGCCGCGCCGGCGCGCGCCGCCATTTGCATTGAAGGCCTCGGCGCGCGCGCGCGCCGCGCGCCATTTCGGCGCGAGCGCGTCGAGACAGGCGAGGAGGCCAACGCTCGCCGCAAGCTTCTGCCCGGTCGCGGTCACGGAGCCGGTCTTGAGCGCATTCACGCGGCGGAATTCGAGCGGATCCATGGCGAGGTGCTCTGCGAGCTCGTCCATCAGCGCCTCATGCGCGATCGCGGCCTGGGGCACGCCGAAGCCGCGGAAGGCGCCCGCGGGCGTCTCGTTGGTGTAGACGGCCCGCGTCGTCGCCTTTACCGCCGGCACGGCATAAGGCCCGGTGGCATGGACGGGCACGCGGCTCGCGACCGTGGGGCCCCAGGAGGCGTAGGCGCCGGTATTGAAGTCGCCGTGGAACTCGGCGGCGCTGAGACGGCCGTGCGCATCGCAGGCAAAGCGCGCCGTGATCGTGGCGGGATGCCGCTTCGTCGTGGCCGCCATCGATTCGGGGCGCGTGTAGACGCCGCGGACCGGGCGCTCGAGAAGCCATGCCGCCGTCGCGATGAGCGGTTGGAGCGAGATGTCGAGCTTGCCGCCGAAGCCGCCGCCGACCGCCGTCGGCACGATGCGCACCTGCCGAGGCTCGAGACCGAGCACGAGTGCGAGCTCGTCGCGATTCATATAAGGCGACTGCGTAGAGGTGAAGATCTCGATACGGTCCTCGCTACCCGTGCCGCGCACGCGCCGGGCATAGCCGGCTTCCGGCTCGATATAGGCGTGCTCGACGAAGGCGGTCTCGAAGCGGCCTTCGGCCACGGCCGCGGCTTTGGCGAAGGCCGCCGCCGTATCGCCGCGCCGCACCAGGCCGCGCACCAGCACATTGTCGGGGTGAGCCGCGTGAAGTGCGGGAGCACCCGGTGCCAGTGCTGCCGCGATGCCGATGACCGGTGCTTCCGGCTGCCAGCGGATCGGCACCTCCTCGTCGGCTATTTGCGCGATCGTGGCAGCGTCGCCGACGAGGGCCGCGACCGCCTCGCCGCGGAAGCGCACCGCACCCTCGGCCAGGACCGGCTGGTCCTTGATATCCGGGTAGATGCCGAAGCAGTTCTGCCCGCGGATGTCCTTGGCGGTGAGCACCCGAAGCAACCCGGGATAGCGGCGCTGGAGGGGCTCGAGCGGCCCGATGGAAAAGCGCGCGCGGCCATGGGGCGAGCGCACCGCGCGCAGCCAGAGCGCATCGGCGGGCGCCACGTCGTCGCCGAAGCGCTCGGCACCGGTGAGCTTGGC
>DATNIJ010000284.1:0-2326 GCA_035604475.1 Alphaproteobacteria bacterium
CGGGTCGGGAAATGCCGGTACAAGGTGCCGATGCCAACACCGGCGCGCTTGGCCACGGCTTCGAGGCTGGCTTCAGGGCCGCCGGCGCTGAACACCGCCTTGGCGGCCTTCAGGACCCGCTCGTGGTTCCTGAGCGCATCCGCGCGCGGCCGGCGCGCTGTCTTGGCCGGATGACCTCGCATTTTCCTCGCCACCCCTCCTCCCCCCTTGAAAAACGGAGGGTGCCTCCATATACTACATGCATGGCACCAAGCCAAGGCGATCGCGTCGGCAGCCGCCCGGCTGCCTCGAGCGCCTTCGGCCTGGTTGCCCCTAGTCCCGCCCCGCCCAATGGCAAGATCGGGGGCGGGTCATCCCGCAACAGCTCTCATTGGAGCACTGCATGGTCCCGCCAATCACGCTCACCGTAAACGGTGAAAGACGGACGGTCGAGCTGGAAGACCCCCGCGTCACCCTTCTCGATCTCCTGCGCGAACGCCTCGGCCTCACCGGAACCAAGAAGGGCTGCGACCGCGGACAATGCGGGGCATGCACCATCCTGGTCGACGGTCGCCGCATCAATTCCTGCCTTGCTCTCGCGCTCAGCCACGATGGCGCCGATGTGCTGACCATCGAGGGCTTGGCGCGGGGCGACACGCTGCATCCGGTTCAGGCCGCCTTCATCGCCCATGACGGCTTGCAATGCGGGTTCTGCACGCCGGGCCAGATCATGAGCGCGGTCGGCCTGATCCAGGAAGGCCAGGCCGGGGATGATCCCGAGCGCGTGCGCGAAGGCATGAGCGGCAACCTCTGCCGGTGCGGCGCCTATGCCGGGATCACAGAAGCGGTGCTGGAAGCTGGGAAGAGCCTCGAGCGGGCCGGCCGGAGGCAAGTCGCATGAAGACCTTCGACTATGTCAGGCCCAAGACGATCGCCGAAGCCGTCGCGGCAGCTTCCGAGCCGGGCGCGGCTTATCTTGCCGGCGGCACCAACCTCGTCGACCTGATGAAGGACGGCATCGCTGCTCCCAGCCGCCTCGTCGACGTGAATCGGCTCCCCGGCCTCGACCGGATCGAGCACCTGCCCGGCGGCGGCGTGCGGATCGGGGCGCTCGTCCGCAACGCCGATCTCGCCCATGATCCGGATTTCGCCCGGCGTTTCCCGGCCGTCGCGGAGGCGCTCCTCTCCGGGGCCTCGGCCCAGCTCCGCAATGCCGCGACCGTCGGCGGCAACCTGCTCCAGCGTACGCGATGCCCCTACTTCTATGACGTCGCGAGCGCCTGCAACAAGCGCAGCCCCGGCGCGGGATGCGACGCCCGCGGCGGCGAGGCGCGCCTGCACGCCATCCTCGGATGGAGCGAAGCTTGCGTCGCCACGCACCCATCCGACTTCTGCGTGCCGCTCGCAGCCCTCGACGCCGTGGTCGAGATCGAGGGCAAGGCGGGCCGGCGCGCGGTTCCGCTCGAAAGCTTCCATCGTCTGCCCGGCGCAATGCCCGAGCGGGAGACCGTGCTCGAGTCCGGCGAACTGATCGTCGCCCTCAGCCTGCCGGGCGAGGCGGCCCGATTCTCGGCCCATGCCCGCTATCTCAAGCTTCGCGATCGCACGTCCTATGCCTTCGCCGTCGTGTCGGCGGCGGCGGCCCTCAGCATCGCGGGCAATGCGATCGTCGAGGCGCGCCTGGCGCTGGGCGGTGTGGCGATGAAACCGTGGCGAGCCCGCGCGGCCGAGGCGATCTTGGCGGGCACGCGACCGACGGAGACCGCCTTCCGCCAGGCGGCCGAGCTAGCGCTCGCGGACGCGAAGCCCTCCGGCGACAATGCCTTCAAGGTCGAGCTCGCGCGGCGAACCGCGTTGCGCGCGCTCACCCTCGCGGCGGCCGGAACGCCCGAGCGCGTGGCGGCCCTTCCCGCTTCACCCTTCGCATCCCTTCCCGGAGCCATCCTCCATGCCTGAGATCGCCCTCACCCAGGACCCGGCGCATGTCCGCCATGGCTCCAACATCGGCCAGCCGCTCACCCGGCGGGACGGCATCCTGAAGGTGACGGGTGCTGCGCGCTATGCGGCCGACAACCACCTGCCCGGGATGCTCTATGCCGTTCTCGCGGTCAGCAGCATCGCGCGCGGCCGCGTGACCGCTCTCGACGTACAAACCGCTAAGGCGCATCCCGGTGTCGTCGAGGTCATGACACGAGCGAACCGTCCGCCGCTCGCCCAGGATCCGGACGCGAAGACGAATCCCTTCATGTTCCGGCTCGACTTGTTGCAGAACGACCGCGTGCGCTATGCGAACCAGCCGGTCGCCGTGGTGATCGCCGAGACGCTCGAAGCCGCGAGCGAGGGTGCG
>DATNIJ010000285.1:0-23989 GCA_035604475.1 Alphaproteobacteria bacterium
GGCCGCGAGATCGTTGATGGCGCCGCGCACCGCGGCCGTGAGCTCGGCCTCGCTCCCCGGATGCATCATGATGTAGGAGACCCGGCTCATCAGGTCCTCGCCGAAGCGGATCTGCGGGTTCATCATGCCGACCGCCGCGACCACCTCCCCGCTCGCGAGCTCGCACAAGTGCGCCGCGATCGTGGTCGAGCCCACGTCGACGGCGACGCCGTAGGCCTTGTCGCGGAAGCCGGGCCAGATCGCGACGAGCTCGCACTCGTCGTGGACCGCGACGGTCACCTTCCAGCCGCCCTTGCGCAAGCTCTCCTGCAACGTCTGCATGACGTGGAGATCGCAGGTGAGCCCGGCGAGCTGCCATTCGGCCTCGAGCGCCTCCAGGAGGCGCCGCAGGTCGCTCGCCGGTGCGGCGAGCTCGGGCTCGCGCACCTCGACGTAATGGAGGCGCACCGCGGGATCGAGCTCGATCGCGACCGCCTCGACCGGCTTGCGCACGAGCTGGCGATGGACCTGGCTCTCCGGCGGCACGTCGATGACGAGATCGCCCAGCATGCGGGCGGCACAGGAGAGCCGCCGGCCGGAGGCGAGCGGCTTGCGCCGCGCATAGGCCGCCTCGACCTCGGAGAAGGGCGAGAGGTGCTCGTCCAAGGACGCGATGCCGTGCTTGGCGAACTCGCCCTCGCTGAGGGCCACTTGGCAGCGCCCGCAAATGCCGCGGCCGCCGCACACCGAATCGATGTCGACGCCGAGCTCGCGCGCGGCGCGCAAGACCGGCGTGCCGGGCGGAAAGCGCCCCCGCCGGCCCGATGGCGTGAAGACGATGAGAGGATCAGGAGGCACGGCGGCGCCTGCCCTCGCGCCGGCCGCGCGCTGCCTCGCCCTCGGACCCCGCCGGCGGGGCCTCGCGGAAGCGGCGGATCCAGCGCGCGCAATTGGGGTCGTGCCCCATCATCACGTCGGCACCCATGACGGCCTTGAGGATCTCCTCGTGGCAGGGGTTGGTGATCGCGGACGTCATGCCGGCCGCGATCGCCACGCAAAGGAATGCGGCGTTGATGCCGCCGCGTCCGGGCAGGCCGAAGCTGATGTTGGAGGCGCCGCAGGTCGTGTTGACCTTGAGCTCCTCGCGCAAGCGGCGGATGAGATGCATCGCCTGCACGCCCGCCTGGCCCACCGCACCCACCGGCATGACGAGCGGATCGACGACGACGTCGCAGGCCGGAATGCCGTGGTCCGCCGCGCGCTCGACGATCCTCTTCGCGACCGCGAAGCGCACGTCGGGGTCCTCGGAGATGCCGCTCTCGTCGTTCGAGATGGCGACGACCGCAGCCCCGTGCTTCTTGACGAGCGGCAGCACGCTCTCGAGCCGCTCGTCCTCGCCGGTCACCGAGTTGACGAGGGGCTTTCCCTTGTAGACGGCAAGCCCGGCCGCGAGTGCCGCCACGATCGAGGAATCGATCGAGAGCGGGACGTCGGTGACGCTCTGGACGAGCTCGATGGCCTTGGCGAGGAGGGCGGGCTCGTCGGCGAGCGGAATGCCGGCGTTCACGTCGAGCATGTGAGCGCCGGCCTCGACCTGCGCCAGCGCGTCGCGCTCGATCCGGCTGAAGTCGCCGGCCAGCATCTCCTCGCCGAGGATTTTACGCCCCGTCGGGTTGATGCGCTCGCCGATGATGACGAAGGGCCGATCGAAGCCGATCACGGCCTCCTTGCTCGCGGAGCTCACTACGGTATCGGTCATGATGCGGCCTTCTGCTGTTGGGTTTGCCCGTCGCGGCTCGGGTACCACGGCACGCGGCCTTGCAGCACGCCCGAGGCGGCAATGACCTCGGCCACCGCCTCCTCCTGGCGATAGGCCATCACGTGCACGCCGGCCACACCCTTGAGCGCGCGGATCTCCTGGATGAGCTCGACGCAGAGCCGGCGTCCCTCGCGCTTGGCGTCCGGAGCCGAAGCGAGGCGCCTCACCACGGCATCCGGGATATGCACGCCGGGGACGTGGCTGCGCAGCCACTCGGCCGTGCGCGCAGACGGCAGCGGCCCGACGCCCACCAGGATGAAGACCTTGTCCAAGAGCCCGAGCTCCTCGACCTCGGCCATGAAGGCCTTGAGCCGCGGCACGTCGAAGCAGTATTGCGTCTGGATGAACTGCGCGCCCGCCGCCGCCTTCTTCGCGAGACGGCGCGCGCGCCACTCGTAGGGCGGGGCGAAGGGATTCTCCGCAGCCCCGAGGAAGAAGCGCGGCGGGCTCGCGAGCTTGCGCCCGCTCTGGAAGCGGCCCTCATCGCGCAGCGTGCGCGCGAGCGCGAGAAGCGAAAGGCTGTCGAGATCGAACACCGGTTTCGCCTCGGGATGATCCCCCGATTCGACGCCGTCGCCCGTGAGGCAGAGGAGGCTGCACACCCCCATGGCGGCGGCCCCCAGGATGTCGCCTTGGATCGCGATGCGATTGCGGTCGCGGCAGGAGATCTGCATCACCGGCGAATAGCCGATGCGCGTGAGCAAGGCGCAGACGGCAACGCTCGACATGTGGCAGTTGGCCCCGCTGCCGTCGGTCGCGTTGATGGCATCGACCTGGCCGTCGAAGATGCGCGCCCGCGCGTAGACCTCCTCCGCATCGGCGGAGTCGGGCGGGGCGAGCTCCGCGGTGACGGCGAACGCCCCCGCGCGCAGCACGCGCTCGAGCCGGCCCGGCGAGGAATGGCCGGGGAGGATGGGCAGCGGCTGGCCGGGCTCGGGCTCGTCGGCAAAGATCATGACGGCACCCCCGCCCGCTCGCGAACGAGCCTGAGCCAGGTCGAGGAGCCCTTGAGGCGGCGGTCAAGCGGCGCCGCCACCGCCTCGAACGCAGCAGCTCCCGCGCGCATGCGCCGGCTGCCCTCCCAGGCCTCGACCCAGACGCAACGCATCGCGGGCTCGATCTCGCAAGAGCCGTCCGCGCGCACGCCGCCGCACGGTCCGTTGCGCAGCTCCTTGGGACAGTTCATCGGGCAGGTCATGCCGGTCGAGCTCAAGACGCATTGGCCGCACATGCGGCAGTCGAAGAGGAGTCCCTTCACCGCCCTCTCGACGGCGGCCGTCGGCCGCTCCAGGCGGCGATGGCCGATGGCGCGAAGAATTGGCGCCAGTGCCACGAGCATGCCCCCGAAGAGGCGGTAGACCGTCTCGAGCCCGCGCGCATGCCGCGTCGAGAACAGCCGCAGCGCGTACATGACCATAGATCTCCCGAAAAATCGCCGTCGCAAGCCCTGCCCTCTCCCTCCCATCCCTCAGGGCTGGGCCCGAGGCACTTCGTCTCCAGGGAGTGGGAGGCTGAGGGCAGCGGGCGGGCGCTCGCGTTCGTTGACCGACATGAGCGCGCGCTCGAGATCGCCGTAGCCGGTCGAGCGCAGCTCGAAGGCAAGGCCGAGCCGGGCCGCCGCAGCGCGCGCCGCCTCCTCGAGCTCGGGCGAGCGAACTTGCGCCAGATAGACGAGCCGCTTGTAATTGCCGAAGTAGAGCGGCAGCAGCTCGGGATGGCGGTCGATGCCGAGTCCCTGGATTACGAGCCGCCCGAAATGCCGCGCGAGAAAATCAGTCAAATAGAAGCTGCAGGGCTCCTCCTCCGAGAGCTCGGCGAAGAGAGGGGTGCCGGCGAAGAACTCGTAGCAATGCGCCCCTTGGATGCGCTCGACTCCCTCCTCGGCGAGCATCGCGTCGAGCGCTCCGCCCGTGCCGCAGTCGCCGTAGAGCACGAAAATACGCCCGAAGCGCGCGCGGCCCTTGCGGATCTTGGCGCGCACCGCCTCCGTGATCAGCGCCGGCGTGTTGTGGAGCTTGGCGGGGAGGCATTCGACCGTCATCTGCTCGAGGCGATTGGCGCGGACGACGGCCGTGATCTCGCGGGCGAGCGCTCCGCAGGCGATGAGAAGGACTGGCCCCCCGCCGCGCATCGCTTAAGTCCCCGTCTGGCGCAGGCTCGGCGCCTGGCGGCGCTCGGCGATGAGCTGCTTGGCGGTCTCGACCGCCATCGCCGCGTCGCGGCAGTAGGCATCTGCCCCCACCGCCTTGCCGAAGCTCTCGTTCAAGGGAGCGCCTCCGACGAGCACGATGTAGTCCTCGCGGATGCCCTTCTCCTTGAGCGTGTCGATCACGACCTTCATATAGGGCATGGTGGTAGTAAGCAGCGCCGACATGCCTAGAATGTCCGGCTTGTGCGTCTCGAGCGCCTTGAGATAGTTCTCGACCGGGTTGTTGATGCCGAGGTCGATGACCTCGAAGCCCGCACCCTCGAGCATCATGGCGACGAGATTCTTGCCGATGTCGTGCACGTCGCCCTTCACGGTGCCGATCACGATCTTGCCGATCGGTGCCACGTCGGACTTGGCGAGGATCGGGCGCAATATCTCCATGCCGCCCTTCATCGCGTTGGCGGCGAGCAATACCTCCGGCACGAAGAGGATGCCGTCGCGGAAGTCGATGCCGACGATGCGCATGCCCTCGACAAGGGCCTCGTTCAGCACCTTCTCGGCGGGCCAGCCGCGCGCGAGCAGGATGCGCGTGCCCGCCTCGATCTCCGCCCTGAGGCCGTTGTAGAGATCGTCGTGCATCTGCTCGACGAGCTCCTTGTCATCGAGGCTATTGAGATCGAGCTCGTCGCCGCTCTCCGCGTTCTCGGCCATCTTGTCACCTGCGCTCCTGCCGTCCAACCGCTGCCTGCACATTAAGGGTTCTGCCGTGTCCGGCTGACGCTGGCGAGACGCGGACTTGCACAAATACGACAAATCGTCTCGTAAATGCCGTTTTTGGATAAGGAATCCGCCTAAGGGGCGGGACCGCCGAGCGCCTCTGCTGCGACCACGGCAAGACAATCCGGGCAATAGCAGCCGAGCGCCGGCTCAAGGGCCTCGCGCGGCAGCTTGAAGGCTTCCTTGCCGCACCAGCAAGGCCCCGCCGGGCAGCAGGCAAAGGAGCGGCCGCAGCGCGGGCAGACGGTCTCGATCTCGCCTGCGGGTAACGCGCCGCCCCTCTCTTCTGCGCGCATCGCGGGGAGTTCCTCCGTGCCGAGAGCCGGCATGATCATGACCCCGGCGCCCGCGCGGCGCAAAGGCAAATCCGACCGGGACGAACGCGGGCGCGACATGGCGAGAGTGGTCCGCGAAAGTAGTCCTGCCCGCTCACACCACGAGGGCGTCCGCGAACGGCGTTCGCGACAGCGTGCGGGCGCCGCGCGCGGTGATCAGCGCCTGCTCCTCGAGCTTGATGCCCTCCTTCCCGCCCACCTCGCCGATATAGCTTTCGACCGCGATCACCATGTTCTCCTGGAACTCGCCGTCATAGCCCCACTCCGCGAAGTCGCGGGCATAGGCGATGCTCGGATACTCGTCGACGAGACCGACCCCGTGCACCATCATCATATAGCGGTTGGGCACGAAGGCCTCCGGGACGGGCCAACAGTGCTCGGCAAACTCGCGGAACGAGAGGCCGGGCTTAATGAGCGCCATGTTGTACAGCACCTGCTCCTCGGCGAGAGCGTAGAGGCGGCGCTGACCGTTGGTCGGCCGCCGGCCGGGGCATATCCAGCTGCGCGAGATGTCGGCCAAATAGCCGAGCGGGCCCACCATGTCGGTGTCGAAGGCGACGACGTCGCCCGCTTGCATCACCCGGTTGCCGGATTCCTGGAACCAGGGGTTGGTGCGCTCGCCCGAGGCGAGCAGGCGGCATTCGATCCATTCGCCGTCGTGGGCGATATTCACGTCGTGCAGCACCGCCCACAACTGGTTCTCGGTGATCCCCGGACAAATGGTCTCGCGCATGCGCGCGATCGCCGCGTCGCACACCTCCATCGAGAGCTCGAGGGCTGCGATCTCCTCGGGGGATTTGAGGAGGCGCGCGAGCTCGAGGGGCGCTTGCGCATCGAAGAGCTCGACGCCGCGCGCGGCGAGCGCAAAGGCGCCCATCGGCTCGCAACGGTCGACCGCGAGGCGCCGGTTGCCCCCGCCGTGCTTCGCCACCAGGGCGGCGATCTCGTCCGCCCAGAGGACGACCTTCTCCCCTGAGCGCGGGCCCGCGAGGAAATAGAACCACGGTATCGCCGGCCGCACCTCTTGAATGATCTCGAGGTCCTCGCTGAGGTGCATCGAGCTCGTGTATTCGTACAGCACGACGGGCCCCTCGCTCGGCACGAAGGCCCAGCGCCCCGGCGAATGCATGGTCCAGACCTGCATGTTGCGGCTGCCCGTCGCATAGCGGATGTTCATGGGATCGGAGAGCAGGCAGCCCATGTAGTCGCGCTTCTTGAGCTCGGCGCGCACGCGCGCGAGGCGGTAGGCGCGCAGCTTGCGCTGGTCGATCGCGGCGATCCGCGCGGCCACGTCGAATGCGAGCGGAACTGGCTTCTGCGGCTCGGCTAGCGGCATGGCAATGCCCTCCCCCTATGGTTCCCGACACCTTCTCACGGCCTCGCCGCGGCGCTCTCAGAGGTGGCGAAGACCGACTCCACGCGGCGGAGCTCCTCGAGCGGAATATGGCAGGCGATGGTATGGCCGGCGCCGGCATCGCGCAGCGGCGGCGCCGAGCGCCTCGCCGCGTTGCCATGCCGGCCAGATGAGGAAAAGGTCCGCTACCCCCGAGCGCGACGGTTGTGCCAAGAGGAGGCGGTCGACGGCATCGATGCCCTGGCGGTGGCCGGCGCGCAAGGCCTCGATAAGGGCTCGGTAGTCGAGCGCCCGGTCAACCGCGTCCGCGCCGATCCAACGCATCGCCGTCTTGCCCCGTTTGCTTGCGGGCGAGCAGCCGCTACGCTCATATTGGCATATCCGGCGCGCGCCATCACGCCCGAGAGGAGGAGACGCCATGACCAGGAAGAAGACTCAGCCGCGGCACGCGACCGGGGGCTGCCTCTGCGGCGAGGTCCGCTACGAGGTCGCGGGCCTGCTTCGCCCCATCGTCGCCTGCCACTGCTCGCAGTGCCGGCGGCAGACGGGCCATTTCATGGCGGCGACAGCGGCCGCGCGCGCGCATTTCGCGCTTACGCGCGCGGACGGGCTCAAGTGGTACGTCTCCTCGGCCAAGGCGCGGCGCGGCTTCTGCGCCAACTGCGGCTCGACGCTCTTCTGGGACGGCCGCGGCCACGACTACATCGCGATTGCCGCCGGCACGCTCGACATGCCGAGCAGGCTCAAGATCGCGCAGCACATCTTCACCGCCGACAAGGGCGACTATTACGCGATCGACGACGGCCTGCCGCAAGCGCGCGGCGGACTATCCGCTTAGGCGGCGGTTCTCGGGGTCGTGGAGTGCCGCGGGGCGCACTTGCGCGCGCCGCCGCTCGCCGAGTATCTCGACCTCGAGTGCCGTGCCGGGGGCCGCGAGTGCCGGCTCCACATAGGCCCAGGCGATGCTGCGGCCGACCGTGTGGCCGTAGCCGCCGGAGGTGACGATCCCGACGGCGCGGCCGTCCTTGAGAACCGCCTGGCCGCCCATGGCATCGGCATCCACTACCTCGACGGCGAGATAGACCAGGCGCTCGCGAGGCCCGCGCGCGCGCTCGGCCAAGAGTGCTGCGCGGCCGATGAAGTCGCCCTTGTCGAGGCGGAGGAAGCGCTCGAGCCCGGCGGCGAGCGGGGTCACCTCGCTCGAGAGCTCGGCACCCCAGCCGCGATAGGCCTTCTCGAGCCTCAGCGAGTCGAGGGCGCGGAAACCGAAGGGGACGACGCCGAGCCCGGCACCTTCGGCCATGATCGCGTCGAAAAGAGCCGCCAGCCCTGCAATCGGCGCATGGAGCTCCCAGCCGAGCTCGCCCGCATAGCTGATCCTGAGTGCGAGCGCGCGGATGCCGCCGAGCGCAATCGCTTGCGCGGTGCGCCAGGGGAAATGCGCGTTGTCGAGGGGCGCCTTCGTGAGCCTCGCCAGGAGATCGCGCGCGCGCGGCCCGCTCACGAGAAGCGCACCTCTCGCCTCCGTCACGTTCTCGAGCGCCACGCTGTCGTCTTGAGGGAGGTGACGCTCGAGCCAGTCGAGGTCGTGGAGCTCCGCGGCCGCGGCCGAAACGAGATAGAAGCGCTCCCGTGCTGTGCGCGTCACCACCATCTCCGAATAGACCCCACCCTTCTCGGTGAGGAAATGCGCCAGCGCCACCCCGCCCACATGGCGCGGCAGGCGATTGGCGATGAGGCGGTCGAGGAAGGCCTCGGCCCCCGCCCCGCTCGCCTCGAACTTGGCGAAGCTCGTCATGTCGAGCACGCCCACCCGCTCGCGCACGGCGCGGCATTCGCGTCCCACCGTCTCGAACCAGTTGGCGCGCCGGAAGCTCGGCCGGTCGACGGGCTCCTCGCCCGGGCGGGCGAACCAGTTCGCGCGCTCCCAGCCGTTGCGCGCGCCGAAGCTGGCGCCGGTCTTGGCGAGGCGGCCGTAAAGCGGGCTCGTCCTCGACGGGCGGCCGGCCGCGCGCTCGAGCGCGGGGTAGGCGATCGCGTACTCGTCCTCGTACATGTCGACCGAGCGCGCGACCGCATGGTCGAGCGTGGCGTATGCGCCGTAGCGCCGCGGGTCGATCTCCCAGAGATCGATGCCCGGCTCGCCCTCCGTGATCCACTCCGCGAGATGCTTGCCTGCCCCTCCCGCCTGCGTGATGCCGAAGCTGAAGCCGACGGCGAGGAAATAATTGCGCAGGCCGCGCACGGGGCCGAGCATGGGATTGCCATCGGGCGTGTAGGTGATGGCGCCGTTTACCACGCGCTTGATGCCGGTACTACCGAGTGCGGGCACGCGCGCGATCGCCTGCTCCATGATGAGCTGCAGCCGGTCGAGCTCCGGCGGCAGGAGCTCCATGCCGAAGCCGGGCGGAATGCGCCCCACCCCCCACGCCTTGGCCGGCCGCTCGTAGGGACCGATGAGGAGTCCGCCGCGCTCCTGGCGCAGGTAGTAGGACACATCCACATCGCGCAGGATCGGCAGCTCGCGCCCGAGTGCCTCCACCTCGGGGATGGCCTCGGTCACCAGATACTGGTGCTCCATCGGCACGATCGGCAAAGCGAGCCCTGAGAGCTCCCCCGCCTCGCGCGCCCAGAGGCCGGCCGCGTTCACCACCGTCTCGGCCCGGATGCGGCCTTGCGCGGTCTCGACCTGCCACTCGCCGCCCTGCGCGCGCGCGAGCCCGATGACCTCGGTCTGACGCAGCACCTTGGCCCCGCGATCCCGAGCCCCTTTGGCGAGCGCCTGGGTCACGCTCGAGGGATCGAGGTGGCCGTCCTCGGGGTTCCATATGGCGCCGAGCACGCCGCGCGTCTCGACGAGGGGGTGAAGCTCCTTGATCTCGCTCGGCCCGACGAGCTCGTAGGGGAGCGCGAGATAGCGGGCCTTGCCCTGATGGTGGCGCCACTCGTCCATGCGCTCCGGCCTGGTCGCAAGCCGCAGGCTGCCGGTCTTGTGGAAGCCCGTGGCCTGGCCGGTCTCGGCCTCGAGGCGTTGGTAAAGCTCCACACTCTCCACATGGATGCGCGAGATCGCGAGGCTCGTGCTGAAATGGGGCGTGTTCCCCGCCGCGTGCCAGGTCGAGCCCTGGGTGAGCTCGCCCTTCTCGAGCAGGACCACGTCGGACCAGCCGAGCCGCGTCAGGTGATAGAGCACGCTGCAGCCCAAGATGCCGCCGCCGATGACGACGACGCGGGCCTGGCTTGGAAAGGCGTCGCTCATGGGGCTCCCTCGGCGATAATGCGCGCTTCGGCGCGCGTCACGGTGCGGCCCGCGCCGGGTTGATGAACTCGACGACGCCCCGGAAGTGACGCTCGTTGAAGCTGACGACGATGCAGCCCTGCGCCACGGCGGTGGAGGCGATCACCATGTCGAGCGCACTCCGCGGGCGCCCCGCGCCCCTGCCTTCGGCCATGAGCCTCGCCCATTCGAGGGCTGCGCGCTCATCGAATGGCAGCACGCGGCCGCGGAAGAGCGCCTGCGGCCCCTCCCGCCCGGCGAACCAAGCTTCCAGCTCGCGCCGATTGCGCCCCGCCGCCTTTTCCAGGATGCCGCGCCTGATCTCGGCGACCGTGAGGGCCGAGATGAAGAGATCCGTGTCCGCTTGACGACCGAGCCAACCGAGCAAACCCGGCGACGGGTCGACCCTGGTCGCGTCGCTGAGGATGGCGGTGTCGAGGAGGTAGCGGGTCACAGCCCGCTGTCGCGCCCGTGCCCGGTCTCACGCGCGAGGCCGAGCTCGGCGCCGACGAGGGGCGAGCGGCGCAGGGCTGCAAGAATTCCGCCCCGCCGCGGCGGCTCGGCAGCCGCCTTCTCTGCCAGCTCCGTCCGCAGGCGCGCAGCCTTTGCGTCGCCGGCGCCCAAGCGCCTGGCGAGACTGCGGATGAGCTCCTTGTCCGCTTCCAGACCGCGTACCTCATACCGGCTCAGGCCGCGTTCCGCGAGCCGGCGGCGATGCGCGGCGACCGCGCGGCGCTGGGACGCTTTCGTCATGGCGCGCCCTCCTCCTAACCGGTCATATAGCCGGCTCGGGCGCCGGCGTCAATAATCTGCAACCATGGCCACGTCCGCTACATCCGCGCGCGCGCGTTCGCCGGGTCGTAGGGGCTGTCGCGCACCACGCGCGCGGGATAGCGCTCGTGCAGCATCTTGATCTCGAGCGCCCGGCCTTCGGAGGCGAACTCGGGCCGCACGAAGGCAAGTGCGATCTGCTTCTTGAAGTGGACGGAGTAGCCCCCGCCGGTGGCGCGGCCCACCACCTTGCCGTCGGCCCAGATCGACTCCACACCCCACGGATCGGCATCCGCCGGCCCGTCGATCAGGAGGGTCACCAGCGCCCAGCGCAGCGCACCCGATGCCTTCTGCTTCTCGAGTGCCGCGCGGCCGACGAAGTCGCTGTTCTTGTCGAGGCGCACGAAGCGGTCGAGGCCGCTCTCGAGTGCGGTCACCTCCTTGGAGAGGTCCGCCCCCCAGGCGCGGTAGCTCTTCTCGAGTCTCAACCAGTTCATCGCGCGCATGCCGACGAGCCGCATGTCGAACTCGCGGCCGGCCTCCTCGAGAACATCGAAGAGGTGGTTCTGGTACTCGATGCCGTGATGGATCTCCCAGCCGAGCTCGCCCACGTAATTGACGCGCATGAGCCGCACCGGCGCCATGCCGACCGTCGCCGTCCGGCCGGTGAGCCAGGGGAAGGCCGCGTTGCCGAGATCGGCACCGTCGACGAGCTTCGCCAGCACCTCGCGGCTGCGGGGCCCCGCGAGCACGAAGACGCCTATTTGCGTGGTGATCCTCTCGAGTGCTATCGAGCCGTCCTTCGGCACGGTGCGGCAAAGGTAATCCCAGTCGTAGCTCTCGGCCGCCCCCGCGCCGACCATGTAGAACGCATCCATGCCCTCGCGCAGAATCGTGAACTCGGAGCGCACTCCGCCCTTCTTCGTGCAGGCGTGGGTCAGGTGGATGCGCCCCACCTTCTGCGGCAGCCGGTTGGCGACGAGGCCTTCCAGCCATCCCTCGGCACCCGGGCCGCGCGCGCGGTATTTCGCGAAGGTGGAGGCCTCGATGAGGCCGACGCTGTTGCGGATCGCATCCGCTTCCCCCTGCACGTAGGGCCACCAATTGCCGCGCCGGAACGACCAGCGCTCGGTGAAATCCGCGTCCTCGGAGGGCTTGGGCCCGAAGAAGTTGGCGCGCTCCCAGCCGAAGCGCTGGCCGAAGACGGCACCCCGCGCTTTCAGGCGCTCATAGGCCGGCGTGGTGCGCAAGGGGCGGCAGGCGGGACGCTCCTCGTCGGGGAAATGCAGCATGAAGACGTGATCGTAGGCCTCCTCGTTCTTCTTGACCGCGTAGGGCCGCGTCGCGTAGGCGCCGAAGCGGCGCGGATCGAGGGCGAGCATGTCGATCTCGGCTTCGCCTTCGCTGATCATCTGCACGAGATACTTCCCCGCCCCGCCCGCGGCGGTGATGCCGAAGGAGAAGCCCTCGGCGAAGTAGAAATTGGCGAGCCCGGGGGCCGGGCCGACGAGGGGATTGCCGTCGGGGGTGTAGCAGATGGGCCCGTTGTAGACCGTCTTCACACCGCCCTTGGCGAAGCAAGGCATGCGGAAAAGGGCCTCCTCGATGTGCCATTCGAGGCGATCGAGGTCGGGGGGGAGGAGCTCGGCCTTGAATCCCTCCGGCACGCCGTGGACGGCCCAGGAGGGTGCTCCCTTCTCGTAAGGGCCGAGGATGAGGCCGCCGCGCTCCTCGCGCATGTACCAGCGCGCGTCCGCGTCGCGCAGGATGGGGTGCTCGGGCCGGCCCGCCTTGCGCCATTCGACGATCTCGGGGATCTCGCCCGTCACGATGTACTGGTGCTCGACCGGGATCGCCGGAATGGTGCGCCCGACCATGGCCGCCGTGCGCTGGGCGTGATTGCCGGTCGCCGCCACCACCGTCTCGCAGAGGATGTCGCCCTTGTCGGTAGTGAGACGCCACTCGCCGCCCGCCGTGCGCTCGATCGCGCGCACCTCGGTCTCGCGGTAGATCTCGGCCCCGCCCTTGCGCGCCGCATCCGCTAGCAGCATGGTGATGTCGGCCGGGTTGATGTAGCCGTCGGTCGGGTGAAAGAGCGCGCCTATCAGCCCCTCCACGTTGACGAGCGGGAAGCGCTCCTTGATCTCCGCGGGCCGCCACCACTCGTAGGCCACGGCGATCGAATCGGCGGTCGAGGCATAGGTCTCGAACTCCTCCATGCGCTCGCGCGTGCGCGCCATGCGCAGATTGCCGACGCGCTTGAAGCCGACGTCGCGCCGCCACTCGGCCGCAAGGCGCTCGTAGAGCTCGAGCGAGTATTTATGCATCTGGCCGGTCGCGTAGGACATGTTGAAGAGCGGCAAGAGCCCCGCCGCGTGCCAGGTCGAGCCCGAGGTCAGCTCATAACGCTCGAGCAGCACCACGTCGCTCCAGCCCGCGGCCGTCAGGTGATAGAGGATCGAGCAGCCGACGTTGCCGCCGCCGATCACCGCCACGCGCGCATGTGTCTTCACTGTCCTCGCCCCCTCATCGCCCCCGCGCGCCCAGTCTAGCGCCTGGAGCGGATATTAAAACAGAGTGTCTCCGGTGTGCGGTCGCTCGCGCAACCGGAAGCGTCGCATTCGAAGCGGAAATGCCGAGGCCGGTGCCTCCTTACGCGATCTTGCGATAGCTGAGAGCGACCTCGCCGCCTACGGCGGCGAGTGCCGACTCGAGGCGCTCGATCTTGGAGGGATGATGCGGATCGAGCAACCGGCGCGCCTCGCGCTCGTCGCAGCCGAGCCGTCGCGCCAGCTCGCTCTTGCTGATGCCGGCCGCGCGCATGGCGAGATGGAGGGCTCCTTGCGCCGCGGTGCGCGTCGGCACCGCGATCAGCTGCTCGCCCTTGCGCGCGACCGAGGGAGGCGGAATGTCCTCATCGTCGTCGATGCGGCCAGCGATCGCCTCGTCGAGGCAATCGGCCGCCTGGAGGCGCGCATCGGCCATGTCCTCGCCTTGCGTGATGGCCTCGGGAAGATCGCGGAAGGTCACGACGAAGCCGCCTTCCTTCGCCGGCGCGAAGCGGGCCGGATAGACGAAAATGCGCATGAGATCGTTCCCCCGCATTTTGTCATTATCGGACATATTTGTCCGAGGGTCAAGAGAGGGTAGTGGACCAGTTTCACCCCATCCTTCGAGACGCCGCCTACGGCGGCTCCTCAGGATGAGGTGAAACCCTAACCAAGGTGTCCTCATCGTGAGGAGCGTCGCGCATGCGACGCGTCTCGAAGGATGAGGATTCAGCCAAGCTGCCCCACTATCCAAGAGTGCCGCGCGAGCGCCGGCGGCGCGCCCTCTCGCGCGCGGCAGCGCCGGGAAAGCGGTTGCCACGGCCCGGCTGGCGGTGCTGGAATGGCGGCACAAGATTAGAGGGAGGCTTGCTTGACGATGAGGAGGAACTTGAGCCGGCGCGCGTTCATGCTGAGTGCCGGTGCTGCCGCCACCTCGCTCGCGTTGGCACGGCGGGGCCGCGCCGAGGAGAAGCCCGAGAGCCTCGTCTACAGCACCTACGGCGGCGACTACGGCCAATGGGTCAAGGAGGACTTCGAGGATCCCTTCACCGCGGCCACCGGGATCAGGCTCGTCCACGACATCGGCGAGAACCCGCAGCGCTACGCCAAGCTCAAGACCTACCGCGAGCGGCCGAAGGTCAACGTCATCCAGCTGCAGGACCGCTTCCTCTACGAAGCGACGCGCGACGGGCTGCTCGAGGAGATCGACTACGCGAAGCTCTCCCACGCGGCACCCATCCCGCCCATCTACCGCAAGAAGACCTGGCTCGGCTACAGCGTGCTCTCGATCGGCATCATCTACAACCGCGAGCGCGTCGCCATACCGCCGCGCCAGTGGACCGACCTCGTCGACGAGCGCTACAAGGGCCGCATCTTCATCGACGACTTCAACCACTTCGGCCTCCACGTCACCCTCGCGATCGCGATGGCGCAAGGCGGGGGCTATCAGGACATCAGGCCCGGGCTCAAGGTGATCAAGGAGATCAAGGACCGCTTGAGCCCGCGCTTCATCTCGACCTCCCAGGAAGGCATGAAGCTCCTAGGCGACGGCGAGGTCGACGTCGCCATGTGGCAGAGCTCGCGTGCCTTCATCCTCAAGCGCAAGGGCAAGCCGCTCGAGTACGCAGTGCCCGAGACGGGCGACGTGGCGGTGAGTTACGGCAACGCCGTGGTCAAGGGGGCCGGGTATAAGGAGTGGGGCGAGGCCTTCATCGACTTCACGGCCGACCCCCGCCTCCAGGGCAAATTCGTCTCGGGCCTCTTCCCGACGACGCCGACGCACCCGGACGCCCTCGACTATGCGACCCCCGAGGCCGCGAGGCTCGTCGCCCGCCCGCCCGGAGCAAAGCAGATCGAGCTCGACTATGGCGAGGTGCTGCCCCGGCTCGACGAGTGGACCAAGCTGTGGAACCAGATGATCGAGGCCTGAGGGTGCTGCGAGCGCCATGAAGCTGCGGCCGGCAACGCGGAGCGAGCTGGCACTCCTCGGGCTCACCGGCCCGGCCGTGGTATTCGCCCTCGTCTTCTTCCTCGCCCCCCTCGCCCTTCTCCTCGGCTACAGCTTCCTCGGCTACGCCAACGGCGAGATCGTCGCCAGCACCACGCTCGCGCAATACGCGGCCCTCCTCGGCGATCCGCTCTATCAGCGCATCGTGGGGCGCACCTTGCTCGTGGCCCTTGCGACCACGGCACTTTGCATGCTCCTCGGCTATCCGGTGGCACTCGGCATCGTGCGCGCCAGGCCGAGCCGGCGCCCGCTTCTCTTGACCCTCGTGCTCACGCCACTCCTCATCGGCGGTGTGGTGCGCAGCTACGGCTGGATCCTAATCCTCGACGAGCGCGGGCTGTTGAACCGCGCGCTCCTTGCCACGGGCCTCATCGAGCATCCGCTCCAGCTGCTTTTCAATTTCGCGGGCGTCGTGGCCGCGATGGTCGAGGTGCTGATCCCCTTCTTCATCCTTCCGCTCATGGGCTCGCTCTCGCGCATCGATCCGCTCCTCGAGAGCGCCGCGCGCGGCCTGGGCGCGAGCCGACTCCGGACCTTCCTCAGCGTGACGCTCCCCTTGAGCCTGGCGGGCGTCACCGCCGGCGGCGTCATCGTCTTCAGCCTGGCACTCAACATCTTCGTAGTGCCGCGCATCGTCGGCGGCCCGCGCTTTCTCGTGCTGGCGACGCTTGCCTATCAGCAAGTGGGCGAGGTGGGCAACCTGCCCTTCGGCTCGGCGGTGGCGGGGCTCATGCTGGTGCTCACCTTGGGAAGCGTGGCGCTGGTCAACCGCACCCTTCTCGCGCGCTACCGCTATCTCGGGGTTGCGTGAGGCCATGCGCGCGCCGGGCTCCCCCCTCGCTTGCGTCAACGCCGCGATCTACCTCTTCATCCTGGCCCCGGTGATCGTGGTCGTGGCTCTCGCCTTCTCGGGCACGGAGTCGCTCGCCTTCCCGCCGAGCTCGCTCTCGCTCCGCTGGTTCGCCAAGTTCCTCTCGCAAGCCGAGCTGATGTCGGCACTCGGCACGAGCCTGGCACTCGCGGCTCTCAGTTGCGCGATCTCGCTTTCGCTCGGCGGCCTCGCGGCGTTCGGCCTCGCGCGCGGCCGCTTCCGCGGGCGGGGTGCCGTCCTCAACCTGCTGCAGACGCCGCTCATGGTGCCGCAGCTCGTCTTGGCCATGGGCTTCCTCGAGTATTTCGCGGCACTCGACGTGCCGTCCTTTCCCGCCCTCCTTCTCGGCCACACGGTGATAACGCTCCCCTACGTGGTGCGCACCATGGTGGCGGGGCTCGCGAGTGTGGACATGCTCGCCGAGCACGCGGCCGTCAGCCTCGGCGCCACGCGGCTGCAGGCGATCCGGCAGGTGACGCTGCCGATGCTCACCAACGGCATGGTAGCGGCGGTGCTCTTCTCCTTCATCGTCTCCTTCGAGAACCTGCCGCTCGCGCTCTTCCTCTCCGATCCCTCTTCCGTGACGCTGCCGCTGCAGATCTATTCCTACATCCAGTGGGTGTTCGATCCGACGGTGGCCGCGGCCTCGACCGTGCAGGTGCTCGTCGTCGTGCTGCTGGTCTTCGCAGCCGAGCGGGCGATCGGCATCAGCCGCTTCATGGGCGTGATGAGGTAGGCTGCAGAGCCGCCCTAAGGCCGCGTGACGGGAGGTGCTGAGCCGTCAAGAAGAGCAGGATGCGGGGACGAGATCGCTACGTCGTCCGGCGGCGTCCGGCCGGCGGTATCTTCGGCGGTTCTGCCGGCCGCTCCGGTCCCCAGAGCCTGGCATAGTAGGTGTCGGCAAGCTGAAGTGCCGCGAGCGGGTTATGGCCCAGCACGCGGTCCTTTGCCACCAGCACCGTCGACAGCCCCTTCGCATGCTTGAAGAAGAGGCTGTCGTGGCCGACGCACAAGCCCATGACCACATTGAATTCGCAGCCATGCGCCGCGAGAAGCTCCGCCTGGGCGACAGGATTGCACAATGGCTCGAAACTGCCGGGGCGGATCTTGTGCCGCTCCTCCAGACCGATCTCCTCCTTCGGGATGCTGCCGTTCTTGCAAGCGACCGATACCACCTCGAAGCCGTGGCTCTCGAGGATGCCGGTCAGCACATACGCGTGGTCGACGAAAGTGATGCAGTTGGCGATGCCGATCTTTTGGAAGCACATCCGCTTGGCGAACTGCACGATCTCCTCGACGCGCGTCCACTTGCAGTAGCCCTCGGCCTCGACGATGGCGGACACGCGCGCCACCTGCAGCGTCTCGGGATCGCCGTAGAGCGCGCGGGCAGCCTGCTGCGTCTCAGGGTCGACCTTCGAAGGACAGTATCCCGGCCCCTTCGTTCCGGCTTCCCCGTGGCGGCAGGCGCGAACGGTGCTTGGACAATAGGCGCAGGCAGGGTCAGCGTAATCCATGCTCTTTCATCCTGGCAGAAACATCCCCGCGACCAGTGCAGGCCTGCCTGCGGCACGGCGCATTGATCCAGATCATGCCATGCCGGATTGACCCCGGCATGCCGATCGCCAATTGCGGCGCAGAACTCCAGGATTAGGATGGTGGGCGCGGCAAGGATTGAACTTGCGACCCCTACGATGTCAACGTAGTGCTCTCCCGCTGAGCTACGCGCCCGTCCGGCAACGCAAGCCAAGCAATATATGGCTTCTACCACAGCCCGGCACAAAAGGGAATCCCCCGCGCGCGGTGGGTTTTTGCGTCTAAAACTGTGACAACTGTGACAGAAACTGTGACCCGGTTTTCGCGATACGCGTGCCGACGCTGCACCGAGCGAACTTGCGGGTTTGGGAGGTGTTTTCGTAGAGCTTTATTTCAAGCGCAAGGAAGCTAAGCGGCTTGCCGGTCAGCTCGTCGCAGTTCTCAAAGGGCAGTACGTCGAGCCGTCTTAGCTAGGACTCGCGTCAGTGCCCGCAGTAGTCGGTCTTAACCGGCTAGCCGTCTGCGCCTCGCGTCTGTCTTGCAGGAAGGCCGGAAAAGCGCGAATATTCACGCCAGATCGGGAGTCATCCGGGGAATCCCGGATGCGGCCGTCCCTGATAGGGGACTATTCTCATGAAGCTGCGATGGCTCTTGCTTCTAGCTTTGAGTTTCATTCTCGGCATGGTGGCGCAGCCCGCGGCGGCTGATGAAGCCTGCCTAGCTTACTGCTTGAGAAATTTTGGTTGCGATCCGAATGCAAATTCGAATTGCCGGAGCGGTTGCCAAGGCGCGTGCAGGGATGAAACCTGCGTATCTTACTGCGTGAAAAGTATAAATTGCGCTCCAAGCAATCCGCATTACTCGAGTTGCCGGAGCGATTGCCAAAGTGCGTGCGGCCCTGCCGCCAGCTATGGCGCTATTGCCTTCGGCTCAAAAAGCAGGGCCTGGGGCGTGTCCCATAATTGGGGCAGCAAGGCGCAAGCGGAGAGCGCTGCCATGCAAAGCTGCAAGCAGCACGGCGACGATTGCGAAGTGATGGTGTGGTTCGACCGAAAATGCGGAGCGGTGGTAGCGGCCGAAGGTGCCTCCGCCTTTTGGGGGCTTGGCGACAGCGAAGCCGAGGCGCGCGCGGACGCCCAAACCAAATGCGAGCAAGGCGGCGGCAAGGATTGCAAGGTGTGGGCTTATCAGTGTTCGAAGTGAGGGCCGGAAATGTAGCAGTGGATTTGTCAACGCTATAATCGCCGAAATACCAGATCACGTGAAGATGCCCCAGCCCTTCTTTTAATTAGACCGATGACAGCTTGCGCGCCGAAATCATATCGGACCCAGGCCGGAAGGGCGGAACCCCCTTAAGGGGGTATTCCGACCCTACTTCCGGACCCTTGGGGCGCGCACGGTCAGGTGACGTTATTCCGACCGTGTTCTGGCCCCGGCCTTATTGCATGACCCGATAAAGGTCGCCGTCTTGGCGGACCTTCCCGGCTGCTTTAAGGCGTGTGCGGGCAGCCTTGAACGTGCTCGGCTTCAGACCGGACACCCTAGACGATTCGCCGAAGTGTGTCCCTTCGCCCGCTAGGCCGGCCAAGGCTTCAAGCGCTTGTGTGTCGCTTCGGGCGGCACGGGGATCACTGAAGGTCGGCTCGGGTATAGCCGTCAAAGACGTTGGGCGCTCCAACACAGACGACGAGGCGCCACTGGTGAGATCATTGGAAACGGGATGCGCGCCGGCGCGCCGCACCTGCACTTGCCACTTGCCGTTTCGCTTTCTGAAAGTCGCCATGGTGCCTCGCTGTGACAGAAACCGTGACAGCCTGGCTCTTGCGGCGCTCCGCGACGGCGGGGCCTTGAGCAACGCGCTGAGATCGCCAAGCGGGGGATGGTGGGCGCGGCAAGGATTGAACTTGCGACCCCTACGATGTCAACGTAGTGCTCTCCCGCTGAGCTACGCGCCCGTCCGGCAAGGTCATTCTCGTCGGGAAAGCGTCCTATATCGCCGAAGGCGGCGCTTTGCAAGCCTGCGCTCGCGCCACGTGCCCGCCTCTTGGGCGTCCTTGGCCTGAAGCGCCCGCGCTCGTGACAGGCAGGCGCGAATAGGTTAGTTACAAAGCCATGGACAGCTTTGCCGTACCGGTCGCCGAGCTGGACGGCGCCTGCGATTTGCAGGCGCCGCGCCAGCAGACCATGCCCGTCGTCTTTGCCTCGCCCCACAGCGGGAGCAACTATCCCGCCGATTTCGTCGCGCGCTCGCGCCTCGATGCGGTGGCGCTGCGCAAATCCGAGGACTCCTTCGTCGACGAGATTTTCGCAGGCGTGATTGCGCAAGGCGCGCCGCTCATCCGCGCCCTCTTTCCGCGCGCCTACGTCGACCCGAACCGGGAGCCCTTCGAGCTCGATCCCGCCATGTTCGCCGACCCGCTCCCCGACTACGCCAATACCCGCTCGCCGCGGATAGCGGCCGGGCTTGGCACCATCGCGCGGGTGGTCGCCAACGGCGAGGAGATCTACCGAGAGAAGCTCCGCTTCGCCGAGGTGCTCGAGCGCGTCAACCGTCTCTATCGGCCCTATCACGAGGCGCTCGAGGGCCTCGTCCAGGCGACCGAGCGCCGTTTCGGCCTCGCGGTCCTGATCGATTGCCACTCCATGCCGTCGATCGGCGGACCCATGGACGAGGACGCCGGCCGGCGTCGCCTCGACATCGTGCTCGGCGACTGCCACGGGACCTCTTGCGCGCCCGCACTCACCGGGCTCGTCGAGGGCTTCCTGGCCGAGCGCGGCTATCAGGTCGTGCTCAACAATCCTTACGCGGGCGGCTTCACCACGCGCCACTACGGAGCTCCCGAGGCGCATGTGCACGCCTTGCAGATCGAGATCAACCGCGCGCTCTACATGAATGAGGCGACGATCGAGCGCGGCCGGGGGCTCGCCCAAGTGGGCGCGCACATGGCCGCACTCGCCGCCCATTTGCGCGAGCGCTTGCCGGCGCTGTTGCCCGGCGACTGAGGAAGCGGGAATGGGCACCTCCCTGCCGCTGCCTCAGCCGGCGCCCGATCTCCTTGTGCGCGAGGCGCGCGAGGAGGACATGACGGCCGTCGAGCAAATCTACGGCTACCACGTGAGGCGCGGGCTCGCTTCCTTCGAGGAGGTCGCGCCGGACGTGGACGAGCTCATGCGCCGCCGCGGCGAGGCGCTGAAGCGCGGGCTTCCCTATCTCGTCGCCGAGCGCCGCGGCCGTATCGTCGGCTTCGCCTATGCCGGGCCCTACCGCACGCGCACGGCCTATCGCCACACGGTCGAGGACTCCGTCTATGTCGACCACCGCGCGCTGCGCCAGGGCATCGGGCGCGCGCTGCTCGCAGCCCTCGTCGAGCGCTGCACCGCACTCGGCTACCGCCAGATGGTCGCGGTCATCGGCGACTCCGGCAACGAGAGCTCGATCGCCGCCCACCAGACGCTCGGCTTCAGCGAGGTGGGACTGCTTCCCGCGGTCGGCTACAAGCTCGGGCGCTGGGTCGACTGCGTGATCATGCAGCGCGCACTCGGCCCCGGCAGCCGCACGCCACCCGAGCGCGCGTGAGCGCTGAGCCGGACAGGCTCGGGGGGCCCGCCAAAACGCGGGCAAAAAAGGGGCCGCGCCGAGGCGCGGCCCAAGTGTAGGGAGGAAACGCCCAATAAGGGCATGCGACGCGCCCTGCCGAAGCGGCAGAGCGCCATGCCGCAACGCACAATAAATCAGATGTTCGAAAACAATTCAAACGAAAATTTTAAGGCCTTGATGAGACGGCATTTTCTCTAGGAAACAGCGCCGCGCGCGGTCCGGCCGGGCCTCAGCTGCCGCAGCGCACCATAAAGGGCCGGCGAGGGCCGGCTCAGGCCATGGCGCGCACCGCCTCCTCGTGGATGAGTGCCATGATGCGGCGCTTGATGGCGATGAAGCGATCGGAGGTGAGCACCTCGACCGAGCGCGGCCGCGCGATGTCGATGTCGATCTTCTCCTTGATGCGTCCGGGCCGCGCCGTCATCACGTAAACCCGGTCGCCGAGCAGGATGGCCTCGTCGATGTCGTGGGTGATGAAGAGCACGGTCTTGTGGGCATGCTCCCAGATCTTGAGGAGAAGCTCCTGCATGAGCGAGCGGGTCTGGGCGTCGAGCGCGCCGAAGGGCTCGTCCATGAGAAGAATCTCGGGATCATTCGCGAGCGCCCGCGCGAGCGCTACGCGCTGCATCATGCCGCCCGAGAGCTGTTTGGGATAGGCGCGCTCGAAGCCCTCGAGGCCCACCTCGGCGATGTAGCGTTGCGCGATCCGCTTGCGCTCCGCTTGCTCGATGCCGGCGATCTTGAGGCCAAACTCGACGTTCTCCTCGACCCTGAGCCAGGGAAAGAGCGTGTAGGACTGGAACACCATGCCGCGGTCCTTGCCGGGCCTGGTGACCGCATGGCCGTCGAGATAGATCGCCCCCTCGCTCGGCTGGGTGAGGCCGGCCACGAGACGCAGGAGGCTCGTCTTGCCGCAGCCGGACGGCCCGACGATGACCGAGAATTCCTCCTCCCCGACATCGAGCGAAATGTTCTCGAGTGCGGTGACCGGACTGCCGCCCTTGGGCAGGAAACGAAGGGCCACGTTGTCGATGCGCAACTTCGCCATGATCGCGATACCCTAGTGTCGCGATTCAGAGGTTCGTCTCACCCGGAGATAACCGTCATTGCGAGCGCAGCGAAGCAATCCAGGGCGCTGGCTGCGATATCCTTTCTGGATTGCTTCGTTTCCCTTCGGGCGCCTCGCAATGACAAGTGTTTTCATGATGTGGCGAATTTCAAAACCAGGACCCTAGCTCAAGGGTTCGCGGCCCAGGGGAGCAGCCAATTGCGTGCGAGCTTGAAGATCTGGTCGGCGATCAGGCCCAAGAGACCGATCACCATGATGCCGAGGAAAATCTGGTCGGTGAACAGGCCGCGCATCGAGTTGAGGATGAAGTAGCCGAGCCCCTTGTTCGCGGCGACGAGCTCGGCCACCACGAGATAGGTCCAGGCCCAGCCGAGTGTCACTCTGAGCGTGTCCATGACGCCTGGCATGGTCGCGGGTATCAACACGCGGGTGACCACCGTGCGCCGGTCCGCCCCCAAGGTGTAGGAGACGTCGAGAAGGTCGTGGGAGACGCCGCGCGAGACGTCGGCGATGAGGATGAGCTGCTGGAAGAAGGTCCCGATGAAGATGACCGCGACCTTCTCCTCGATGTCGATGCCGACCCAGAGGATAAGGAGCGGGATGAGGGCACTCACCGGCAGATAGCGCACGAAGTTGGTGACGGGCTCGACCGAGGCCTCGACGATCTTGAAGCTGCCCATAAGGATGCCGATCGGCACCGCGAAGATCGAGGCGAGGACGAAGCCCGTCATGATCTCGGTGAGGCTCGCCACCGTGTTCACCAAGAGCGAGCCATCCTCGATCCCCGCGATCCCCGCCTTGGCCACGGCCACGGGCGTCGGCAGGAAATCGGGCCGCACCAGCCCGCCATAGGCAAGCGCGCACCAGAATGCCAGGCCCAGGAACCCCACGAGCGTGCTTACCGAGAGGTAAACACGCCGTGGGATGTCCTTCTTCGGTGCGAAGTAGGCTTCGACGAACCGCAGCATCAACCGTTGACGAAGCTGTAATTGATCAGGTCGCTCGGCGTGACCTTGACCTGCAGCTTGCCGTGGTCCGTCCAGATCTTGATCGCATCCTCGGTGGTCTGGAAGAGCGGCCCCGGCTTGGCGGCGGTGCCGAAGAACGTCTTATTCGCGGCCCCGTCGTAGAACTTGATGCCGGAGAGCGTCTCCTTGAAATCCTTGGGATCCTTGAGCCAGCCGCCCACACCCTTGGCCATGATCGCGATCGATTCGTCGGGGTGCGCCTCGTAGTACGCGACCGCCTCTTCCCATGACTTGACGATCGCCGCGACGTCCTTCGGGTGCGCCTTGACCCAGCTCGACTTGATGATGATGACGTCGGTGATGAGCCCTGGCGTCGACGAGCTGTCGACGAGGAGATGGCCGTGCGGGGCCGTCTTGCCCTTGGTGAGCGCGGGCTCCCAGGTGACCGCCGCATCCACCCGCTTGGTGACGAAGGCAGTACCGGCGTCCATCGCGGTCATGTTGACGATGTTGAGCTCGGACTCCTTGAGCCCGGCGCGATCGAGCAGCACGTTCAAATAGAATTCCGAGACCGAGCCCTCGTTGACGGCGACCTTCTTGCCCTTGAGGTCCTTGATCGACGTGATGTCCTTGTTGGCGACGATGCCGTCGCCGCCGTTCGAATCGTCGATCGCGACCACGTATTGGAAATCGTCGCGGTTCTTGAGGTAGAGCAGCGCCGTATCGACCGTGCTGGAGATCATCTGGATCTTGTCGGCCATGAGGGTCGGGAAGCGCTCCTTCGGATCCTCCATCAGCACGAGCTCGACGTCGACGCCGTTCTTCTTGAAGATGCCCTTGTCGCGCGCGATGTAGAGCGGGCCGTAGCCGACCCAGGTCGAGTGCGCGATCTTGATCGTCTCGGCGGCGGCCGGCGCCGGCCCCGCCAAGCT